>NZ_JBAPRN010000305.1:0-8952 GCF_049281135.1 Mycobacterium sp. | reverse complement strand
GTCGTCGACGGCGCCGTTACCTCCGCCGCTGCCCGCCGAAGTCGGCGGCGGCAAGCACTAGTTCGCTTGCGCCGCAGCCGAAATCGATTGACTCACGGTGTAGCTGTCGATTCCCTCGACCCCGAGTTCACGACCGTAGCCGCTGTTCTTGACGCCGCCGAAGGGGGCGGCGGGATCCATGATGTAGCCCTCGTTGACGCCGAAGGTGCCTGATCGCACGCGCGCGGCCACGCCATATCCGCGATCGGTGTCGGCGGTGAACACCGACCCGGCCAGCCCGTACTCGGTGTCGTTGGCGATCTGAATTGCCTCGTCCTCGTCGCGGTAGGAGATTACGGTCAGCACCGGGCTGAAGATTTCCTCGCGCGCAATCCGCATGTCGTTGTTGGCGTCGCTGAACAACGTCGGCCGGACGTACCAGCCGGTGTCCAGGCCATCGGGCATGTCGGCACCGCCGACCACCAGGCGTGCCCCTTCGCTGCGGCCCGATTCGATGTAGCCGCGGACGCGTTCTTGCTGACGCTGCGCCACCAGCGGGCCGATCTGGGTGTTGGGGTCGGCGGGGTCGCCGACCGGCATCGACTCCATCGCCGCCGCCAGCGCGTCGACGAACTCGGCCTCGCGAGCCGCGGGCACCAGTATCCGGCTCAGCGCGTTGCAGACCTGGCCACTGTTGGCCAGGCTGGCCATCTGTATGCCGGTGGCAACAGCCGACGGATCAGCATCGTCGAGCACGATGGCCGCGGACTTGCCGCCCAGTTCGAGGCTGACCTGCTTCAGCCCCGCCGCACACGCGAGCGCGACCTGCCGGCCGGCCGCCGTCGATCCGGTGAAGGAGACCTTGTCCAAGCCGGCGTGGCTCACCAGCAGCTCGCCGACGTCGCGGCCACCGGTCACCACGTTCAACACACCCGGCGGCAGATCCGCCTCGGCGACCAGGTCAGCGAGCAGCAGCGCATCGAGCACCGACTCGGGCGCCGGTTTGAGCACCACCGTGCACCCGGCCAACAGCGCCGGGATGACCTTGGCAACGGTCAGGAACTGCGGCATGTTCCACGGCACCACCGCGGCGACAACCCCGACCGGTTGCTTCCTGATCCGAATGTCCTTGCCGTACAACCCCGGACGGTCCTGCTGCCATTGGTAGCTACCGGCGATACCGCAGAACGCCGACATCATGGTCAGCGGAAGCCGGACCTGCGCCATTTTCGCGAAGCTGATCGGGGCACCGATCTCGGCAGAGATGAGTGCCGCCATGTCGGCTCGCCGTTCCTTGTAGACGGCCGCCAGGCGCCCGATCGCCTCGATCCGTTCGCTCGGTTGCATCCGCGGCCACGGTCCGGTGTCGAACGCCGCACGGGCAGCCTGGACAGCCCGGTCGACGTCGCCCGGCCCCGCACACGCCGCGCGACCGATCTCGGCCTCGCTGTGCGGCGATATCACGGTGATGACGGAATCACCGTGGGCACCATCCCATTTCCCATCGATGAAAAGCTGGTCCCTCTGGTCCCTCTGGTACATCTGGTCCTCTCAGGTGTTTCGACCGCCGTTGACGCCGAGTATCTGCCCCGTGATGTAGCTGGCCTCGTCGGAAATGAAAAATGCGCACGCGGCAGCGATGTCCTCGGGCCGGCCCACCCGACGCACGGGTGTGCGGTTGATGTGGTCCTCCACGGTTCCGCCGAGCAGGTGTCGGCTTTCCGCGCTGCGCAGCATCGGTGTGTCCACGAACCCCGGCGGGACGGCGTTCACGGTGATGCCCGACGGGCCGTATTCCAGAGCCAGCGATTTGGTGAGGCCGTTCACCGCGGATTTGGCCGCCACGTAGTGCGCCATGAATGGCTGGCCAGAATGCGTGCTGGACGACGAGATGTTGACGATGCGACCCCAGCCGGCCTCGACCATGTCGGGCAGCACCGACTGGATGGTGTGGAATACACCGTTGAGGTTGACGTCGATCACCTTCGACCACTCCGGGAACGTCATCTTGGAGAACTTCTGGAAGCCTTCCACCCCGGCCGCGTTGACCAGCACCAGGATCGGGCCGAACTTCTCCCGAATCGCCGCGACGGCGGCGTCCACCTGCGCGCGGTCGGTGACATCGGCGACGTGACCGAACTCGCCGTCAGTGGGCGACACGTCGATGACGGCCACCTGAAATCCGTCGCTGCGCAACCGCTCGGCGACGGCGCGACCAATCCCCGAGGCACCGCCCGTCACGACCGCGGTCTTCAAGTTCGCTACGACCCTTCTTGGCAACTTTCCTGAGCGACTGCCCAAACTAGTCATGCCTATCATTCCGCGTCGATTATGGTCAAGCCCATGGACAGGCCACCGTTTCGCTTCGCCGTGCAGGCGACCAACGCAACCGGCGGACGTGCGTGGCGCGATACCGTTCGCAAGGTCGAAGATCTCGGGTACTCAACGCTTTTCCTCGCCGACCACTATCTGGGTCCCGGTCCCGCGCAGAAAGTCGCGCGCACCCCTCGTCAAGACCTCGCGCCGATCGCGGCGATGGCTGCGGCGGCCGCCGTCAGCGAGACGCTTCGCATTGGGTGTCGGGTGTTCTGCATCGACTATCACGTGCCGGCCGTGTTGGCCAAAGAGGCCGCAACCCTGGATCTGCTGTCGGATGGTCGGCTGGAGATGGGCATCGGAGCAGGCTGGAGCGAAACCGAATACAACGCAATAGGTTTGACCTTCGACCGACCGGTGCGGCGAATCGCCAAGCTCGCCGAGGTGGTGTCGCTGATCAAGGCGCACTGGGACGGCGAGCAGTTGGACTATGCCGGCCAGATCGTTCAGGTGCGCGGCTACGCGGGCCGGCCGCGCCCGGTGCAGCGCCCGCATCCGCCGATCATGATCGGCGGCGGCGGACCGCGGATGCTGTCGTTCGCCGGCCGGGAAGCCGACATCGTCTGCATGTCCAGCGTGCCGTTTGTGGCGCGCGACGCCCAAGGCCTGGATCCATACACCGTGGCGCAACGCCGGATCGACGTGGTCCGGGCCGCTGCCGGAGAGCGCTACGGCGGGCTGGAAATTGAGAGTTCGCCCTACTTCACGGCGATCACCGACGACCCCGAAGCCGAGCTGGCGAGAGCGGCGTCGTCGACCGGAATTTCGGCCGACGTGCTGCGCGAACATCCCAACGTCATGATCGGCTCGCTGGAAACCGTTGTGGAGATGCTGTATTCGCAACGGGATTCGCTCGGCGTCAATTACGTCACGGTACAGCAGTCGCAGATCGAGTCGTTCGCTCCGGTTGTGGATCGGCTCAGCGGCCGCTAAACCTTGACCACTGCGTGCGGAGATGTAAACATGGCACCTAACTATTGGGCGATCGCTCAAATAGTGATGGCGCCGGCATGACCACCGCAGGAGTGAGACGACGCAATGGCAAAGCGGACCCGATACAGCGAGTACCACGACCGGTACCCGAACTATCGATTCGAACTCTCCGATGACGGCATCTTGCTCATGCAGTGCCACACCAACGGCGACAGCCTGGTGTGGGACTGGCGGGCGCACGACCAGATGTCGGATGCATTCGCCGACATCGCCGGCGACCGCGAGATCAAGGTGCTCATCCACACCGGCACCGGCGAGAACTACAACGCCAACTGGGGGCGGATGCCCAACGGCGATCCGGTCGAAAAGCCCGACTACCTGCTGATGCCAGGCACCCGCGGCCTGAACAAGCTCGACGAAAAGGCCTGGTATGCAAGGCAGTTGATCACCAACGTGCTCGACGTCGACGTGCCGATGATCAGCGCTGTCAACGGTCCGTGCAACATGCATTCCGAGGTGCCGTTGCTCGGCGATATCGTGCTGGCCTCCGAGGACGCCTACTTCCAGGACGCATCGCACTTCCCCCGCGGCCAGGTGCCCGGCGACGGCCAGCATGTGATCTGGAGCTTTCTGGCCGGCCACACCCGTGCTCGCTATTTCCTGTTGACTGGCATGAAGCTCGGGGCAGCCGAAGCCAAGGATTGGGGCGTGGTCAACGAGGTGCTGGCCAAAGACCGAGTGCTGGACCGAGCCTGGGAACTGGCCCGCGAGCTCGTCAAGCGCCCACCGCTGACGCTGCGCTACTCGCGTCAACTCTTTACCAACCCGCTCAAGCGGGCATTCATCGACGAGCTGGGTCACGGCTTGGCCCGCGAAACCTACGCACAGCGTGCGTTTTTCCCGTTCGGCGGCGAGATGGCGCCACTCGATCGAGCTTGGGACCAGGAACCTTGGAGTAATGGCGGTCAACGCAACGAAGGAGTGCCCCCGTGACCAGCATCCAACAACGATTGTCGACCGGGCGGGGCAAGTTCACCACCGACTACCCCGAACTGGGGACAGCCCCGGTCAATTACGAAGACTCGATCTCTGAGGAATTCTTCACCGCCGAACGCGAAGCCGTGTTCAAGCGAAACTGGTTGTGCGTCGGGCGAATCGAACGGCTACCGCGCAAGGGCTCCTACTTCACCCGCGATCTGCCCGGGCGGCTTGCTTCAATTGTGATCGCGCGTGACCTCGACGACACGGTGCACGCGTTTCACAACGTGTGCGCTCACCGCGGCACCAAGGTGGTCTGGCAGGAACACCCCGGCGAGGAATCCTCGGGGAGCTGCCGCGCGTTCTCCTGCAAGTACCACGGCTGGCGTTACGGCTTGGACGGCAAGGTCAACCACATCACCAACGAGGGCGAGTTCTTCAACTTGGACAAGAACTCGCTGCGGATGCCCCCGGTGCATTGCGAGGTGTGGGCGGGTTTCATCTTCATCAATCTCGCTGACGACCCGGTTCCGTTGCGCAGCTTCCTCAGCGACGGACTGCTGCCCATCGAAGGCTATCCATTCGAGAAGATGACCCAGCACTACGGCTTCTCGACTCGGATCAACGGCAACTGGAAACTTGCCGTCGACTCGGTATGCGAGTGGTATCACCCGCCGTACGTGCACGGCCGTTTCATCGACCCGGACGTCGCCAAGGCCGAGAAGATGGTGCCGCCCGTCGACTCCTACCACTACGAGCTGTTCCGCCCGCACATGCTCACCTCGGTTCCCGGGCCGCCGCCACTGCCAGCCCGTGAACCTGGCACCGCCGGACCCGCCCGCCAGGACCAGCGCTGGGTCTACAAGCTGTTCCGCGCAGGGCTTTTCGGTCCCGACGACGTTCCCGACATCGGACTCGACAACGATGGAGCCGATTTCCTCAACCGCGGCAACATCGCATCGTGGGGCAACGACCAGTTCTGGCTTTTCCCGAACATTTCGATCCAGATCTGGGCACGCGGCTACTACATCACGTACACCTACTGGCCAGAAACGGTCGACTCGCACATCTACGAGATCGACCTGTACTTCGTGCGGCCGGCGAACGCCGCCGATCGCCTTGCGCAGGAATTGGTGGTCGACAGTACGATCGAGTTCGCCATGCAGGACGTGAACACCATCGAGGCCACCCATTCTGCACTGAAAACACGAGCGCAGAACACCTTCCACCTCAGCGACCAGGAGTTGCTCATCCGCCAGTTCCACACGGTCATCCGTGACACCGTCGGCGCTTATCAGTCGGCCAACAGCACGCGGGAGGCATAGTGCCACTGCCACAGGAATTCTCCGACCTCGAGCCGTTTGTCGTCGACTGGGCGCTGCCGACTCGGGCGCAACGCTACGAAGCACGGCTGTCGAAGCCTTTCGACGAGCTGGTCAACTTCTACGATGCGGTGGCGCCGCGGGCCGAGAAGGCGATCGCCTATCTCAACGGTCTCGATATCGACGACTTGCCCGACGACGCGGCAACTCTGCTGCACCTGCTGTATTCGATGATCCTGGTCTCCTACGCCGTCAACGTGTTCAAGCAGAACCGGATCCCGGACTCGGGTGCCGCCTTCTTTGAGATGGTCGCTGAGCCGGCGGTGTGATAGGACTCCCAAGGTGACCGCATCCACCCGACCTAAGGCACGCGACTCCAGCACGCGCGACATGCTGATCGCCGCGACGAGTCAGATCATGGTCGAGGAGGGTTATGCCGCGGCCACCTCACGCCGGGTCGCGGCCCAGGCCGGGGTCAAACCGGCTCTGGTGCACTACTACTTCCCGACCATGGACGAGCTGTATCTGGCGGTTTTCCGGATTGGCGCCGCGGGATACCTGGAAAGTCAGCAGAAGGCGTTAGCGTCCGACCGACCACTGCATGCGTTCTGGGATACCCTCATCGCACCCAAGGACACCCGATTGCTGCTGGAGTTCATGGGACTTGCCAACCACCGCAAGGAAATCCGCGCAGAGATCGCGGCCTGGTCGGAGCGTTGGCGCGAAATGCAGATCACCGCACTGAATTTCATCGTCCGCGAACATCACCTCGACGCGAACGAATATCCGCCGGCCGGGCTGGCCGTTGTCATCGCCGCGATCGGCCGCACCCTGATCCTTGAAGAGGGACTGGGCTCTTCGGGCGGCCACCAGGAGGCCGTCGCACTGGTGAACCGCTTCCTGGACCGATTCGAAATGCCGGAGCCCAAGGCCCATCGCGGCCACGGCGCGGATTAGGGTTAATCCCCCTCGCCGCATCGTTGCCGGATTTACCATGCGATCCTGAGCGCGCGACTCGCGGCGCTCGAGGAGGCGCGCCATGGCACTGCCCGCATTGGTCCTTGTACACGGGGGCGGACTCGCGGCCGATTCTTGGAAGCTCACGACCGATGAGATCCAGCGGTTGGCACCGGACTTAACCGTGCTTGCCCTCGACATGCCCGGGCGGCGGGGCAAGCCTGGCAACCTGAAGGAGATGTCGATCGCTGACTGCGTCGATTCGCTCATCGGCGACATCGAGAGCACAGGGTTGACGGACATCGTTATCGTTGGCCATTCAATCGGCGGCATGACGCTGCCCGGTATGGCAAGCAAGTTGGGAACCGCCAGAGTCCGCGAACTGATCTTCGCTGCGTCGTTCCTTCCGCCCGAAGGCGAGACACTGGTGGATACCTTGCCATGGCTACTCGCAAAAATCGCTCGACGCTTCGCGAAAAGAGGTGTGCCACGCCAAACACCAAGCTTGCTAGCGCGTTTCGCGTACATGAACGGGGTTCCGGCACACCGCCGCCGATTCATGCGCGGCAAGCTCTATCCGGAATCACTCCACATGCTGACGGAGAAAGTGTCTTGGCGCGGAATGCCTCATGACATTCCTCGCACCTGGATACTCACCCTGGGCGATCGTGCGCTCGCCCCGAATGTGCAACGAAAGAATATCGAAGCGCTCGGCGGCGTGCAGGCGCTGATCGAGATGAAGGGCTGTCACATGATGATGGTCAGTGCGCCGGAACAGCTGGCAGAAATCCTCGTCGGCCGCTGCCGGCTCTATGCGTAGCCCTTATCAGGGCAGCAGGATCCGCAGCTTCTCCCACCCGCGCACGGTCGACGTCGACGCGAGTTGTGCTGTGTCGTAGTCGATATCCCACTCGGGCCAGCGGTTGAGGATCTCGTCCAGCGCGACGCGGCCCTCCAGTCGGGCGAGGTTGGCTCCCAGGCAGTAGTGCACACCCTTGCCGAAGGTGATGTGCGAGATGTTGTCGCGATGAATGTTGAAAAGGTCCGGGTCGGTGTATCGGCGGGGGTCGCGGTTGGCCGCGCCGAACAACAGCAGCATCGCGCTGCCGGCCGGGATGGTGGTGCCGTAACACTCGAAATCCTCTGCCATCCACCGGGCCACGTGCGGCCCGGTGGGCTCGAACCGCAGCGTCTCATCGACAGTGCGATTCAGCAGTGACCGATCCTGCTCGATTTCCCGGCGTTGGTCGGGATGTTCGGCGAGTACCTTGGCCAGCCAGCCGATCAGCCGGCCCGTCGTCTCGTTGCCCGCGCCCGCGACCACCTGGGTGTAATGCAGTACCTCTTTCCGGGTGAGCTTGCGGTGCACGCCATCCTCGTCGTCGAATTCGACGTTGAGCAGCGCGGTCATCAGATCGTCGGACGGGTTCTTGGACCGCCATTCGACGTAGTCGGCGTAGATGCGTCCGTCGGCGATGGAGTCGGCGTTGGCGACCTTGAGCGGAGTCCCGGGCTTGGTGCGCAGATTGGCGTCGTTGGCGTCGCGCACCGAGATCTGCTCGGACTCGGGGATCCCCAACAGCATTCCGATCACCCGCATCGGCATCATCGACGCGAGCTCGGCGATGATGTCGAATCCTCCCGAACCGACCAGCGGGTCCAGGCATCCCACGCAATAGGCCCGAATCTGATCTTCGATCTCGGCCATCCGGCGCGGGGTGAACACCCGCGACATCAGACCGCGGAGCGTGGTGTGCTCGGGGGGATCCTGAAACATCATCACGCCACCGGGCATGTCGAATTTCGACTTCACCAATTCCAGGATGTCACTGCGCCGGCTGGAAAAGACCTGCCAGTTCGCCAGCGCCTGTTCGACGTCGGAATGCCTTGAGATGGCCCAGAAGTCGTACTGCTCGTTGTAGTAGATCGGCGCTTCCTCGCGCAGCCGCGCGAAGGTCGGATACGGATCGGTGTTGATCCCCGTGTCGTAGGGGTCGTAGTAGACGTCGGTTTCATGTGCGACGGTCATGGATGCTTCCTTACTTCAGGCAGCTGCCGACGTCGACCGGTAGCGCCACCCCTCCGTTTGCAGCGTTTTGGGCGATCGCCCAATTTCGGGCGCACGCCATGTTTAGCAGCCCCGTGCGGCGCCCGTCAAGGCCCCGGACGCGTGGCGAATAGACCTCCGATAAGCGGGTATCCGGTCGCGATAGGCGGCAGAATGGCTGGACGATGCGTCAGCCACATTCGACGGGAAGCAGGGGCCACTCCATGAAACTCATCCCGAAAGCTTCGGCGATATGCGCAACGGCGGTGACCGCGCTGGCCGCCAGCGCCGCAACGGCACAGGGAATCGAACCGGCGTACTTCTACAACAGCGACAACAGCATGCAGGTCAACTATGGCG
>NZ_JBAPRN010000304.1:0-12699 GCF_049281135.1 Mycobacterium sp. | reverse complement strand
CCAGAGGGCTCACAACCGATCTTACGTAGGGGGTTGCGGCGGGGCGCGCGGCTGACACTAAGCATTGGTTTCGTTTGCCCGCCTGGTGTCATAATCTTCGGCGCGGCCGAACTCGGCGATGTCGTGGATTGGGCGCGACAACAGGTAGCCTCGCGCGTTCCGAAGGCCGATCTCGACCAGCGCGACCCCGATTACATCCGCGATCAGTTTGCCGGGCCTGTGGTTGCTGGCGTCGGTGTACTTCCGCGCCGACGTGAGCGGTTTGGACCGGATCCCGCGCGAAGGTACATGCTGTCCTGCTCGCGATCGAGACCGCTTCGGCGCGACCGCCATCGGAATGACTGCGAAGCACGCGGACCGGCTGTTCGACATGATGCTTGTCGCCGTGAGGGATGAATCCCGGCCGAGTGCTCGTTCCCAGCTGATCGGCGACGCAGATTCAGCGTCGCAGCCGTAGTCACAGCCAATCCGCCACATTGCGTGCCATTCCCAGCTGCTTGGTCTGGATCGGGGCGTATCAACGCTGGCGTCCGGGGAGTGCACCCACCCGTCGACGGTGAGCACCTCGGTCACCTGCGGCGTTAGCTCCGGGTACATCTCGGCATTAGCGGCCATTGGATAGCTCGTGAGTACGACAGCCGAACCCGACGCGAGACGACGGTGCGACGTTCTATGGTGACCCGCGATGGCACTTCATCTCCACCGTGCCGAGCGCACCGATCTGCTGGCCGATGGGCTGGGCGCCCTGCTGGCCAACCCGCTACCCGATGCGTTCGCCGAAGAGCTCGTCTTGGTGCCGGCGCGCGGCGTGGAGCGGTGGCTGAGCCAGCGGCTCTCACACGTCCTTGGCGCCGGCCGCGGCGGCGACGGGGTGTGCGCGGGTGTCGCGTTCCGCAGCCCGGGCTCGCTGATCGCCGAAATCACCGGCACGGTCGACGACGATCCCTGGGCACCCGACGCGATGACGTGGCCGCTGCTGGAAGTCGTCGACGCCTCGCTGGATCAACCCTGGTGCCGCATCCTGGCACGGCACCTCGGCCACTTCCACACCGGTGACGAAGCAGAGCTGCGGCAAGGCCGGCGATATTCGGTGGCGCGACGGCTGGCCGGATTGTTCACCTCCTACGCCCGCCAGCGTCCGCAACTGCTCATCGACTGGCTGGATGGCAACGCGCCAGATCTCGACACCGACCTAGCCTGGCAACCCGAACTCTGGCGGGCATTGGTCGAGCGCATGGACGCCGATCCCCCGCACACACGTCACCAGAAGACCCTCGCCCGGCTGCGCGAAGGGCCGAGCGAACTGCCAGCACGGCTGTCGTTGTTCGGGCACACCCGCCTGGCGTGCACCGACATCGAGTTGCTGCAGGCGTTGTCCACCCATCACGATCTGCACCTGTGGCTGCCCCACCCCAGCGACGCATTGTGGCAGAAGCTCGACGGACATCACGGCACTATCCCCCGCCGCGAGGACACCAGCCACCGCGAGGTCGACCATCCGCTGTTGGCCACGCTCGGCCGCGACCTCCGCGAACTTCAACGCAGCCTGCCGACCGATCTGCAAACCGACGAATATCTGCCTAACGAGAACCGCGAGAGCACCCTGCTCGGCTGGTTGCAGTCCGATATCGCCGCCAATACCGTTCGGCCACAAGGTCGTAAGCTCAGCGACGGTGACCGCTCGGTGCAGGTGCACAGTTGTCACGGCCCGGCCCGTCAAGTCGACGTCTTGCGTGAGGTGCTGCTCGGCCTCCTACAAGACGACTCAACGTTGGAGCCACGCGACATCTTGGTGATGTGCCCAGACATCGAGACCTATGCACCGCTGATCGTCGCCGACTTCGGCCTCGGCGACGTCGTGCACGGCGCGCATCCCGCCCACCGACTGCGGGTCAAGCTCGCCGACCGGTCGCTGATCCAGACCAATCCGCTGCTCGGCCTGGCCTCCCAGTTGCTGGCGTTGGCCGATGGTCGAGTGACGGCCAGCGAGGTCCTCAACATCGCGGAGACCGCACCGGTGCGAGCCCGGTTCGCTTTCACCGATGACGACCTGGAGTCCATTACTCGCTGGGTGCGGCAGGCGAACATCCGGTGGGGCTTCGATCAGGAACATCGGCGGCCGTACCACGTCGACTTCGTCCATAACACATGGCGTTTCGGGATCGACCGCATTCTCGCCGGCGTCGCGATGTCCGACGATGCGCATGCCTGGATCGACAACGCACTGCCCCTCGATGACGTCAGCAGCAACCGCGTCGAATTGGCCGGACAGCTGGCCGAATTCGTCTGCCGGCTCGAACATGCAGCCGACTCGCTGTCCGGCGCGCGACCGTTGCGCGATTGGCTCAATGGCTTGAATGACGGAATCACGACGTTGACGCGGGTCAACGATTCCGACGCGTGGCAATCAAGGCAGGTGGAGCGTGAGTTCGCGGGAGTGTTGGAGCAGGCTGGTTCTCGCGCCAACACATCGCTGCGGCTGCCCGACATCCGCGCACTGCTCGACCAACACCTTGCCGGGCGCCCGACCCGGGCCAACTTCCGCACCGGGACCCTGACCGTGTGCACGATGGTGCCGATGCGATCCGTGCCGCATCGGGTGGTCTGCCTCGTCGGTCTCGATGACGGCGTCTTCCCGCGCCTGGGCGTCGTCGACGGTGACGACGTACTGGCCCGCGACCCGATGACCGGCGAACGTGACATCCGTTCTGAGGATCGCCAGTTGCTGCTGGACGCCATCGGCGCGGCCACCGAGAAACTAGTCATCACCTACACCGGAGCCAATCAGTACTCGGGCCAGCCCCGTCCGCCCGCGGTGCCGCTGGACGAACTGCTGGACACCCTCGACATGACCACCACGGAGAAGATCCGGACGCGCATCGTCGTGGAGCATCCATTGCAGCCGTTCGACATTCGCAATGTGATCCCCGGCGAACTGGTGCCGAACGTCCCGTTCAGCTTCGACCCGACTGCACTCCGAGCGGCACAGGCCAGCGCCGCCGACCGCAACGAACAACCCTTGTTCATCTCCGGACCGCTGCCGCCGCCACCCGCCGACGACGTCATCCTCGCGGACTTGATCGGCTTTTTCAAAGACCCGGTGAAAGGGTTCTTCCGGGCACTGGAATTCACGTTGCCGCGTGACGTCGACGGCGTCCAAGACGCCATGCCGGTGGACCTGGACAACTTCGAGGAGTGGTCGGTTGGCGACCGAATACTCGGCGACATCCTGCGCGGCATGACCGCTGACCAAGCACGCCAGGCGGAATGGCGTCGCGGCACGCTGCCGCCGGGACAGCTGGGTTGGCGCAAGGCTACCGAGATCCGCGATCAGGCCAACCTCCTGGCGACCGAGGCGCAGCAATACCGCACTATGGATCCGAAGCCGTATGACGTCGACATCGAACTCGGCGGCGGACGGCGCCTCAGCGGAACGGTGCCAGCCGTGTACGGCCATCGCCTGGTATCGGTGACCTATTCCAAACTGGACGGCAAACACCTGCTGAAGTCCTGGATCCCGTTGCTGGCGTTGTTCGCTCGCGATTCGGGCCAAGACTGGTCAGCGGCGTGCATCGGACGTCCGAAGCGAGGTGTGAATCCGCGGGTGGAGGAAATAGGCCGGCCCGATGGTGACGCCGTCGAGGTGCTGCGTGAGCTGGTGGCGATCTACGACGCTGGCCGCCGCGAGCCGCTCCCCCTGCCCGTCAAGACCTCGTACGCGTGGGCCGTCGCACGTCACGAAGGCGACGACCCCGTACAGGCCGCGGGATATCGATGGAGAAGCGGTCTATACCCCGGGGAGGACCAGTCGCCGGCCCATGTGCGGGCCTGGGGCAACGACGCGTGGTTGTCTGATCTGATGACACCGCTGCGGCCGGGTGAGGAGTTCGACAGCGAAGACAACCGACTCGGTGCATATGCCTGCCGACTCTGGCTGCCGATGCTGCGCGCCGAAAGGATCCCGATCTGATGGAGCCTTTCGACCTGCTCGGGCTGTTGCCGGCCGAACGCTGCACCACCGTGCTGCAGGCCAGCGCAGGCACCGGCAAGACGTTCGCGTTAGCCGGTCTGGTGACACGTTATCTCGCTGAGGACAAGGCGACGCTGGATCAGATGCTGCTCATCACGTTCAGTCGAGCGGCCAGCCAAGAACTTCGCGAGCGGGTACGCCGCCAAATCGCGGATGCTGTCCTCGCTTTCGACGATCCGTCGACGGTCGGTGACAACCAGGTGGTGGCCTACCTACTGCAGGGTAGCGACGACGAGCGCACGGCTCGGAAGCAGCGGCTGCGCGATGCGCTGGCTGGTTTCGACGCGGCGACGATCGCCACCACACACCAGTTCTGCCAGCTGGTGCTGAAGTCGCTCGGCGTGGCGGGCGACACCGCTTCCAATGTCACCCTGCTGGAAAGCCTCGACGACCTCACGACCGAGATCGTCGACGACTTGTATCTTGCCCACTTCGGCCAGGAGCGCGATGATCCACTGCTGCAGTACGGCGCTGCCCTGAAGTTGGCCCGCGAGGTGGTCAACAACCCAGCAGCTGAGCTACGGCCCCGGGCCCCGGACCCAGGCTCGGAGGCCGCCGCCCGCGTCGATTTCGCGAAAGACGTTCTGGCCGAACTGGAAAACCGCAAGCGGCGCCTCGGCGTCCTGAGCTATGACGACCTGCTGAGCCGACTGGCTGCCGCGCTGGACACCGACGACTCCCCCGCGCGAGCGCGCATGCGCCACCGCTGGCCCATCGTCATGGTCGACGAGTTCCAGGACACCGACCAAGTCCAATGGCAGGTGATCGACCGCGCGTTCAGCGGACACTCCACGGTGATCCTGATCGGTGATCCCAAGCAGGCCATCTATGCGTTTCGCGGCGGGGACGTGGTGACCTATCTGGAGGCGGCCAAGACGGCGGGTGAGCAGAAGACGTTGGCCACCAACTGGCGCAGTGACTCCGCACTGCTGGACCGACTGCAGGTAGTGCTGCGCGGGGCCCAGCTCGGTGATGCCGCAATCGTGGTGGACGATGTCGAGGCCCAGCACCGGGGTCATCGACTCGCCGGTGCGCCGCATAACGATCCGTTCCGGTTGCGGGTCGTTGCGCGACCGACGCTGGGCCGCAATGGTGTTCAGAACCCGCCTATCGCTGCGTTGCGGGAGCACATCAGCGCCGACCTCGCCGCCGATATCCGTGCATTGCTGGCCAGCTGTGCGACGTTCGACGGTCATCCCCTGCGGGCTCGCGACATCGCGGTGATCGTCGAGCGGCATAGAGACGCCGAGGTCTGCTTCCAGGCGCTATGTGACGCGGGCATTCCGGTGGTCTACACCGGCAATACCGACGTGTTCACCTCCGACGCCGCGGCCGACTGGCTCTGCCTGCTGGAGGCCTTCGACCAGCCGCACCGCCCCGGTATGGTGCGCGCGGCCGCCGCGACGGTGTTCTTCGGGGAAACCGCGGAAACCCTCGTGGCCGGCGGTGATCCGCTGACGGATCGAGTTGCCGACACACTGCGCGAATGGGCCGCCCATGCCAGGGAACGCGGCGTCGCGGCCGTCTACGAAGCCGCGCAATTGCGCGGGATGGGTGATCGGGTGCTGTCCTGGGAGGAGGGCGAGCGGCAGATGACCGATCTCGCGCACGTCACCCAGCTGTTGCAAGACGTCGCGCACCACGAACGATTGGGCTTGCCGGGACTGCGCGACTGGCTGCGCAAGCAACGCGAAGAGCGTAGCGGCGCAACCGAACGCAACCGTCGGCTGGACAGTGATGCCACCGCGGTGCAGGTGATGACGGTGTATGCGGCCAAGGGACTGCAATTCCCGGTCGTATATGTGCCCTTCGCGTTCAATCGCAATGTCCAGGACTACGACCTCGTGGTGTTTCACGAGGACGGAGTGCGCTGCGTGTATGTCGGCGGTCAGAACGGTCCCGGTGTCGCCGCCGCCAAGCAGCAGGGCCGCCGGGAGGACGCCAGCGACGTGAGCAGGCTGAGCTACGTCGCGATGACGCGCGCCCAGTCGCAGGTGGTGGCGTGGTGGGCACCGGCCCGCGACGAGCCCAACGGCGGTTTGTCACGGCTGCTGCGTGGCCGTCGTCCCGGTGAGGCGCACGTGCCCGGCCGCTCTGATCCCCCGAAGATCACCGACGACGACGCAATGGCTCGGTTCCAGGAATGGGAAGCCGCCGGTGGTCCAGTCATCGAGGACTCGGTGGTGGCCGAAGCACCACCGGTGCCTGCCAAGCCGGAGCCAACGGGCCTGGAGATGCGGCATTTCCACCGCAGCATCGACACCGGGTGGCGGCGCGCGTCCTACTCCGGTTTGATCCGGGTGGGCGAGGCCGTCGGAGTCACCAGCGAGCCGGAGGTCGGCGAACTCGATGACGAGACTGGCGATATTTCGTTGACCGAGAGCGCATCCGGGCCTTTGGTGCTATCCCCTATGGCGGCGCTGCCGAGGGGCGCGACGTTCGGGTCGCTGGTGCATGCGGTGCTGGAGAAGGCAGATCCTTCTGCCGCCGACTTTGCCGCCGAACTCGAGACCTGGGCGCGGCGGGAGTTGAACTGGTGGTCGGTGGACGTGACGTCCGCCGAACTGGCGGCGGCGCTGGTGCCGATGAACGACACACCGCTGGGCCCGTCGGCGAATGGCTCGACGTTGCGAAAGATCGGGCTCGCAGACCGGTTGCGGGAGTTGGACTTCGAGATTCCGTTAGCTGGCGGTGATCTGCGCGGCGCCGCGCCGAATGTGTCGGTTTCAGACGTCGGTGAGTTATTGCGCGCTTTTCTGCCGAACGAAGATCCGGTGGCGCCTTACGTCGATCGGCTGACTTCGGCCGCGCTGGGCAACCAGTCCCTGCGCGGATACCTGTCCGGCTCGATCGACGCGGTGCTGCGCCTGCCCGATCAGCGCTACCTGGTGGTGGACTACAAAACCAACTACCTCGGAGACAACGCAGCCGACTACAACCACGCGCGGCTGGCCGAGGCCATGCTGCACTCCGACTATCCGCTACAGGCGCTGTTGTATACCGTTGTGCTGCATCGCTTCCTGCGATGGCGGGTGCCGAACTACGACCCTGGTTTGCACCTCGGCGGAACACTGTATCTGTTCGTGCGGGGCATGTGCGGCGTCGACACCCCGGTGATCGACGGGCAGCCGTGCGGCGTGTTCAGCTGGCAGCCACCCGCCGGGCTGGTGGTCGCGCTCTCGGATCTGCTCGACGACGGAAGGCAGGCAGCGTGACCGTCACCGCCGTCGAGCTGGCCGTCGGCGCAAGCGGCTTATTGCAGACATTCAACGAGGCCGGTGTTCTGGACGTTTCCGACGTTCGCGTGGCGGATCGGATCTGCTTCCTCGGCAAAGAGTCGAACGAACGCGTCGCGCTCGCGGTCGCGCTGCTGGTGCGCGGACTTCGCAGCGGATCGGTCTGCATCGAGTTGGCGACCATCGCGTCCGACGTCGGCGTCGACGACGTGCCATGGCCCGAGCCAGAGGGGTGGCTCGCGGGAGTACAGGACAGTACGCTGCTCGGCCAGGTTCTCCATCTCTATGACGAACGATTGCTCTATCTCGACCGTTATTGGCGCGAGGAGAAGCAGGTCTGCGAAGACTTGTTGGCGTTGCAGGTGTCCAAGCCGGCAGGCGATGTGCCCGCCTCGGAGCGACTTTTTCCGGCGGGTTTCGAAGAGCAGCGCGGCGCAGCGGAAATTGCTCTGGCGCAGGCGGTCACAGTCCTAACCGGTGGTCCGGGAACCGGGAAGACGACCACGGTTGCGCGGCTACTCGCGCTGCTGGCCGAGCAAGCGCAGCTTGCCGGTGCGCCTGGGCCGCGGATCGCGATGGCGGCGCCGACCGGCAAGGCTGCGGCCCGGCTGCAGGAGGCTGTGCAGATCGAGGTGGCGAAGTTGGATCCGACCGACCGGGCGCGCCTCGGTGATCTCCAGGCGATGACACTGCATCGGCTGCTGGGCAGCCGGCCGGACACGTCGTCGCGGTTTCGGCACGATCGCGGAAACCGCTTGCCGCACGATGTGATTGTCGTCGACGAGACCTCGATGGTGTCCCTGACAATGATGGCGCGGCTGCTAGAGGCGGTGCGCCCAGACGCCCGGCTGATCCTCGTTGGTGACGCCGATCAGCTCGCGTCGGTGGAAGCCGGCGCCGTGCTGGCCGACCTGGTGGACGGCATTTCGGCGCGTACCGATATGCGGGTGGCGACGCTGAAAACCTCGCACCGGTTCGGCGAGTCGATCGGCCTTCTGGCCCAGGCAATCCGAGTCGGTGACGCGGGTCGCGCGGTCGAGCTGTTGCATTCCGCCACCGAGCACATTGAGTTCATCGAAACCGACGACGCGACCGAGGTTTTGCGTTCAGTCCTGTTGCCGCATGCACTGCGGCTGCGCGAAGCAGCACAGTACGGCGCCGACGGTGTCGCGTTGGCGACCCTAGATGAGCACCGCCTGCTGTGCGCGCACCGGGAAGGTGCGTACGGGGTGCGGCACTGGAATCGGCAAGTCGAGCAATGGATTTCCGAAGCGACTGGCCAGCCGTCGTGGTCTGAATGGTACCCAGGACGTCCGCTGCTGGTTACGGCCAACGACCACGGGCTGCATGTATACAACGGCGATACCGGCGTAGTCATCGCCCGCGCCGACGGTCTTCGGGCCGTCATCGCCGGCGCCGCCGGTCCGCTGGACTTCGCGACTAGCCGGCTCTCCGATATCGAGACCACGCATGCGATGACGATTCACAAATCTCAAGGCAGCCAAGCCGACGAAGTGACAGTGCTTTTGCCGAGCGAGGATTCACGGCTGCTGACGCGGGAATTGTTCTATACCGCGGTGACTCGCGCGAAAGGCAAGGTTCGGGTGGTCGGGTCCGAGGCGTCCGTGCGGGCTGCGACAGAACGGCGGGCGTTTCGGGCCACCGGATTGCGGCAGCGGCTGATCAATTCTTGAATGCCCCCTGAACCGCCCATCGGTATCTGTCACCAGCGACGTGTCAGACAACGAGTCAAATCTGGCAGTTCGCTTGGTGGTGGCGGACAATTGGCCAATAGGCTTGGCCGCCGGTCCCCCGAGTCAGCAACTCGGCAGGGCCATTTTTCGGATTCCATGTCGCCACCTAGGTCGGCTTCGCCGCCGCTGCCTTATCCATATCCATCACGCTGCGGTAGTAGCCGCCGTCGACATTCGCCTGGCTTCCGATCTTGTACCAAATCTTGCTTTGTTTCTTCGCCGCATCGTTCGTCCTGGGCACTCGGGGATCGCTGTTGTCCACTACTTCTTGTGTGGGCTTGTGTAGCCATTTCTCGTGGCTCCAGCGCAGCTTTGGCACCGTGAATCCGTTGGGATCAGCCGGCCTTGGAACTTCTCATTCCACGCGCGACAGCGCAGGAGAGTCCCTTCCGCTTCGTGGTGCTCGACGACCCAATACAGGCAATGGACCCCTCCAAGATCGACGGTTTCCTGCAGATCCTGACGACGCTGGCCGAAAGTCGACAGGTGATTGTGCTGACGCACGACGACCGGCTGCCCGCTGCTATCCGACGGTCGCGTGCGCCCGCCCGGATCGTCGAGCTTCACCGCGGGCTCAACTCCAGTGTCTCGGTCACCGAATCTACGCGCCGACCAAACGCCTTCTGGACGACGCCTACACGATTGGAGCCGATCATGCAGTACCTGATGGCATCAAAAGCGCGGCGATTCCCGTGCTGTGCCGCGAAGCGTTAGAGCTGACTGCCTGGGACGTCTATGTCGTTAAGGCTCTAGCCAAAGGCACGTCTTTCGAAGAACTCGAAGAGAATTGGGAGCAGGCCGAGTCGACCAGAAAGCGACTCGCGCTCGCGCTCGCGCTGAACGCCGACGACAATGACGCCGTCGAAAAGTGGAGAGCAGGCGGCAAAGCTCGACGGAACACGATCACAGCCGCCACCAAAGGCATTCACACCGGTGTCGAGGATTACCGGTCCGTCGTCAACGACGCCCGCCTCGCCACCAGCGACCTCGCGAAGTCTACGTCATGACTGATCGCGCTGCCCTGCTTGAGTACGCGAGCGACTTACTCGATGGATCAGTTGCGCTCGGCGCCCGCGGAATCCGAACCGCGGCCTTGCTGGCGAGACGCGCGTTTGAGGACTGGCTCGACGAGCAAGGCGCGCAGTGGTCGGGCTCCAGCTATTACGGACCCAGCACGAAGTCGAAACTTGTTATTTTAGAGGCGCTCCGAGGCACCGAGTTGGGCCAGTCGGTTAAGCGAATATGGCAAGGGCTCAGCGTTGCGTGTCATCACCACTCCTACGAACTGCAGCCGTCTTCAGCCGAGGTGAAGGATCTTGTGGAGCAGGTTCGCGGGCTAGATGATTCCGGGCAGACGGTGTAATCAGGCTGGTAACAGCCCTGCCATCGCCCAGAACGTTTGCGGCAGCATCCCTTTCGCGCGAATCACAGATGCTCGATGATCGTTCGACAGCGCTGTAACGGCAACGCGGGCAATGCTCGAGAAGCCCGGGTACGTGTCCCGCTTCTTAAGCCACCGCGGCACGCGAAGCCATGAAAACCTCCGTCGGCATGGAACGTCGGAGCCGCCAGGTAATCGCCATTGGGCGTTCACCCTCATGCGACACGTAGTCGGCCGGCCCGAGAAACACATAGGGCGCGGCACCGAACGCGTCGGCCTTAGTCTCGCGCACGAACAAGAGAATGTGCGAGCCCCGCTGGCGATGGTGGATGTAACGCTGACCGGTCGGCGATGCCGAAGACGTCGTCGACTGGGATTCCCAATGAAAAAGCTCTGGGCTCAAAGCAAAGTCGCGATACATCGTTGTTGGTGAATAGTCCGTATCGGTCTTCTTCAGCGTGATCAAGAATGCATCAGCATTTGCCGATTCGCACCAGGCGACACCTTCTCGCATCGTGCTAGGCGTGCGTCGCATAGACGCGAACCCAAGCGCTGACAGAATTTCTTCACGGGAGTAGCTCGCGTGAAGCGCCAGCGGCACGTCGATGAGCTCGGGAATCAAGTCGTTTAGCGGCCAAGTGCTGCGACGCGCTGCGTCGAAGGTGATATCGATGACCTGACGCATCTCTCTGGTGACAGGTTCGTTCCTTAGCACCGCCAGACCTGCTGTGGCGCTGTCGAATCCGCCACCGTTAGGAAAAAGCGAGAAGAACAGCATCTCAGCCAGCCGCTGCTCGGCAAGGCTATCAGTGTCGAAGACTCCGCTCAGAACAGCACCGTATGCCGCGTGGCGACGCTGGTCATCGACGTGCGCGAGAGCTCGAACGCGCTTGACTAGATCGTCGTCGCGTGGCCCTGGCTCGTCGATTGCTTTCCCGGCGTCGCGACACAGCGTCGTCCAGGACTTGCCATTACGTACTACGTCTTCTAGGCCGCGGCCAGATTCGTCGAGGTAAGAAGCGAGATCATCGTTGGGGTGGCCGCGCACCTCAGAGATCAGGGCCGACCAGCGCGGGGAGAGTTGTTGACGAATGTTTTCGATCACAAGCCGCTGGGACACGGAGTCGAGCACGATCTGACTTCCCGAAGGCAGGAACGGGAATCCCTGTTCCATTTGCCGAATGAGGGCTTTGCGTCCGAGTCCGGTTAGCGCGCGAAAGCGTTGGTCGAAACGAAACTCACGACGTTGGTGCCCGACGAAATCCAGTGCGGTCAGCACGGTCTTACCAGCTGTCAAACGCAGACCGCGACCGAGTTGCTGCAAGAACACGGTTGAGCTCTCCGTGGGTCGAAGGAACAACACAGTGTCTACCTCGGGGATATCTAGGCCTTCATTGAACAAATCGACCGCAAACAGGATATTGATCTCCTTGCTGCGCAGGGCTTTCAGCGCTTCCTGGCGTTCAATCGGCAATGTATCGGCCGACACCGCACGGGCCGCAATGCCGGCAGCGTTGAAACGATCCGCCATATAGCGGGCGTGCTCAATGCTCACGCAAAATCCGAGGGCACGCATCGCCTCGACGTCGGCCACTTTGTCGCGCAGTTCCTTTAACACGATCCGCGTGCGGGCATCGTTACCGGTGTAGAGGTTGCTTAACGCCGTGAGGTCATAGCCGCCGCGCTTCCACTGCAGATCATCGAGATCCACTCCGTCGTGAACACCGAAATAGTGAAACGGACACAACAAATGCTGCTCCAGCGCTTCCCAGAGTCGAAGCTCGGCGGCAACTCGCCCATCGAAAAATTGTCGGACGTCCACACCGTCTCCCCGTTCGGGAGTCGCTGTCAGGCCTAATAATTCGACGGGTTGCACGTGATTAAGCAGCCGCCGATACGATGCAGCCTCGGCGTGGTGAAATTCGTCGATCAAGACGACATCGAAGTGGTCCGGTTCGATCGTGGCGAGCCGTTGCGCGGAGAGCGATTGAATGCTGGCGAAGACGTAGCGCCACTTGGTTGGCTGGTCTCCTCCAACAAGTAACTCGCCGAACGTCGATTCAGTGAGCACCTCTTGGTACATGCGCCGTGCTTGCAGGAGGATTTCTTTGCGGTGGGCAACAAATAGCAGTTTGAGGTCGCGACCGTGTGTCTCGCGCACGAGGCGGCGATAGTCCAGTGCGGCAACAACAGTCTTGCCGGTGCCGGTAGCTGCAACGATTAGGTTGCGATGGCGGTCGTGTAGTCGCCGCTCCGCGTCGAGTTCTTCAAGCATCTCAGCCTGGAACGGCTTAGGAG
>NZ_JBAPRN010000303.1:0-4516 GCF_049281135.1 Mycobacterium sp. | reverse complement strand
CCGGAGAGCTCAGCAACTTTTTTCATCGTGGTGTCGTCGACCGGCACCGGCTGGCGCTGGCCGTTGATCTCCACGAAGCCGTACGGGGTACCGAACGAGATCGTCGAGATCGGCACGCCTTGGTCCTTGGCGGTGCGCGCCGCGGTGAAAGCGCCCTTGGGGTTGTCCGGGTTGGTCGGCATCGTCTCTTTACCGTCGGAGAACAACACGATGCGCGCCGGCGGCGGGGTGTCGCCCCCGCCGATCACCGCGCCGACGGTGGCGATGGCCTGCAGCGCCGTGAAGATGCCCTCACCGGTCGCGGTGCGGTCGGCGAACTGCAGCTTGTCCAGCGCGGCCTTGGTCGCGTCGCGGTTGGTCGTCGGCTGGACGAGAACGGTCGACGTCCCCGCGTATGCGATCAGGCCGAGGTTGATACCGGGCGTCAGCTCGCCGGCGAATTCCTTGGCCGCCACCTCGGCGGCAGCCATCCGGTTGGGTTCGACGTCGGTGGCCCGCATGGACTGCGAGACGTCGATGACCAGCATGACGACCGCACGGTTGCGTGGAATCCGGACGTCATGCGTCGGGCCGGCCATCGCGATCGTGAACAGCACCAACGACGCGACCAACAGGATCGCCGACAGATGCCGCCACCGGGTGGGCCGCTTGGGCGCAACGCTTTCCAGCAGCTCCATGTTGGCGAACCGCAGCATCCGGCGCTGCCGGGCCACCTGGGCGATGATGTAGAGCGCCACCAGCCCGAGGATGACCAGCAGGAACACGAAGAACCACGCGTGGGAGAACCCCGATAACGTCATCGGCCCGAGTAAGGGCAATGTCATGACAGACCCGTCCTGATGTTGCGGCCCGACTCGTGAGAAGCGGAAGTCACTGGCGTCCTGCCAGTGACCCGCGGCGGCGGGATTCGACGAAGCGGACGATGTCGGCGATCCAGTCGCGATCGGTGCGCAGCGCCAACAGCGGCGCCCCGCAACTGCGTAGCGTGCGAGCCACGTCGGCTCGATGAGCCGCGGCGGCCTTGGCGAAGTCGTCGCGCAATTGCTCGTCGATGGTGAACTCGCGAGAGCGGCCGGTTTCGGCGTCTTGCAAGACCACGTCGCCGACGTCGGGCAACTCGACGTCACGCGGGTCGAGGATCTCGATGCCGAGCACTTCGTGGCGAGCGGCGATGGCTCGCAGCGGACGCATCCAGTTGATCGGACCGAGGAAGTCGCTGACGATCACGGCCATTCCCCGACGGCGTTCCGGACGACGTAGTGCGTCGATCAAAACCGACAGATCCCCGCGCACCCCGACCGGCGCTTTGGGCATGGTCGCGATGGTGCGCAGCATCGTCTGCTCGTGCTGCCGTCCGGATCGGGCCGGCACTCGAGTTACTTTCTCGCCGTTGGCGATCAGCGCGCCAATCCGGTTTCCTCCGCCGCTGTTGAGAAACGTGATGGCGGCCGCAGCGGCCACCGCCAGGTCACGTTTCTCGCAGACCGCGGTACCGAAGTCGAGGCTGGCCGACATGTCGACCACCAGCCAGGTCTCCAGTTCGCGGTCGGCGATCATCTGGCGGACGTGCGGGTGGTTCGTACGCGCGGTGACCGCCCAGTCCATCCGGCGCACGTCGTCGCCGGGCTGATACTCGCGCGACTCCCCCGGCTCCGAGCCCGGACCCGGAATCAGGCCGAGGTGGTCGCCGTGCAGAACACCGTCGAGCTTGCGTTTGACCGTCAGCTCGAGTGTGCGCAGCGCCGCCGACAGCTTGGGGTCGTCGATCTGCCCGCGCTGCATCGACGGCGGGCGGGTAGCCACGGGCTGCTCCGCGGCGGAGTTGCTATCGGTCACCGACCGCTGGCCGCGCCCGCGGCCTGCATTGCCGGAGGTACCGAATGGCCTTGCTGCGGAACAGCATTCACCTGTGGCATACCGACGGTCTGCAAGATCCGGTTGATCACGATCTCCGACGAGATCTCATCGGCCAACGCGTCGTAGGTGAGCACCAACCGATGCCGCAGGACGTCGGGGATCACCTCGACGATGTCCTGCGGGATCACGTAGTCGCGCCCCCGCACCAGCGCCAGCGAGCGCGAGGCGGCGATGATGCCCAGCGAGGCACGCGGCGATGCGCCGAACGAAATCCAGCTCTTGACGTCGTTCATCCCGAGTTGCTCGGGATGGCGGGTGGCGGTGACGACCCGCACCACGTAATCCACCAGCGCATGGTGAACGAAGTTGTTCGACGCGACCTCCTGCAGCCGCAGCAAGTCACCGGTGTCCAGGATCTGCTTGGGCTCCGGGGGCTTCACGCCCATCCGGTAGATGATCTCGCGCTCTTCCTCCGGCGAGGGGTAACCGACGTTGATCTTGAACAGGAAGCGGTCGCGCTGCGCCTCGGGCAGTGGGTACACGCCCTCGTGCTCGATGGGGTTCTGGGTGGCCATGACCAGGAACGGGTTGGGCAACGGGAATCTCTTGCCACCGATAGACACCTGCCGCTCCTGCATGACCTCCAGCAGAGCCGACTGCACCTTCGCCGGTGCACGGTTGATTTCGTCGGCGAGCAGGAAATTGGCGACGACCGGTCCGAGCTCGGTGTCGAACTCTTCCTTGCCCTGCCGGTAGATGCGGGTACCGATGATGTCGGTGGGCACCAGGTCGGGGGTGAACTGGATGCGGGCGAAGGTTCCGCCGACCACCTTCGCGAAGGTTTCCACGGCCAGGGTCTTGGCGACACCGGGCACACCTTCTAGCAGCACGTGACCCTTGGACAGCAGGCCGACGAGCATCCGCTCGACGAGCTGGTCTTGGCCAACGATGATTCGTTTGACCTCGAAGATGGCGCGTTCCAGGGTGTGCACCTCGGCGGCCAGGCCGTTGCCACCGCCGCTCGGAGCCGCGTGCGCAGGTGCCGTCGGGGATCCGCCCGGACCCGAGTAACCGCTGGTGCCCGGGGGCGGCCCGCCTGCTGATGTCATCGATTACCCTCCACGGCTCAACCTTCCAAAGCTCAAACAGACACGACTCTCGCACGACGGATGTCGCGGGGCAGCGGCGTGCCCTTGTTCAACTATTCCAGGCCACTCGGCATCCGTCGACGTGGCCGCCCCGAGTGGGCTAGCTCAGTACTCGATGATGCGGGTCAGCATCGGGGTCATGCCACCCTTGCGGACCGGGCTGACCGTGACTTTGCCGGCGCTGCCGGATGCCTCCAGCATCTGCCCGTTGCCCAGGTAGATGGTGACGTGTTGGCCACCGCCCGGGCCGTAGAAGATCAGATCGCCGCGCTTGGCCTGCGACGGCGGGATGTGACGACCGGCGTTGTACTGGTCACCGGAGAACCGCGGTAGCAGCACTCCCACACCGGCGAAGCTGTACCGGACCAGTCCCGAGCAGTCGAAGCCGACGGTGTTGGCGCCGGAGTCGATGCCCTTACTCGGCGAGTTGGGCGTGCCGCCGCCCCAGGAATACGGCACGCCCATCTGCGACGAACCGCGACGGATCACGTACTCGACGGCCTGCCGGCCGTAGACCCGCGGTATTCCGTTCGCGCTGGTGGTTTTGGGGCCCAGGTTGATGCCCAGGCCGCTGAGGAACTGCTGCCCCAGTCCGAGCGTCGTCTGGGTGGCGTTGGCGGTGGCCTGCAGCGACTGGTTGGCGATGGCGACGGGGTCGCCCGGCGCGCCGGCGCTGATCACCGGTGGCAGCGTCGGGTCCCAGGAGCCGTCTTCGGCATTGGCCGGAACCGCCAGCCCGAGCAGCAGACTGAAGGCAGCCAGCACCGACCAGACCAGCCTGGTCCAGTGAAAGGCCCTAGATCGCGTAAACCCCCGGTGCATAGACCCTTTCACGCGTCAGTATTCGATGTAACGGATCACGTACGGCGTCATGCCGCTGGTGCGAACCGGCGCGACACGAACCTTCAGACCGACGTCGGGCGCCTCGAGCATCTGCCCCTGACCGAGATAGATCGTCACGTGCTGGCTGCCGCCGGGGCCGTAGAAAATCACGTCGCCGCGGCGCATCTGTGAGGCCGGGATCTTGCGGCCCAGGTCGTACTGCGAGCCGGAGTAGTGCGGCAGCTTGATGCCCACGCCGGCGAACGAGTACAGCACCAGACCGGAGCAGTCGAAACCGGTTGTGCCCGAGCCGGATCCGATGCCCTTGCCGGGCCCGGCGGCGGTGCCACCACCCCATGAATACGGCACGCCCAACTGCGAAAGCCCGCGCCGGATCACGTACTCGGACGCTTGCCGTCCGTAGACCCGGGGGATTTTGCCGTTGGTGAAACCGGTGGGCGTGGGAGCCAGCCCCATCTGCTGCAGGAAGCTGCGGCCCATGCTGGAGGTGACCTCCGACGAGGTCGACATCGTCCCGAGGACCTTGTTGAGAATTGCGACGGGGTCACCGGGCACGTTGGCGCTGGGCACCATCGGCAGCGTGGGATCCCACGCACCGTCCCAGTTTCCGCCGTTGCCCCGTGGCCGGTTGGGGGACCCCGGCGCCGCCGGGTCCCATCGGTCAGACG
>NZ_JBAPRN010000302.1:0-4885 GCF_049281135.1 Mycobacterium sp. | reverse complement strand
TTCGAGGTCAACGAGGCCTTCGCCCCGGTGCCGCTGGCCTGGCTCGACGAGACCGGCGCCGACCCGAATCTGCTCAATCCGCTGGGCGGAGCGATCGCGCTCGGCCACCCGCTGGGCGCATCAGGCGCCGTGCTGATGACTCGTCTGGCATATCACATGCGCGACAACGGAATTCGCTTCGGACTGCAGACCATGTGCGAAGGCGGCGGCACCGCCAACGCTACGCTCGTCGAACTTGTTGCCTGACAGGGGAATTCATGCGCCGGGACCTCTTCACCGAAGACCACGAAGCATTCCGCGAGCTGGCCCGCGATTTCGTCGAGAAGGAGGTGGTAGCTGCCTACCCCGAGTGGGAGAAGGGTGGGCGGATGCCACGCGACGTCTTCAAGAAGATGGGTGCGCTCGGGATGCTCGGGATGGCGATCCCCGAGGAGTACGGCGGTGCAGGCATGCCCGACTACCGATACAACGTCGTGCTGCAAGAGGAGGCCGCCCGGGCGCTGGTGACGCTGTCCACGGTGCGCACCCAACTCGAAGTGATCCTGCCGTACTTCTTGCACTATGCGAACGCAGAACAGCGCAAGCGCTGGTTTCCCGGCCTGGCCGACGGCACGCTGCTCACCGCCGTCGCGATGACCGAACCGGGAACCGGATCGGACCTCGCGGGTATGCGTACCACGGCTGTTCGGGACGGCGACCATTGGATCGTCAACGGCGCCAAGACATTCATCACCGGCGGCATGCAGGCCGACCTTGTGATCGTGGTCGCGCGCACGTCCACCGACCCGGATAACCGGCGCAAGGGCTTGACGCTGCTCGTCGTCGAGGACGGGATGGAGGGCTTCGCCCGCGGCCGCGAACTGGAAAAGATGGGCTGCAAGGTCCAGGACACCGCCGAGCTGTCGTTCGTCGACGTCCGTGTCCCTGTCGGGAATGTCCTGGGCGAGGAGGGCGAGGCGTTCGGCTACCTCGGCCACAACCTGCCGCAGGAGCGTCTGACCGTGGCGGTTGGCTCGGTGGTGCAGGCGCGCTCGGCGATCGCGGCGGCGATCGAGTACACCAAGGACCGCAAGGCGTTCGGCCAACCGGTCGCGTCGTTCCAGAACACCAAGTTCGAACTGGCGGCGTGCTCCACGGAGGTCGAGGCCGGCCAGGCGATGCTGGACCGGGCGATCGCACTGCACGTCGAAGGGGAGTTGTCCGCCGCCGACGCGGCGCGGGTGAAGTTGTTCTGCACCGAGATGCAGGCCCGAGTAGTGGATAAATGCCTGCAACTCTTCGGTGGCTACGGCTACATGATGGAGTATCCGATCGCCCGGCTGTACACCGATGCGCGAGTGGCGCGCATCTATGCGGGTACCAGCGAAGTGATGAAGGTGATCATCGCCAAGTCGCTCGGTCTATAACGGAAGCAAAAAACTTCGGTTGAGACCCTTGTCATACTCGGCCAACCTACCTACTGTGTGTTCAGTTAGTTGGTTGGACGAAGGAGTCCGGTGCCCCAGACAAGGCCGTACGACTCGCTGCGGGCCAAGGGCGAGGATCGCAAACAACGGATCCTGGCCGTGGCGCAGCGGTTGCTGACCCGCAACGGGTGGCGCAATACGACGCTGGCCCAGATTGCCGGTGAGGCAGGTGTCAGTCCAGCCGGCCTGCTGCACCACTTCGAATCCAAAGAACAGCTGCTGCATGCGGTTCTCGACGCCCGTGACGCGGACGACGACGCGCACGCCGACCGGGCGGGCGACCTGATCGACGAGATCGCCGCGGTGGCCGACCGGTTTTACCGGTCGCCCGAATTGGTGGGCACCTACAGCGTGCTGCTGGCCGAGAACGTCGATCCCGACGCCCCGCTACACGACCGCCTCGCCGCGCGGTACCGAGGCGCGATCGACATCATCACCGCGCTCATTCGTCGGGGTCAGGAAGCGGGCCAGTTCCGCCTGGATATGGATGTGACCGTCAAGGCAGTGCAAATCCTTGCCTTCATCACCGGAATGGAGACGACATGGTTGATCAATCCTTCGATACCGCTGAGCGAGGTCTTCAAGGAGTACTCGGAGTCGTTGGCCCGGGACATGGCACCGCCGAGCCCGGCGTGAGATACCGGCTCGACGTCGTCGCCGCGGATGTCGCCGACGTGGTGAGGTTCGCCGGCGGCTGGCTGTTCGACCGGGCGATGGCCGGTTGGGATGTGACGGTTCTGCTCGCCGACCATCGCGATGACCGGCCGCTGCGGATTCTCGGTGCCCAGATCGTCGATCTCGAATACGCACTGGCGACGGTCGGGCACCGGCCGTCGCCGCAGACCCTGGCGGCCGCGGCCGACCTGTTCGACTGCGATTCACGTGTGCGCGACGGCGTCCTGCAGGCGCTCGATCAGGGCGCCACCGAAGTCACGCTGTGGGGACAGACTTGGCCGGCCGAGCTGGACGACAGCGTCGGGCTGGTCGAGCACCGGCTCAGCGCGGCGGCCCGGGCATTCAAAGCGCAGGCCCTTGCGGCGGTCGCAATCCGCGCGGATTCGATCGGGCCGATCGAGACATTCCGCAGCCGGGTGATGTCCAGTCGATCGGTCGAGGCCGATCTGATTCCGGCCGTCTAGGCCGGCCGCACGTCCTATTTCCGCAGCGCGTTGACGCCGCGGCATGCTCTATGGAAATCTAATACTCATCTCTGAGAGGCACATTCTCACTGATTGAGATCGGAACGGTGTGAGATGGTGAACGACCCCGCTGAGCTGGACTTCTTCCGTGGCAAGGATCTCATCGCGGATCCCTACCCGTACTACGAGTCGCTGCGGCAGCAATGCCCGGTGGCCAAGGAGAAGCACCACGACGTCACGATGGTGACCGGCTGGGAAGAGGCCTGCGCCGTGCTCAACGACGCCGAGACATGGTCCTCCTGCAACTCGGTGACCGGACCGTTCCCCGGCTTTCCGGTATCCCTCGAAGGTCGGGGAGACAGCGACATCACCGAGCTGATCGAGCAGCACCGCGACGACCTGCCGTTCAGCGACCAGTTGCCCACGCTCGATCCACCGACCCACACCAACCACCGCTCCTTGCTGATGCGGCTGATCACCCCCAAGCGCCTCAAGGAGAACGAGGACGCCATGTGGGAGCTCGCCGACCAGGCGCTCGACGATTTCCTCGCGCCGGGACACGGCGAGTTCATCAAAGGCTTCGCCAGCCCGTTCACGCTCCTGGTCATCGCTGACCTGCTCGGCGTGCCGATGGAGGACCGCGACAAGTTCGTCAGGGGCATCCGCGATCACTCGGGTGGCGGTGTCGGCGGCACCGGCAAGGAATCGCTGGCCCACAGCCCGCTGGAATTCCTCTACGGACTTTTCTCCGATTATGTCGTCGACCGTCGCGCCAACCCTCGCGATGATGTGCTGACCGGCCTCGCCACCGCCACCTTCCCGGACGGTTCGACACCCGAAGTCGGAGACGTCGCCCGCGTTGCGGCCAACGTCTTTTCGGCGGGTCAGGAAACCACTGTGCGGCTGCTCGGCGCGTCGCTGCAGACGCTGGGGGAGCGGCCGGACATCCAGGCGCAGTTACGTAAGGACCGCAGCCTGCTCCCCAACTTCATCGAGGAGTCGCTGCGCCACGAGAGCCCGGTGAAGGGGGACTTCCGGTTGAACCGGAAGCCGGTCAACATCGGCGGGGTCGACCTGCCGGCGGGCACCACCGTGATGGTGGTGCAGGCCGCCGCCAATCGCGATCCGCGCCGATTCGATGACCCCGCTACCTTCGATCCGGCCAGAAAGAATGCCCGCCAACACATCTCGTTCGGTCGCGGTATCCACAGCTGCCCTGGTGCCCCGCTGGCGCGCGCCGAGACGCGGGTGGCTCTCGAACGACTGCTGGACCGAACGTCGGATGTCCGGATCAGCGAGCAGCATCACGGCCCGGCCAATGACCGTCGTTACCAATATGTTCCGACGTACATCCTGCGCGGCCTGACCGAGCTGCACCTGGAGTTCACGCCGGCATGAAAGTCTGGGTAGACGACCAGCGTTGTCGCGGCCACGGCATGTGCCTCACGCTCTGCCCGGACGTGTTCAGCCTGACCGACGATGGATACGCGGTGTCGATCGATTCAGAGGTGCCGGCGGAATTGGAGTCGGCCACCCAAGAGGCCATCCAATGCTGTCCCGAACAGGCCATCAGCGAGAAGTAGCAAGGAGTTTCGTCAACTATGCCCAAGGGATATGTCATCCTCACCGAGGCCATCAAGGACCCGGAAGGCATGAAGGCCTATGGCCGGGCGGCCGGCGCGGCGATGGGCGGAGTCAACATCCTTGCGGTGGACACCGAGGCCAGGGTCATCGAAGGCACCTGGCATGGCGATCAGACCGTCGTGCTGGAATTCGAGTCGGTGGACGCCGCGCGCGCCTGGTATGAGTCCGACGCCTACCAAGCAGCGGCGAAACTGCGTCAGGCCGCTGCCGACTGTAACGCGGTGATCATTGCCGGGTTCGCCTGAGCCACAATCGGTTAGGTCAGTGCACCCCGATCTCGTCGCAGATCGGCCCGACGATGAAAAGGCCCCCACGAGGAGTGCAGAAGGGGCGTGGCGGTGCCGGTGGCGGCGGAGGCGGCGGCGTGAATACCGGGGCCGGAACGTCGGCCAGCACGAAGCTGCCGTTGGTGGTTCCCCCGAAAGGTACGTTGCCCTGGCCCATCGGAACGATGTACCAGGTGTGGCACACACCCATGTCCCATCCAATGCCGCGGTACGGCAATCCCTGTCCGGGACACCAGGAATGAGGCTGGGGAGAGAACGTGTCCGCCTGGGCGAGCCCAGTAGCGAGTCCCGCGCCTGTGACAGCGATGCTGCCGGCGAGCAACGCCCCGACGATTGCTTTCTTCATGGC
>NZ_JBAPRN010000301.1:0-7097 GCF_049281135.1 Mycobacterium sp. | reverse complement strand
CCTTCACGCCGCGGGCGATCGCCAAGCTCGAAGACGGCATTCGGGCCCGTGCGTCGCGGATGATCGACGACCTGCTTGCGCGCGGCAGCGGCGACTGGATCGACGATGTCGCCGACGCGCTGCCGATGACCGTCATCGGCGACATCATCGGCATTCCGGAACAGGACCGGCCGCGGATCTTCGACGGGTTCGATCACATTCTCAAGGTGCAATCCAAAGGCGCCCAGATGGACACCGACGTGTTCGCGTCGATCTTCAGCTACGCGATGGAGCTCACCGCCGAGAAACGGCGCAATCCGGCCGACGACATCTGGAGCACGATTGCGTCCGGCGTCATCACCGGTGACGACGGTGAGCAATTCAGCTTGGCCGCAAACGAACTCGAGTTCTTCTTCTTCGTGCTCGCGTTTGCCGGCAGCGACACCACCAAGAACGCGCTCGCCATCGGACTGCAGGCGTTCGTCGCGAATCCCGAACAGATCGAGCGGTACCGCGACGACGAGTCCGTGCGGTCCAGCGCCGTCGAGGAGGTGCTGCGTTGGGCGTCACCGGTGGCGTACTGGACCCGCAGCACCAAAATCGATATCGAAATGGACGGTCAGCACATCCCCAAGGGCGAGCGGGTGGTGTCGATGTTGCGTTCGGCGAATCGCGACGAAGAGGTCTTCGATGCGCCGTTCACGTTCGACATCGGCCGCCAACCCAACCCACATGTCGCGTTCGGCGGCGGCGGAGCGCACCACTGCCTGGGCGCCATGCTGGCCCGCGCCGAGATCCGCGCCGTACTGGATGAACTGCTGCTGCGCGGCGACGGCTTCACTCTCGGACCGGCCCGGGTGACCTACCCGAATCTGACCACCAACATGTCGATTTACGACGAGATGCCGATAACGCTGAGGCCGCGGTAGGCGCTCTCAGTCGACCAATCGCAGCGCGGCCTTGGGGCACTGGTCCACCGCGGCCGCGACGTCGATCTTCAAATGCTCCGGCACGTCAGCGTCGGCGACGTGCACCACGTCGGATTTCCCGATCACGAAGATGTCCGGCGCCAACGATTCGCAGAATCCATTGGCTTCACACAACGTTTCGTCGACGATTACGCGCATCGCTTACTCCTTAATTTCACAGCCCTTTGGGCCGCGTGCCGATCACCCCGGCCGATGCCAGACGGGCGAGTTCTTGGTCGGTGAGCCCGCACATGCCCCGCAGCACCTCGTCGTTGTGCTCGCCGAGCGTAGGCGGCGGACGCATCAGCCACGCGCGCTGTCCATCAAGTGGGGCGAACGGCGGGCGCGGGTAACGGCCCGAACCGGTGCGCGGATGCTCGAGCGTCTCCAAGAACCCGCGGTCGTTGAGCTGATCGTTCTCGGTGACCAACGACGGCGACACCACCGGTGCGACCGGAATGCCCACAGCGGCAAGGTCATCCACTACACGGCGCAAATCCTGGCCGCCGAACCAATGCTGCAGCTGCCGGTCGATCTCGTCGGCATGGGCTCGTCGACCCGTGACAGTGCCGAACCGGTCGTCGCCGGTCCACGACGGGCGGCCCATCACGTCGACCAGCGCCAGCCATTGGTCGTCGGTGTCGACGGTGACGGCGACCCAGTCGTCGTCGCCCGCGCAGCGGTAGAGGTTCTGGACGGCCCAGCCGTGTCCACGGTTGCCCCGCCGGCTCAGCGTGACGCCGAATACCTCGGCTTCCATCGGCTGAATGGCGGTGACGTTCAATACCGTCTCGATCATCGGCAGCTCGACGAGCTGACCGAGTCCGGTGCGGTCGGTGAAACACAGCGCCGCCGTCACGGCGAAAGCCGCGTGAACACCGGCCAGCGGGTCACACGCACCGCGGGGCGGGATGGGCGGACCGTCCGCGAGTCCGGTGACCCAGGCCAGGCCGGCGATCTGCTCCATCGTCGGCGCGAACCCGACCCGGTCGCGCCACGGACCGTCCAGCCCGAAGGCCGGCATCCGGGCCACGACCAGACGCGGATTGATCGCCAGCAAGGCGTCGGCGGTGAGCCCGAAGTGGTCCATCACCCGTGGGGAGAAGTTCTCGATCACCACGTCGGCATCGGCGACGAGTTCACTGAACAGGCGACGCCCGTCGTCCGACCCCAAATCCAGGGTCACAGAACGCTTGTTGGTGTTCATAGCGTGGAACACCCAGCCGTATTCCCACCAGTCGTCGCGGTCTTTTCGCATGCCACCCGAGTACCGGATGCCGTCGGGCCGTTGGATCGACTCGACTTTGACGACGTCGGCGCCGAACGCCGCTAGCAGATGCGTGGCGGCGGGCCCGGCCCAGAACGCGGTCAGATCGACAATCCGAAGACCTTTCAGCGGCAGCCGGGGATCCGCCGGCGGCTCGCGGTACTCGCGCTTGGGCCATGGTGTGGTGGCGTCGGCCTCGCCGAGCGCCGGTGCGCCGCGCAACGCCGCGGGTCTGCACTGCGACATCAACCAAGGGGTGCGCGGCTGGTGGAAGCCGGCCGGGTTTTCCACGAACACCCCGCGCTCCATGGCGTAGGTGGTTTCCCGGATCGTCGCGCCATTGCCCAGCGCCGCGATCGGTAACCGGAACAGCTGCCCGAGCTCGACGACTTCGTCGACGGTGCGTTCGGCCAGCCACGGCCGAATCCGCTCCCGGATGAAGTCGCGATACTGCCACCGCCCGATTTGGAAACTCAGCTGCGGGATCTCGGTCAGCTCCGCGCAGTCGACCATCGCCGCGAAATCCAGCCACTGCTGGCCGGTGACCATGGTGATCCCGATGTAGCCATCTTTGGCCGGTTCGATCGACGGGACTTCGATGGTGCGTAACACCGGCGGCGCCTGCAGCAGCTGCGAGTGCAGCCATTCGCCGCTTTGCATCAACGTGATTGCTTCCAGCATCGACAAATCGAGATGCTCGCCGGGCCCGCCGTGCTCGACGCGGCGGCGCACGGCCAGGGCACCGAACGCGGCGAACACCCCGCCCATGTACTCCCCGAGGTCGCCACCGATCGCAATCGGTGGTCCGGCTGGGTCGCCGCGGAAGCCGGTCAGGCCCGACCATGCCTGCAAGGTGAACTCGCTGGCGGCCCGATCGGCGTACGGCCCGGTCCAGCCGAAATCGGAGATGGTGACGACCACCGCCCGCGGGAACTCTGTCAGCACCTGGTTTGGATCGATGCCCAGCTGGGCCGCCTGCGAGCGGGTGGCCGTCACCACGATGATGTCGGCGCCGGCGAGCTCGGAGCGAAGGTCGGCAGCCGACGAGGTCACGCTGTGCTTGCCGGCGTTGAGATAGCCGAACAGTGGAGAGTCTGTGCCGGCCGGGATGGCCGATCCGCTCGCGCTGAATTGGCGCAACCAATCCCCTTGTGGCGGCTCGATTTTCCTGACGTCAGCGCCAGCGTCGACCAACAGCTTTCCGCAGTAGCTGCCGGCGATGCGGTCGCTGATCTCCACAACACGGACGTCCGCCAGCGGTGTCGGTCGGCTGTCGTGCCCGTCGCTCAACGTTTTTCCGTGTCTACGCTCGTCGGGTTGTTGTCTATGCCATCTTAGTAAATTTGCCGATCGGACTCCGCCCACAATCGGACCGAACGCTTGACCAGCGCGGCTATTATGCCATTACTGCTAAAATTGCAGTATATGGAGTTCTCGGGTGCAGCGGCCGTGGCTCCGTTCGGCTGTTCCGCTGCTGGAATCAGATGACTGCGCTGGGAATTGGCCCCGAGGCCCGACGTCGACTGTCGGCGCCGCGGATCGCCGAGATCGTCGCGGACGAGTTGCGGCGACAGATCATCGACGGCGAATTGGCCGACGGCGATTTGCTGCCCCGCCAGGAAGTGCTCGTCGAGCAGTTCAATGTCAGCCTCGTCTCGCTGCGAGAAGCGTTGCGAATTCTGGAGACCGAAGGCCTGGTATCGGTCCGGCGCGGCAACCGGGGCGGCGCGATCGTGCACGCTCCGGCGAAGACCAGCGCCGCCTACATGTTGGGTCTGCTGTTACAGAGTGAGTCGGTCGTCGTCGCCGATCTCGGGACGGCGATCCTGGAACTCGAACCCGCGTGCGCGGCACTGGCAGCTCAGCGACCCGACCGCGCCGACACCATCGTGCCCGAGCTCAAAGAAATCAACGACGCGATGGAGACGCACCTGGAAGACGGGCCCGAGTTCACCGAAATCGGGCGTAGATTCCACGATTCCGTCGTCCGCGGCTGCGGCAACCGCACGATCATCGCCGTCGTCGGCACCCTGGAAACGCTGTGGACCAGCCACGAACAGCAGTGGGCCGACGAAAGCGCCGCCAAGGGCACCTACCCGTCGCTGACCAAACGTCGCGCCGTGCTCAACACACACGTCAAGCTTGCCGACATGATCGAGGCCGGCGACGTCGACCGGGCGCGCCGGATCGCCGCCCGGCATCTGTCCGACACCCAGAGCCACGTGCTGGCCGCCGGACCGGACCAACGGATCTACGCGGTGTCGCCGCAAGCATTGGGCCGCCCGCGGGACAACCGTCATCTCTAAGTCGTGGACGAGCTGATCGGTGCGAGAACCGCGCTGGTAACCGGTGGCAGTGGTGGCATCGGTAAGGCCTGCGCTGCCAAGCTTTGCGAACTGGGTTACGACGTAGTGCTTTCGGCACGCCGGGTTGACCCGCTGCGCGCCGCGGCCGACGAGATCGGCGCGCGTTACATCGCCGCCGATGCCGCCGACCCGAGCGGCTTCGAGCAGGCGATCGGCCCGCTGGAGACGATCGACCTCGTTGTGCACGCCGCGGGCACCTTGGGCGGGACTTACGCGCGCAAGCAGACTTTCGAGCAGTGGCAGACGATCATGTCGGCCAACCTGGACTCCTGCTTCGTGGTGACCGCGGCCGCACTGCCGAAGATGCGCCCCGGCTCCCGGCTGGTGTTCATCTCGTCCTCCGCGGCGCACGAACCAATGATGGCTCGCACCGCCTACTCGGCGTCCAAGGCCGGGATGAACGCGTTTGCCCGCGCGCTGGCACTCGAAGTCGACCGGGACGGCATCGCCGTACACATCGTGACGCCAGGACCGGTGGAAACCGAGATGCTGCAGGATGTTCCGTTCGAGATGAACGCCATTGCGGCCGCCGATGTCGCCGACGCCGTGGCATGGCTCGACACCGTGGACCCCTCAGTGGATCTACCGGAGATCCGGCTGCACGCGGTGCGGCGTGGCCCGTTCGCCCGCGAGCCCGTCGTGCCCGACGAGGCTCGCCGCCGCGCCGCTCGACGTCAATGACCGCGCCCGCTATTGCGGGAACGTTTTGATCACCGTTTCGCCGAATTCGTGCAGCGACTCCGGTGCGGCAAAATCAGCGAACCAGACATAGAACCGCCCGACCCCTTGACCGGACAAATCACTGAAATGTCCGGACAATTCGTCGGCATCGCCACAAACCAGGCCTGATCCGAGATTCCCGAATCGCCGCGCGCTGACCTCACGCACCTTGGCCGGATCGCTGTCCTTACGAACGAAACCGATCATCTGCTGAATCGACACCCGGGCCGGGCCGGCGGCGGGGGTCAGCTCCGCCAGCCTGTCGATGTGGTTGGCCGGGATGTTCCACCAATCGGCATATCTGCGAACAAGTTCCATCATCCGCCGGCCGGTCCCACCGAGGATCAGCGGTATCGGATGGGTGGGAAGCGGCGACTGGCTGCGGGTGGCATCGTCACCGCGTCCCCAGTATTGGGCCATCACCTCGAGATGACCTTCGAGTTGTTTGACCCTGGCCACCGGATCTTGTTGCCCGACATCGAATCTGGTGAACTCCGCGGGCCAGGACCCGGAACCGAGGCCGAGCTCGAACCTACCGTCCGACGCTTCCGACAATGTGACGGCCTGCTTGGCCAGCACCGCCGGATGACGAAAGGCGTCACAGAGCACCAGGTGGCCGATCCGCAGCCGCTCGGTCTTGGCGGCCACCCAGGTGGCGACGGTCATTGCCTCCCAAATGCTTTCGTCGGGCAGGCCGGGTGCCTCGAGGTGGTCGATGAACGCTATGCCGGAGAACCCGCTGGCCTCGGCGTGGCGTGCCCGCTCGACAATATCGGCGACCGGCACCCGAACCTGCGGAAGGAACAGGTACCACTCCGCCATTACCTACCACCATTCGGATCGCTGAAGTCAGGATGCCGCCGCGATTGACGTTTGTCGCGCTAGTTTACTATTTTTATTATGTTAGGGGCCTTATGGACGTTGGACTGAATTCGGGTCAACTGGCGCTGCGCGACAGCGTGCGTGACGTCCTGCGCGCCGAATGCCCGCCGGCCGTCGCGCGGCAGGCCATCACGGATCCCGATCGGTGGCGCACTGTCTGGAAGACAGTCGTCGACCTCGGCTGGAGCGAACTCGCCGTGCCCAACGCCGAGGGCGACAGCTCCTTCGGTCGGATGGATCTCACCGTTGTCCTCGAGGAATGCGGCGCGGCGCTGGCGCCTGTTCCCTTGCTCTCCAGCGTCGGCCTGGCCGCGGGTCTGCTCCGACTGGCCGGTCCCGCCGTCGACGATGTGCTGGCCGAGATCGGCAGCGGCGTGGTAGCCGCGCTGGCCGTTCACCCACCGGGCCATCGGCTGCCCGCGGTCCCGATGACGCTGCAGGACGGGCGGGTGAAGGGGCGCGCGGTCGCGGTGCCCGGCCTCCCCCGCGCGGAACTCGTCGTCACGCTGGCTTCATCGGCCGATGGGCCGGTCGCCGCTGTCGTGCGGGTCGGCGATGGCGTGAGTGTGCGCGAGGCCGAATGCACCGACCCCGCCCAGCCGGTCGCTGACATCGAGGTCGACGCCCAGGCGGTCGCCATCGCTCCGGTGGACCTGGAGTCAGCCCTGGCGACACCGCTGGTCGCGGCGGCCGCCGACCTGGTCGGTGTCGCCGGCGCCGCGCTGGACCGCGCGATCGAGTACGCGAAAACGCGCCAGCAGTTCGGCAAGCCGATCGGCGCATTCCAGGGCATCAAGCACGCCTTGGCCGACAACTATGTCGCGCTGGAACGCGCCCGTGGTCTGACCTACGCTGCGGCCGTGCGGCTCGACGACCCGGCGACCCCGCTCGCTGCGGGCTGGAACGCCGCAGCAC
>NZ_JBAPRN010000300.1:0-5295 GCF_049281135.1 Mycobacterium sp. | reverse complement strand
GTTGTGCGTCCTCGAAGAGTTCCAGTGCTCGAACCGTCCAAAACAGCCCCACGGCTGGGTTCGCGTAGGAGTCGTAGGTGGCCCCGTTGACGGTGCCCGCGGCGGGGTCCCACGTGACGCCGAAGTTCTGCAAGAAATCCGCGACCCAGTTATCGAAGAAGTAGTCGAGCTTGGGGTCGTGGGCAGTAATGATGTTGTTGATGCCGAACTGATTCAAGATGTTCTGCAACCACTGCGGAAGCCCCAGCGGATTATCACCGGAAAGCTGATCGTAGATGCTTTTGTCTGCCGAGGTCAGCGCAGATTTCGCGATTGGCGGCGCCGCCGTGGTGGTCGGCGTCGACGCCAACGCCGCGCTGGACACCGCTTGATACGTGCTCATCGTGGTAGCCGCCTGAACCCACATCCGCACATAGTCGGCCTCATTGAGCGTGATCGGAATCGTGTTGATGCCAAAGAAATTCGTCGCCGTCAACACGCCGTGAATCACGTGGTTGGCGGCCAACTCGGGCAGCGTCGGCATCGCCGCCAGCGCGCCGGTGTATGCCGCGGCCGTGGTCTCATGCTGCGTAGCCGCGGCGGCACTGTCGGCGCTGGCCTGCGTCAACCAGGCCAAGTACGGGACGAACGCGGCCACGAATTCCTCTGCGCTCGGCCCCTGCCAGGCACCAGTCTGCACATCAGCCAGTACCGTGCTGAGTTCCTCGGCCACCGCGGTGTATTCGGCGCTCAGCGAGTTGTACGCCCCTGCTGCCGACAACAACGAGCCGGGCCCGGGGCCACTGCTCAACAACGCCGAATGCACCTCGGGCGGTGCGGCCATCCAGACAGGCGCCGTCATTCGTCAGTAGCCCACAATGTGATACGACGACGCCGCCGCCGCATCACGGGCCGCGTAGCGGGCGCCCGATTCGCCCACCCCGACACCGGCGCGACCAAGCTCTTCCGCGCCTTGGGCCACCACCGCTGAATGTTCGCTGCCACGAACGCTGAAGCCGGCCGCATTTTGCAGCGACACCGGATCCGCGGCGGGAGGCGCCACAACGGTGATCAGCGGCGCCGCGCCGGCATTGGCAGCAGCCAGACGGGCGGTCAACGCGTCGATTGCCGCACTGGCACCGGCGAGTCCTTCGGGAATGACACGCAACGTCATGGCAACTGCTCCTCGGTCATGGGCCGATGCCCGAGATGAATATGATTTTCATTAACAGTGATACCACACGGGCGCACGTTTAGAAACTCGAAGGCCGCGTGTCGGGAGGTGAGTCCGGTCAGCCGCCCCCGGGATGCAACGCGAGCGCGCGATAGCCGGGCTGCGCGAATCGCTCGGCGGCCTCCCGTATCTCGTCGGTCACCCGTCGATGCTCCGGGACATCTCCCGAAAAGACCCGAGGCACTGACTCTTTCGAGTAAAACCGGGCCTCGTCGGTCATCCGCGCAACTGCAGCAGCGTCAACTTCAAGCCCGAAATGCGGGGCTACGCGTTGCCAAATCGCGTCAGGCAGTTCGGTGTGGTCGATGCAGAGCCGCGCGGCCGGCTCGGCCGCCACCGCCGCCTCCAGCATTGAGCCGATGGCATGGGCAGCGAACGTGGCGCGTGTCATTGCCGGAACCGCCGCCGGATCAAGGCCGAAACGTTGGTTAGCCTGCTGAGGCCAGCTCTGGAACCGCAGCCAGCCAGGCGGTTCGGCGAGCAATGAGGCCAGCACGCGAGCAGGGTCGCGCTGGACCCAGATCCATGGTGTGCCGGGAAAGGCGGCTGCCAGAATCGCACTGTGCCGGATATTCCAGCTCGTGCATTTGAGCACCAACTGCCGTTCGTCACCGTGCCGTCGTCTGCCCAGCGCCCGGACCAGGAGCCGCACGATCTGGACCAGTGCAGGCTGGTTGACCCGACCGGGCTCGAGCGCGAGAAGCGAATTCAGCGGCGAGGGCTCGGCGAGGACGACAACGCCCGGAAGTGTGCCCAGTAGCCGGGAAACAAGCGTGGATCCGCAGCGCGACATGTGAAAAACCATGCCTGCAGGCTCCAGCGACGGCTCGCTGTCGAGAGCAATCAAGGCATCAAGCCCGGTCCGAACGAGCTGCGATGCTCGTGGGCCGGACGCCCAGCGGGCGGCGGTCTGGTCGAAGAACGGCTCGACGAACCGTTCTTCGGAGAGGTTGGCCCAGTCGACCGCCGGGACCGGACCGGAAAAATCCAGTCTGACTGGCGTCCAACGGGCCAGGTCGGCGATCTCCATCAGTCGCCCGGAAGCCGGACCAGGAACCCGTTCGCGATCAGGGTTCGGGCCAGTTCGGTCTGCTGCACTTCAGACAGCCCCGGGAGCTCGCAAACCCGAAAGGGCTCAGTGTTTTTGGAGACAAATCGCAGCGCCTCGCTATGGTCGGGAGCAGAGCTGACCACGAGTTGGGCAAAGTGCAGCGCAACGCCGTCGGATGTTTCGGTCACACGCGAAAAGAGCGGTTGGTACTTCACCACTCGGACCTGACCATCGATCCCGATGGCATTCGTAATCGCCTGTCCGACGGGCGGGCTTTGGCCACGCCTGACGAGGTCGTCGGCGAGCGAACCGAGGCCCGCGGAAATGGCACTCGGCTGTTCAAGGGCTTCGACGACGTCGCGGACACGATCGCCCAGCGTGGCCCGCACGTCAGCGTCGTCCAGATACCGCGGCGGCAGGTGGGTGTGGACGCGGTCGTCGGAGTTGCCCAGCGAGTTGAGCGCTCGGGTGACGAGCAGCAGCAGCGTGGGCGCGAGGACGCCAACGGTCAGATGGACCGATACCTCCGAGGCCGATTCGGCGGCGTGAACGCGGCCGCCCGGCACATAGAGAACGTCGCCGACTTCCAGGCGCACGTCGGTGGGCGACGGGAGGGCGTCGGCGGCAACCGGCTCATGACGCAACGCCGCAACCGGTGCGACATCGATACCGTCGTACAGGTGCCAGATCTTGGATCCCGAAAGCTGAAGTATCAACACGTCGTGTTCGTCGTAATGCGCGACGAAGCCTCGGGATTCGGGCGGTGTGAAGTAGGCGTTGACCTGGGTGGCGAAGTTCAGTTCGACCTCGATAGCGTGCAACAGCGACGCGATCGCGCGCACATATCGATGAATACTTTCCAGAACGATCGTGTAGCCGTCGGCGAAATCGTGGCCGATTGCCGGCACATCGAAAGCGCCATCGCTACGCCGGTAGTGGTAGGGCTCTTTTTTGTCGTCCTGGCGGACCAGCCGTACCAGGGACAAATCCGGCCGGAACAATCCCAGCAGCTGATCGACGGATGCCGAGCCGCCGAACAAGGGGTCGAAATATCCCGGCGAGCTTCGGCTGACGTGGTAGTGGGTCTGGCCCCATATCTCGGCGAGGAAGGTCTCGACCGTCAGCGGCGCCAGCAACCAGCCCAGCGACGTTCCGGGATCGTCGCCCGATGAGCGCTGCGGCATTCAGTCATGCTCTCCATCTGCCCCCCGATTAGGCAACCGGACGAGAAAACCACTCACGAGGAGCGTGCGGGCGAGATCCGTCTGCTGTCGGGGGCGCAGACCGGGTAGATCGCTGACGTGAAACGGCTCGGTGCTCGCAGAGACGAATCGCAGCGCCGCTCGGTGGTCGGAGTCGGCGTTGATCGACAAGCTGGCGAACTCCAGGGTGACGCCGTTGTCGGTGGTCTTCACTTGCGAATAGAGCGGTTGGAACTTCACCACCCGGGTTTGCCCGTCGATCGCGTTGGCGTTTGCAATCTTCCCGACTGGTGGGCATCGGCCGCGCCGGACCAAGGTGTCTGCCAGCAAGCCGAGACCGCCGGTCATCGCGCCCGGATCCTCAACCGTTCCAACAGCTTCCCGTAACAGGCGCCGCAACGTCGCATGCAGGTCCGCATCGTCCAGATGCCGCGCCGGCAGACGGGAATTCAGACGATCATCGAGGAAGCTCTGCGAGTACAGCGCCCCGATGGCAAGCATGAGCACGGTAGGTGCGTGGATACCGACGGTCAGATGGATGGATTGCTCTGACGCGGTCTCGGCCTCGTGAACGCGGCCGCGTGGCACGTACAGCACGTCACCGGCCGCTAGGCGAACGTCAGTTGGCGCCGGGAGACTTTCAACAGCAACCGCCTTTTCGTTGTCGCGCTGGAGCTCGCGTGGCGGACGGTCGGCGCCGACGTACAAATGCCAGATTTTGGAGCCCTGGACCTGCAAGACCAGCACATCGTGGTCGTCGTAGTGGGGAGCCAGCCCCCTTTGCCCTGGCGGAGTGATGTAGGTGTTCACCTGTATCGGGAAGTTCAGCTCGACCTCGATCGAGCGAGCCAACGTCCCCACCGTGCGTACATATTGCTCGACGCCGTCCAAAACGATCGTGTAGCCATCGGCGAAGTCCTTGCGGATAACAACGAGATCGAGGCTGCCATCAGCGAGTTGGTAATTGTCGGAACCCTTTTTGTCCCTTCCCATCACCAGCCTTACTGCCGATGGCTCGCGGCGAAACAGCTCCAGCAGCTCGTCAATCGTCGACGGCCCGGGCAGCAGAGCATCGAAAAAGCCCGGGCAGCCTCGCTTTACGTGGTGATGGTCCCTGCCCCATATCTCGTCAAGAAAATTCTCGACCGACAGCGGCGCAAGCAACCCGGCGAGCGAGAACTCGGCGCTAACGCCCGACAAGCGTTGCTGCATCAGCCGTGCTTTCCGCCTTCTGCCGCCCTCGTCGGCCTGGTCTGACTTCCAGGTTGTCACGTCCCCCGTCCGGTGCGGAGATGACTATGATTTTCATTAATAACTACCACACGATCGTGAACTCGGAAACGTGTAGCCGATCAGATGGCGACCAACTCAACACTGCGCGTTAGGCACGCGATAGCCCGGCTCGGCGAAACGCCCAGCGGCCTACCGCATTTGATCGGTCGCCGGGCGAAGCTCCGGAACATCGCCCGCGAGGACGCGCGATGCTGGATCCTTGGAGTAGAACCGAGACTCCTCGATCATTCGTTCAATGGCCGCGTATTCCCTTCTCGATCCGTCTTAGTTCTGCTCTTGCCCGTCCGCAGGCTCGCCCTCGGGACCCCACGTCCCCGGCAGCATCGGCATCCTCGGGCCTGCGCCAAACTCATCACCGGAAAGCGTCGCCAACCCGGCCGCCTGCGCACTGCCCTTCGCCACCGTCCCGGCAAACCCCAGCGGCCCCGCCCCCTGATCCGACGCCGCCGTCGCGCCACCAGCGGGCGCGCCCCAGTCCGGATCGACCTCGACGTTGATATCCATATATTCGTCGCCGTAACCGCGCAGCGTGGCCC
>NZ_JBAPRN010000299.1:0-17193 GCF_049281135.1 Mycobacterium sp. | reverse complement strand
AGATTCATCAGCGCCTTGTTGGCGTTGTAGCGCAGGAACTTCTTGACGTCCTCGGTCAGCCCGACCTCGTCGTAGAGGTCCTGGGTGTACTCGACCTCGTTGTCGTAGAGCTCGAACAGCAGCTCGTAGGTGTACTCCTTGAGTGCGGCCTGCGTCGCCGCGTCCTCGAGCGCGAGGCCCTTCTGGAACTTGTAGCCGATGTAATAGCCGTGCACGGCTTCGTCGCGGATGATCAGCCGGATCAGGTCGGCGGTGTTGGTCAGCTTGGCCCGGCTCGACCAGTACATCGGCAGGTAGAACCCGGAGTAGAACAGGAAGCTCTCCAGCAGCGTGGAGGCCACCTTGCGCTTGAGCGGCTCGTCGCCGCGGTAGTACTCCATCACGATCTCGGCCTTGCGCTGCAGGTTTGGGTTCTCCTCCGACCAGCGGAAGGCCTCGTCGATCTCGACGGTGGAACACAGCGTGGAGAAGATCGAGCTGTAGCTCTTGGCGTGCACCGACTCCATGAACGCGATGTTGGTGTACACCGCCTCCTCATGCGGCGTCAGCGCGTCGGGAATCAGGCTGACCGCTCCGACCGTGCCCTGAATGGTGTCCAGCAGCGTCAGCCCGGTGAACACCCGCATGGTCAGCTGCTTCTCGTTGGGCGTCAACGTCCCCCACGACGGGATGTCGTTGGACACCGGCACCTTCTCGGGCAGCCAGAAATTTCCGGTCAGACGCTCCCAGACCTCCGCGTCCTTCTCGTCCTGCAGACGGTTCCAGTTGATCGCGGAAACGCGGTCGATCAGCTTCATTCGATCGGTCACCAGAACCCCACTTCACCAGGACGGATAGTCGACGTTGCCTAGGCCACAGACACTACCCCTGGGGGCCGACATGGCGACGGAACACAAGAGGTTGTGTTGGCGTGTCGCAAGCGACGGTCTTACGCGGCCGCCTTGAAGTGCGGGCGAAGGACCAGGCGCACCACGCGGTCGAGGACTCGATCGGATACCACCCGCTGCAGCCGCGCGAGGAGCGCGGCGTCACGCCCAACGGTGTACCGCGTGCGCGGACGAGACGCGGTCGCGGCCTTCGCGATCACCTTCGCGGCGTGTTCGGCGGAAGCGCCGTCCTTGTCGAACGATCTGGCCAAATTCGACATGGCGTCCACGAGCTCGCCATAACGGTCGCGTTGATCGGCGGTCATGCCGTCTTTCAGGCGATCTGCGGTGGCGACTCCCCGTTCGGCCATCGCTGTCTTCACCGCTCCCGGTTCGATGACGACGACCTTGACCCCCAACCTGCTGACCTCACGACGCAGCGAGTCGCTGAGAGCCTCCAGCGCGAACTTGGAACCCGCATACGCCGGGTACGTCGGCAACGCCACCTTCCCGCCGAGCGAACTGATGTTGACCACGGTTCCCGAACTGCGCAGCAGAGATGGCATCAGCGCCTGGATCATTGCGACGTGACCGAACAAATTGACCTCGAACTGCCGGCGCCACTCGGCGATCGGCAGCGCCTCGACCGGAGCGTTGATCGCGACCCCCGCATTGTTGATCAGCGCCCGCAGCGCAAGCCCCTGCGGATCGCGCGTGACGCGTTCGGCGATGGCGACCACGTCTGACTCGACGGTGATGTCCAGAATGTGCGGCTCGATCCCGTCGGCGCGCAGCGCGTCGGCGTCGACGTCGCGGCGCACACCGGCCAGCACGTGAAAACCCCTGCGCGCCAACTCACGAGCGGTGGCCGCGCCCATCCCGGTCGAGGCGCCGGTCACGACGATCAGCTCGCGACGGTCAGAAGAATTCGAGGCGGTCATCGGTCACTCCAGTTCAGTTGACGGTGTCATCTCAAACTAGATGTGTGGGGTGACATTGTGATCGCATAGATGTCGACCGAGGCATAGGCCGCGTCAATCCAGTCCAACCTCGCGCAGGGTGTGCGTCAGACCGTCTTCGAGGGCGCGCAGCGCGATGTCGGTGAGACGACTGAGTTCGTCAATGTCCTCACCGCCCTTGCTCATCCACGTTTCCAACGACGCGAACACCGCGGTGGCCAGGCTGTGCGCGGCGACGTCGGCAATCATTGCCCCGTCCGCGGTCGGCGCCGAGCGTTCGTGGATGAAACGCCGGATCTCGTCGGCAACCTGATCCCGCATCCGCCGAATGTGGCTGCTGATGATTTCCTGGTCCAGGTCGCGCGACCGGATGGTCGCGGCCTCGCGCACCATCGCGAAGTCAAAAGGGAACGCGTCCATGGCTTTTCGCACCGATGCAGCGATGGGTTCGCCGTGCGGGCGCAGCGCCAACGCCCGGGCGAACCATTCGAAGCCGATGTCGTAGTCGGCAAAGATCACCGCGTGCTTGGACGGGAAATGCCGGTAGAAGGTTCGCTCGGTCACCCCGACATCGGCGGCGATGTCAGACACGCTGGTTTGGTGCACGCCGTTGGCGACAAAGCGCTTCATCGCCGCCTGTAACAAAGCCTGGCGGGTGCGCTGGCTACGAGATTCCACGCTGTAAGCAGACACCAATGTCACCATTGACGCAAATATGTCAGGTATGACATTGTGCGTTCAGTCGAGGGATCACACCGGAGGAGTCAGCATGTCCGACTACGACGCAATCATCATCGGGGCAGGTCACAACGGTCTGGTCGCCGCAAATGTGCTAGCCAAGAGCGGCGCGAAAGTGCTTGTCCTGGAACGGGCGCACTTCCTCGGCGGGATGGCGGCGACGCGCGAACTGTTCGACGGATACAAGCACAGCGTCGGCGCGTGGGCGGTGCTGATCTGGCGCCAGGAGATGACCGAACGCCTGGAGCTGACCAAATGGGGCTTCGAGCTGATGAACCAATGGACGTCGACCTGTACGTTCGGCGCCCCGGAGGACACCCCGTTCGTGATGTACAACGACCTCGAGCGCATGGGCCGGCACCTGCTCGAAGACCACGGTCCCGATGTCGCCGCGGGCCTCGGCGGCCTGTTCGCCCACATCGGCCGGTTTGCGCCCTACTTCGTCGACTCTGCATTCGGCCCGCCATTGGACATCGTCGAGGTCATCGCCGAGCAGCCCACCCCGGAGGCCCGCCACGACTTCGCCCAGATGTGGTACGGCAGCACGATGGACACGGTCCGCCGCTTCCTCGCGCCCGACCAGGGCCGCTGCATCCAGGGCTCACTGGCCGCAATGTCCATCGATGCTTTCGACGGCGGCCCCTGGACTCCGGGATCGAACGCATCGACGCTGTACCACTACCTGATCGGTGGCGGCAACGTCGAATACATCATGCCCCGCGGCGGCATCGGCTCGCTGAGCACGGCGCTGTGCCGACGCGCTGAATCGCTGGGCGCCGAGGTGCAGATGAAGCAGCACGTCAAGCAGATCGTCGTCACCGAGGGGCGTGCCACGGGAGTCCAATTACGCGACGGCACAACCATTTCTGCCGACGCCGTGCTCTCCTCACTCGACCCGTACACCACATTCGTGAATCTGGCCGGCGAAGGCAACTTTCCGCCCGACTACATCCGCAAGATCAAGGAAATCAACTTCAACCTCGGATACATCCAGGCCCACCTGACCATCGACCAAGCGCCCCAATGGATCGAGCGGCTGCAGCCGTACATGCACGACAACGGACAGTGGTGCCCCACGGTCGCCTACGCGCCGTCGGCGGAATACATCAGCGATGCCTGGGAGCAATACCGCAAGGGGCAGCTGCCCGACGCACCGCCCACCTACCTCTACATCCCCAGCATGGTCGACTCGTCGCTGGCGCCGGAGGGCAAGCACAGCGCGACCATCTTCACCCCCTACTTCCCCACCGGGCTGGACGCCGACGAAAACCGAAGCTGGAAAGAGCAATACGCCGACACTTGTGTACAGATCTTCGACAACTACGCGCCGGGCTTCGCCGACTCGGTCACCAACCGGGTCGTCTTCTCCAACCGCTACTTTGGCAGCACCTTCAGCGCACATGCCGGTGATTACTCGCATGGCCTGCTACAGCCCAACCAGCTGTGGACCGGCCGCGTAGTCGAGGGGGCCGACAAATTCGCCACACCGGTCGATGGTCTCTACCTATGTGGCCAATGCACGCACCCCGGCCCCGGGGTAACCGGCATCCCTGGCTGGAACGGCGCCGAGGCGGCCCTCAAACATCTCGACGCGCGCGTCCGGGCCTAAGACCACCGAGATCGACGCCAGCGTGACCACGAGCGGCGTGTCGCCACGCTTTCGTCGATGTCGGCCGCCCAGGCCTAGGCACGCTCACAGGTTACATGTACCATTTGGTACATGTTGACCGAAGACAGCATCGAGATTGACGCCCCGCCGCAGTTGGTATGGAAGGTTTTCAGCGACGTCGAGCACTGGCCGGAGTGGACCGCCTCGGTCACCTCACTGGTCGGGCACGATGGATCCAATTTGGCTGTCGGCAAACGATTCTCGATCAAACAGCCCGGCATGTCGAAGTTGAACTGGAAGGTGACCGAGATCGACCCAGGCTTGTCCTGGACCTGGGTGCAACGCTCCCCCGGTGTGGACGTGAGCGCTCGTCACCATGTCATCGCCCAGCCCGGTGGCCGCACCTTGGTACGCCAGCAACTCGAGCAGCGTGGCGTGCTCGGCGCCCTGGTCGGACGGATGATGATCAAGAAGACCAAGCGTTTCCTCGAACTCGAAGCCCAAGGACTCAAGGCCCGGTCTGAGCAACTGCACCGCGCCAATGGTTCGCAGTCCTGACCGCGGTCGGCGCCGACAACTGCTGGACAAACTCGTCGAGGAATTCGCCAGGGGCGGCATCGGCGACCGGTCGCTGCGCGACGTGGCCGCCGCCGTCGGCACCAGCCACCGAATGCTGTTGCACCACTTCGGTTCTCGAGAAGAACTGCTGATCGCGATCGTCGAGGAAGCCGAGCTTCGTCAGATGGCCCTGGTGCCCGAGATACCGATGGATCCGGCCGACGGCTTCGCTGCGATGTGGGCCGACCTGCGTCGCCCCGAACTGCGCAACTTGGAACGCCTCTTCTTCGAGTGCTACTCGCGCGCAGCCCAAGGCGAAGAGCCCTTCACGCGCATCGTTCCCGGTGCGGTCGACGGCTGGCTGCAAGAAGTCGAGGCGGCGACGGCCGGCGTCCCCTACGACGGTGCGATGGCACGCCTGGGGCTGGCCGTCACTCGTGGCCTTCTGCTGGACCTTGTCGCCACCGAGGACGAAGCCGGCGTCGACGCGGCCGCGCAAGCGTTCGTTCAGCTCCTCAGACGCTGATTGCCCGGCCCTTCGCCGACGAGCCGGTGCCGACGCCGAAGAACTTGTATTCGGCGAGTTTGAGCGAGCGGGTTTCCCGCCAGTACTGCCAGGTCATGCCGCTCCACAGGGTCCGGTTGACGCCGTGGTCGTCCAGATACCAGCTGCTGCAGCCGCCGGTGTTCCACACCGATCCGGCCAGCTTGCTCTGCAGTTCGGCGTTGGTCCGGTCTTGCGCGGTGCGACTGGGCGCCAGTGCCTGCGCTCCGGCCTTGTCGACGGCCGCGATCGCCTCGGCGACGTAGTGGATCTGCGACTCGATCATGAAGACCACTGAGCTGTGGCCCAGCGCGGTGTTGGGCCCGAGCAGGAAGAACAGGTTCGGCATGTCGGCCACGGCAATGCCGCGGTGCGCCACGACTCCCTCCCGGTTCCACCGATCCACCAGGTCCTCGCCGCGCGGGCCCTTCACGTCGACGTAGGTGTAGGAGTCGATAGTGTGGAAGCCGGTCGCATACACGAGGACGTCGACGGGGTGCTCGACGCCGTCGTCGGTGACGATGCCGTCCGCGGTGATGCGGGTGATCCGGTCGGTGATCAGCGTGGTCTTCGGGTTGTCGACGGCCTGGTAGTAGTTGGCCGCGTAAAGGATTCGCTTGCAGCCGGCCCGGTATTTCGGGGTGAGCCGGCGACGCAGTTCTTTGTCCTTCACGTTGCGGCGAATGTTCCACCTGCCGACCAGTTCTACCGCTCGCAGCAGGCTCGGGCGTTGCGTCATGGCGAACCCAAGGCCCTCGAGCCCCCAGTAGATGCCAGACCGCACAGCCAGTCTCAGGCCGGGCACCGTCGCGAAGGCCTTGCGCACCGCGTCGGGCAGCAGACTGTTCGGCCTTGGCACCACCCAGGGCGGAGTGCGCTGATAGAGCTGCACCTCGGCGACGCCGGCGCCGCGCAGCACCAACTCCGGAACGATCTGGATAGCGCTGGCGCCGGTACCGATGATCGCGACCCGCTTGCCGGTCATGTCGACGCTGTGGTCCCACTGCGCGGAATGGAAAGCGGGACCGCGGAACTCGTCCATGCCGTCGATGTCGGGCGTCCGCGGGATGTGCAGCGCACCGGCGCCGGAGATCAGAAACTGGGCGACGTACTCGTCTCCCGATTCGGTGAAAACGTGCCAGCGGTATTCGCTGTCATCCCAGTGCGCCCGGCTTACCTTCTGACCGAATCGGATGTATCGGCGTAGCCCGTACTTTTCGGTGACGTCCTTGAGGTAGTCCAGGATCTCTGGTTGCGGGGAGAACAGCTTGCTCCAGGTGGCCTTGGGCTCGAATGAGAACGAGTACAGGTGCGACGGTACGTCGCACGCGCAACCGGGGTAGCTGTTGTCCCGCCAGGTGCCGCCGACGTCGTCGGCTTTCTCCACGATGACGAAGTCCACGCCCTGGCGTTGCAGCGCGATCGCCATGCCGAGTCCGGCGAAACCCGTGCCGATGATCACAGCGCGGGTGCGTACGGCTGGCGCAGATGCATCGGGTTGGGTGGTCGACTCGGCAATGCTCATGGCGCCGATGCTAGCTGGCGGCGGAGCTGTGCGGCATCGCGTCGTGAATGGGCTTGTCTGGGTCCAGCTTGATGCCAAGCATTTCGGCAGTGCCGCAGATGACGCCCAGAGTGATCGTGGTCAGGTGCTCGACGAACTGTTCGCGGGGCATCCGCCGCGGGCTGCCGGCATCCGAACCGAGCCACCAGTCGGTGGCTGCCGCAGCGCACCCGTAGGCGGCGAATGCCGCAAGTTCGAAGACGGCGGGATCGAGCTCCATCTCGCGCAGCTCGTTGTTGAACATTTCCGCCATCGCCAGGGTGATCTCGCGGCCTTCGTTCACTGTCCGCATCGTCGACTCTGATTGCTCGGGGAAGCGGCCCTGAATGAAGAAGCGCAGCACGTTGGGATGTTCGTCGACCAGGCTGACGTGTTCCTCGGCGCTGCGATGGATGATCTCGCGGACCGAGTCGGTGGCGAAGTCGATCGACGGGAAGACCGCCGCCCACAGCATGTCGCGGAGGCGCTCCCCGATCGCCTGAAACAGATCGGACTTGTCGGTGAAGTGCCGGTAGATCTTGGGTTTTGCGGTGCCGGCCTCTTCGGCGATCTCGCGGACGCTGAGGTCGGGCCCGAGCCGGTCGATGGCGCGAAACGCCGCCTCGACGATCTCGGCGCGCACCTTCTTACGGTGCTCGCGCCAACGTTCGCTGCGCGCATCGACCTTCACACCGGGCTTGGGCCCGGCGTGGGGCAGCGGGGGTCTGGGAATTCGGACCACGTCAAGCACCATACCCCGGTGCGGTGGCTGACCTGGGCAGACCGCCTACCGGAACGCCACGCGTCACAGCATGCAGGAAACGCAGCCCTCGACCTCGGTGCCTTCCAGCGCCATCTGCCGCAACCGGATGTAGTACAGCGTCTTGATGCCTTTGCGCCAGGCGTAGATCTGCGCCTTGTTCACATCGCGGGTGGTCGCGGTGTCCTTGAAGAACAGCGTCAGCGAAAGCCCTTGGTCCACATGCTGGGTGGCCGCCGCGTAGGTGTCGATGATCTTCTCGTAGCCGATTTCGTAGGCGTCCTGGTAGTACTCCAGGTTGTCGTTGGTCAGATACGGCGCCGGGTAGTAGGCCCGGCCGATCTTGCCTTCCTTGCGGATCTCGATCTTGGACGCGACCGGGTGGATCGACGACGTCGAGTGGTTGATGTAGGAGATCGATCCGGTCGGCGGTACCGCCTGCAGGTTCTGGTTGTAGATGCCGTGGGTCTGCACCGACTCTTTCAGCCGCTTCCAGTCGTCCTGGTCCGGAATGCGGATCTTCGCGTCGGCGAAAAGCTGACGCACCTTGTCGGTCTTGGGTTCCCAGACCTGCTCGGTGTATTTGTCGAAGAACTCACCGGAGGCATACTTCGAGTTCTCGAAGCCCTTGAAGTGCGAACCGCGTTCGATCGCAATGCGATTCGAGGCGCGCAGCGCGTGGTAGAGCACCGTGTAGAAGTAGATGTTGGTGAAGTCGATGCCCTCTTCGGACCCGTAGTAGACGCTTTCGCGGGCTAGGTAGCCGTGCAGGTTCATCTGTCCGAGCCCGATAGCGTGCGAGTCGTTGTTGCCCTGCTCGATCGAGGGTACCGACCAAATGTGGGTCTGGTCGCTCACCGCGGTCAGCGCGCGGATCGCCACCTCGATGCTCTGGGCGAAGTCCGGCGAGTCCATCGTCTTCGCGATGTTCAGCGAACCGAGGTTGCACGAAATGTCCTTGCCCACTTTGGCGTACGACAAGTCGTCGTTGAATATCGACGGCGTGGAGACCTGCAGGATCTCTGAGCACAGGTTGGAGTGGGTGATCTTGCCCTCGATCGGGTTGGCCCGGTTCACCGTGTCCTCGAACATGATGTACGGGTAGCCCGACTCGAACTGCAGCTCGGCCAGCGTCTGGAAGAACTCGCGCGCCTTGATCTTGGTCTTGCGGATCCGCGCGTCGTCGACCATCTCGTAGTACTTCTCGGTGACCGAGATGTCGGCGAAGGGCACGCCGTAGACGCGTTCGACGTCGTAGGGCGAGAACAGGTACATGTCCTCGTTGTTCTTGGCCAACTCGAAGGTGATGTCCGGGATCACCACGCCCAGGCTCAACGTTTTGATTCGGATTTTCTCGTCGGCGTTCTCCCGCTTGGTGTCCAAGAAGCGGTAGATGTCGGGGTGGTGGGCTTGCAGGTACACCGCACCGGCGCCTTGACGCGCGCCCAACTGGTTGGCGTAGGAGAACGAGTCCTCGAGCAGCTTCATGATCGGGATGACGCCCGACGACTGGTTTTCGATGTTCTTGATCGGCGCGCCGTGCTCGCGAATGTTGCTCAGCAGCAACGCGACTCCCCCGCCGCGCTTGGACAGCTGAAGCGCGGAGTTGATCGAGCGACCGATCGACTCCATGTTGTCTTCGATGCGCAGCAGGAAGCAGCTCACCGGCTCACCGCGCTGCTTCTTGCCCGAGTTGAGGAAGGTCGGCGTGGCCGGCTGGAATCGGCCGTCGATGATCTCGTCGACGAGCTTCTCGGCCAACGCGGTGTCTCCGGCAGCCAAGGTCAGCGCGACCATCACGACCCGGTCTTCGAAGCGCTCCAGATACCGCTTGCCGTCGAAGGTTTTCAGCGTGTAGGAGGTGTAGTACTTGAACGCGCCGAGGAAGGTCGGGAACCGGAACTTCTTGGCGTAGGCGCGATCCAGCAACGTCTTGACGAAGTTGCGTGAGTACTCGTCGAGGACCTCACGCTCGTAGTAGTTCTCCTTGATCAGGTAGTCGAGCTTCTCGTCCTGATTGTGGAAGAAGACCGTGTTCTGGTTGACGTGCTGCAAGAAGTACTGGTGCGCGGCTTCGCGGTCCTTGTCGAACTGAATCTTGCCGTCGGCGTCGTACAGATTCAGCATCGCGTTCAGCGCGTGATAGTCCGTTTCATCGGGCAACCCATGCGCGCTGGCGGTTACAGGCTCTGTAGCGACGGTTGTTGGCACGTCTGTTCCTTCCAAAAGTCAGCGAGACCCGCGCGGACGGCATCCACGTCGTCCGGGGTTCCCATCAGTTCAAAGCGATAGAGGTAGGGGACGCCACACTTGCGGGACACCACATCACCCGCGTAGGCGAACTCTGCACCGAAGTTGTTGTTGCCCGCGGCGATGACGCCGCGGATCAACGATCGATTGTTTTCGTTGTTCAGAAAGGCGATGACCTGCTTGGGGACGTAGCCACCGTCATTGATGTCCGGAGTGGCCTTGCCGCCACCGTAGGTCGGCAACACCAGCACATACGGCTGATCTACCTCGATACGACCATGCAGCGGTATCCGCGTTGCCGGGATACCCAGCTTCTGCACGAAGCGGTGTGTGTTCTCCGAGACGCTGGAGAAATACACCAGGCTGGAGGACGGCACGGCAAACCCCTCCCTAGTTCTTACTGCGCCGTCTGCCGGTTACGCGCTCAGCACGGCGCCGGCGAGCCCTTTGATCCGGTCCGGCCGGAAGCCCGACCAGTGCTCGTTTCCGGCCACGACGACCGGCGCCTGCAGGTAACCCAATGCCATCACGTAGTCGCGTGCCTCGGAGTCCAGGCTGATGTCGACCTTCTCGTAGGCGATGCCTTGCTTGTCCAGCGCTTTGTAGGTGGCGTTGCATTGCACGCAGGCCGGCTTGGTGTAAACGGTGACGCTCATCGCGGTACGACCCCTCTGTCGACGGTGGAAATAAGACACGACTGGCAACTATTCGGTTAATGCACATGTACTGCTATTCAGCGAGCCGCCACGCCGCAGAATTCCCGTCTCGCCGGTCCGCTTCAACTGGCGCTCGATGCCGGCTGGTGCGTCCCGACCGACCAGGTAGATCTGGGGTCTGTCGGTCTGCGAAACACTACACCTAGTGGGTGTGCGTAGGTAGGGATACAAGATGTTCTGAAAAACATTCATGAAATTCCCTGGTCGTAAGCCCTACCGTCGAAAGCCCTTCGGCGTGTCGCAGATCACAAAGTGGTCTCGCGTTGGTGTACAGACATGTCTACCACCCGGCACCGACAAGACACGCCGTCCGGATGCGCCCAGCAAAGCGCCCCAGCGGCGTGCAGCCGCTGGGGCGCGTCGGAGAAACTAGTTGATTTCGGCGACCAGTTTGCCGACCGCGTCGCGCACGTTGGCGGCCACTTCGGCATGCTCGCGCGGGTGCTGGCCATTCAGCGTCCCGAACGGCACTGACAGCTTGATCGACTCCACGACGCGCGGGCCGGCAATCCCGAAGGACTTGCGGGTCTCGTCGTGCGCCCAGACGCCGCCGTATTGGCCGTAAGCTCCGCCGATCACGGCCAGCGGCTTGCCCTTGAGCGCGCTGTCGCCGAACGGCCGGGAGAGCCAGTCGATCGCGTTCTTGATCACCGCCGGGATGCTGCCGTTGTATTCCGGGGTCACCACCAGAGTTGCATCGGCTTCAGCCGCTACAGCGCGCAGCGCGGTCACTGCGGCCGGCACGTCGGCGTCGTTGTCGATGTCCTCGTTGTAGAACGGCAGATCACCGAGACCTTCAAAGATCGTGACGGCAACGCCGTCCGGGGCCGCCTCGGTGGCCAGTTCGGCGATCTGACGGTTGATCGACGCCGCGCGCAAGCTTCCTACCAGCGTCAGCACATTGATGTCCGACATGATCTGAGTTCCCTTCGGTAATTGGTGTACATCTTTGCATGGTCTAACCGGACCCTGGTCCGCTTTGTTCCGATGACGCTACAGTTATTTTGTGAGCGCCGCCGACCCGATCCACGACCTGCCTGTTTCCGTGCCACACGAGCGCGGCGACGCTGCGCGCAACCGCGCACTGTTGCTGGATGCGGCGCGGCGGCTGATTTCCGACCGTGGCGCCGACGCGGTCACCATGGACGACATCGCCGCGGCGGCCGGGGTCGGCAAAGGCACCGTTTTCCGGCGCTTCGGCAGCCGGGCCGGCTTAATGATGGTGCTGCTCGACGAGGACGAGCAGATCAACCAGCAAGCGTTCATGTTCGGTCCTCCCCCGCTGGGTCCCGATGCGCCGCCGCTGGATCGACTGGTGGCCTTCGGGCGCGCGCGGCTGCGCTTCGCGCACACCCACCACGAATTGTTGGCTGCCGCCAATCGCGATCCGCAGTCACGCTACGGCGCGCCGGCGATGGTGCTGCGCACCCATGTACGGATGCTGCTCGCCTCGGCCGGCACCACCGGCGACCTCGATAGCCAATCCGATGCCCTACTGGCGCTGCTGGAGGCGGACTACGTCGAACACCAGCTGACCGAACGCGACCAGTCGCTGCGCGCGCTCGGCGATGCGTGGGAAAGCCTGGCGCGCAAACTTTGTGGTAGATGAAGCCGCGCTGGATCCTGCACGTCGACCTCGACCAGTTTCTGGCGTCGGTCGAACTGGGGCGTCATCCCGAATTGGTCGGGCTGCCAGTCATTGTCGGCGGCAACGGCGACCCGACCGAAGCCCGCAAGGTGGTCACCTGCGCGTCGTACGAAGCCCGTGAATTCGGTGTCCACGCGGGGATGCCGTTGCGCGCCGCGGCCCGGCGCTGTCCGGAGGCGACCTTCCTGCCGTCCGACCCCGCGGCGTACGACGCAGCCTCTGAGCAGGTGATGGCACTGCTGCGCGACCTGGGCCATCCGCTGGAGGTCTGGGGCTGGGACGAGGCATATCTCGGCGCCGACACCGACGACCCCGGCGAGCTCGCGGAGCAGGTCCGCACCGTCATCTCCTCGGCGACCGGCTTGTCGTGCTCTGTGGGTATCAGCGACAACAAACAGCGCGCCAAGGTCGCCACCGGATTCGCGAAACCGGCCGGCGTGTACACCCTCACCGAATCGAACTGGATGGACGTGATGGGCGAACGAGCCGTCGACGCGCTGTGGGGCGTCGGGCCGAAGACGGCGAAAAAGCTTGCCGCGCTTGATATCGCGACGGTGTGGCAATTGGCGCACGCCGATGCCGAGCTGCTGACGTCGACGTTCGGCCCCCGAACCGGGCTGTGGCTATTGCTGCTGGCCAACGGCGGCGGCGACGATACGGTCAGCTCCGAGCCGTGGGTGCCCCGCTCACGCAGCCACGTCGTCACCTTCCCGCACGACATCACCGACCGGGCCAAAATGGAGTCGGCGGTAATCGAATTGGCAAACCGCGCACTGGACGAAGTGGTGGCGGCGGGGCGCATCGTCACTCGGGTGGCGGTGACCGTGCGCACCGCCACGTTCTACACCCGCACGAAGATTCGCAAACTCGACGAGGCTACAACCGACGCCGACGTGATCGTCGCGGCCGCGCTGCGGGTGCTGAACCTGTTCGAGCTGGACCGCCCGGTGCGACTGCTCGGGGTTCGGCTGGAACTGCGGATGCCGGACTAACTCACCCGGGGAACTACCGGAGCAGGCTTGAGTGCGTGCGAGAAAATCACGTTCACACGCCGCATCGCGACGCTATAGGGCCACCACGCAACACGTTTGAACGCGTACAACGCCCGGATGTCCACCGAGGTGTAGATCAGGAACCGGTTTCGGGTGACGCCGGACAGAATCTTGTCGGCGGCTTTTTCCGGCGATACCGCGTGGCCGCTGAACCGGTCGACCCAGCGGCTCACCTGCGGGTCGTCGCGGTCGACGCCGGCGATCTCGACGGTGTTGACCAGCGGCGTCCGCACCGCGCCCGGCACCACAACGGACACCCCGATCCGATAGCGGGCCAGGTCGAACCGCAGCACTTCGGAGAGGCCGCGCAGTCCGAATTTGCTTGCGCTGTAAGCGGCATGCCACGGCAACCCGATCAACCCTGCCGCGGAGGACACGTTGACCAGGTGTCCGCCATTGCGCGCCGCCACCATCGGTGGGACGAAGTTTTCGATGACGTGGATCGGCCCCATCAAGTTGATCGAGATCATCTTGGTCCACTGCTCATGGGTCAGCCGGTCGACAGTCCCCCACGCCGACACTCCGGCGATATTCATCACGATGTCCATGCTCGGATGGTTGGCGTGAATCGCCTCGGCGAATGACGCGACCTCGTCGTAGTTCGCGATGTCCAGCGCCCGATACTCGGGAACCTGTGCGCCCAGCGCGCGAACCTCGTTCACGGTCTCGGCCAGACCATCGGCGTTGCGGTCGGTCAGGTACAGCTCGGCGCCTTGGCCCGCGAGCCGTAATGCGGTCGCCCGGCCGATGCCGCTGGCCGCCCCGGTGATCAAGCACCGTTTCCCCGCGAACGTCGTCTTCCCCATGGGCCATGACGATACGGGCCAAGTGGCCCGGCTCGTCCCCAGGCCGCTACGCGGCTGGGCGCGGTAACGCTAGGTCTGCGGCGAACCGCCCCACAGCGCGTTCAGCCACAGTGCCTCGAGCACCCGCACGCCGCGCTGCACGTCTCCGTCGTCGCCCAGGAAAGCCGTGTCGCCGGACAGCATTTGCGCGGTGGTGACCGACAGTGTGCGGACCAGGGTCGGAATGTCGTCGCTGATGGGGTGGGCGGTGCCGGCTCGCAGCTCGTCTTTGACGATGCCCATGATCTGCTGCACGACGCCTTCGACCTGTTGGTCGAGCAGGTCCTTGATTTCGGCGTCGGTGTTGCGCGCGGCATTGCACGCCGACATCACCGGGTCGTTGTGGGCGTAGACCGCCGCGGCGCTTCCGACCATCCGCTTGGCGAACGCCGCTGGCGATTCGTCAGCGCCGCGCGGCGCGAAATACTCGGTCAGCTCCTCGAGTTCGTGTGTCGCATCGGCGAGGATCTGTGCCAGCACGGCGTACTTGGAGTCGAAGTAGAAGTAGAACCCCGATCGGGCCACGCCTGCACGATCGCTGATCGTGCTCACCGACAACTGTGCGAACGGCTTCTCCTCCAGCAACTGGCGCACCGCTTGCACGATGGCGTGTCGCTGCCGATCACCCCGCCGCCGCGGAACCGGCACGACCGGTGGCTGCTCAGCCGCCCGGTCGGCCCCCTGCTCGATGCGCACCCTTCGACCTTGCACTACGCCACGCGCAAAAGGAAACGCCGCGCTCAAAGTCAAACTTGACAGCCGTCAAGTTTCATCTGAGGATGTCAGTTGGTGACGTCTGCCACACAGTCGATCCACCCTCTGCGTGCGCGCCCCACAGAAGGAGTGTCAATGGCGACCATCAGCACCCCGAATTACCTGCTCGATCAGGCCAGGCGCCGGCTGACGCCGTCGTTCAACAACTTCCCTGGCATGGGTCTACTCGAACAGAGGTTGCGCAACACTCCGTTTCCCGAGACGATCCTCGCCGAGCCGCCAGCGGGCAGTGGACTGAAGCCGGTAGTGGGTGACAGGGGGCTGCCGATTCTCGGGCACATGATCGAGACGATGCGGGGTGGACCCGACTATCTATTGTGGCTTTACGAGACCAAGGGCCCGCTCATTTTTGGGGACTCTCCGCTGCTGCCGTTCGTTGCCGCGATTGGCCCCGACGCCGCGCAGGAGATCTACTCCAACCGCAACAAGGACTTTTCCCAGCAGGGCTGGACGCCGGTGATCGGCGCCTTCTTCAACCGCGGTCTGATGCTCCTGGACTTCGAAGAGCATCTGTTCCACCGGCGAATCATGCAGGAAGCGTTCGTCCGCTCCCGGCTGGTGGGCTATGTCGAGCAGATAGACCAAGTCGTGTCGCAGGTAATCGCCCACGACTGGGTTGTCGACGACGCCCGCTTCCTGCTGTACCCGGCGATGAAAGAACTCACCTTGGATATTGCTTCGATGGTGTTCATGGGCCATGAGCCCGGCACCGACCGCGAGCTGGTCACAAAGGTGAATAGATCCTTCACGATGACGGTCCGAGCCGGCACTGCAGTCATCCGCACGGGCGTGCCGCCGTTCACCTGGTGGCGTGGGCTCAAAGCGCGGCAGTTGCTGGAGAACTACTTTGCGGCGCGCGTCCGAGAACAACGCCGTAAAGACGGCAACGATCTGCTTAATGTGCTGTGCCAGACCGAGGACGACGACGGCAACCGGTTTTCGGACCAGGACATTGTCAACCACATGATCTTCTTGATGATGGCTGCGCACGACACCTCCACCACCACTGCGACGAATATGGCTTACCAGTTGGCCGCTAATCCGGAGTGGCAGGAACGCTGCCGCGAGGAATCCGACCGTCTCGGCGACGGGCCGCTCGACATCGAATCACTCGAGAAGCTCGAGTCGCTGGACTTGGTGATGAACGAGGCGATTCGGTTGGTGACGCCCGTCCAGTGGGCGATGCGGCGGACAGTCCGTGACACCGAACTGCTGGGTCACTATTTGCCGGAAGGCACCAACATCACCGCGTTTCCCGGGGTGAATCATCTCCTGCCGGAGATTTGGACCGACCCGCTGAGGTTCGACCCGGAACGCTTCACCGAGCCTCGTAACGAACACAAGCGCCACCGCTATGCGTGGACCCCGTTCGGCGGCGGTGCGCACAAGTGCATCGGCATGACATTTGGCCAGTTGGAGGTCAAGACGATCATGCATCGGCTGCTCCGCCGCTACCGGCTCGAGCTGCCCAGGCCGAATTACCAGGCCAAGTGGGACTACCGCACCATCCCGCTCCCGATGGACGGCATGCCGATCGTGTTGCGCCCGCTCTAGCCGGAGCCGCTGCTGCTGTACAGCCTGTTCGCGCAGGCGATGACGGCGGACAAGGCGGACTGCGTCGGATCCTCCGAGTAGCCCATCGCCCACTCGGCCCGGCAGCCGTCGCTGCCCTGGATGAAGGTCGCCGTCGCGTCGTCGGACTGCAGCTGATGAAACCGCAGCATCTCGACCGAGACACCGTGCTCGTAGAGCATCGCGGTCAGCGCCGCGACCGGGCCGGTCGCGGTGGCGGTGGCGGTTTCGATGCGGTCGCCGAGCGCCAGCGTGGCCTGGAATGTTCTGGTTCCCAGTCGGGTTGCCTGACGATTGGCGTCAGTGCAGTGCCAGTGCCCTAGCCGCAACGGCCCGGCGCTCGGCGCATAAGTGGCGGTGAATGTGCTCCACGACATGGTGTCGGCGTCCTCCCGAAGTCCGCGTGGTAGCGCGATGCCGTCAAAGCGCAGGCTCGACGATTCGGGTGGAGCGGAGGTGATGGTCATGTGCCGGTCTTCTCTGGTCTGAAGGAGTGACCGACGGGTAGTAGCTTCCGACCCACAGCGGGGGGTCGGTCTGGATCAGACCCCGCTGCGGGTGCTGGCTACTACGAGAAGATGCTGCACGATCGCCGAGGGTAGACGCTGATCAGCCGACGGCGCAACTTCATTTCGGGCCAACGGTGATCCAAGTGTGCGAATCATCGTCCAACTTGCCGGAACAAACGTAGCGTTTGTGCCAGCTGGCAAACGGCCATGCTCACTCTCATTCGGCAGAGGTGATAGCCATGAGTACAGA
>NZ_JBAPRN010000298.1:0-2311 GCF_049281135.1 Mycobacterium sp. | reverse complement strand
CAATCGCTGCTGAACAAGTCGGCGTCACTCACGAACACGTTGGCCGACAACGACCAAACGATCCAGCATCTGATCGAGAACCTCAACACCGTGGCGGCAACCCTGAACAAGGACGGCGGCCAATTCTCCGGGGCAATCGATCGCCTTCAGCGGCTGGTTACGGGACTGGCCAACGACCGCGACACCTTCGGTCCCGCCATCGACTCGTTGAGCACCGGCACCGTCACGTTGGCGGACTTGCTCGGCAGAACAAGGCGACCGCTGTCGGCCACCGTGGACCAGCTCTTCCGGTTGGCCCCGAACCTCGATGAAGACAAGGACCGCCTCGATGCCGCGCTTCAGAAGGCGCCCCGAAATTATCGCAAGCTGGTCCGGCTCGGCGTCTTCGGCGCCACCATCCCATACTTCCTGTGCCAAATCACGATCCGTGGCACCGATCTGTCCGGCAAGACCGTGATAGCTCCCTGGTTCAGGTCCGATGCTCAGCGCTGCGAGGAACCGGAACCGGAGGAGCACTGATGCTGAAATACCGCGGAACCGGTCTGATCAAAGCCGGATTCATCGGCGCCGTCCTGATCACGATGCTCATCCTGGTCGGCTTGTCGCCCGATCGGATTGTGTCGTTGGCGACCGACGTCCGCTACCAGGCGATGTTTTCCGAAGCCGGCGGACTTGCCAACGGCAACGCTGTGACGGTGTCCGGAATCAAAGTCGGCACGGTGTCGGATGTGGCGTTGCACAACGGCGATGCCCTGGTCACGTTCACGATGAAGGGCAGCGTTCCACTCGGCAAGGACACCAGCGCGCACATTCGCACCGGCACTCTGCTGGGTGAACGTGTGCTGACCCTGGAGTCGTCGGGCAGCGGAACGATGCATCCGTTGGATGTCATCCCGATTTCCCGCACCTCGTCGCCGTATTCGCTGACGGAGGCGGTCAGTGACTTCACGGCCTACGCCGACCAGACAAACACCGCGACCTTGAACCAATCACTGGACACGTTGTCGGCAACGCTCAACCAGATCGCCCCCCAGTTGGGACCTACCTTCGACGCGGTCAGCCGGTTCTCGCAGAGCCTCAACGCCCGCAACACAAGCCTGGCCGACCTGTTCAAGAGTGCCAGCGCTCTCACCGGGATCCTGTCCGAACGCAGTCAACAGGTCAACAAGCTCATTCTCAACTCTGACGATCTGCTGCAGGTCTTGGCGGGGCGCCGGAACGAGATCGTTCAACTGCTGGCGGCTACGTCGGCGGTGTCCAAGCAGCTGTCCGGATTGGTGCACGACAACGAAAGTAAGTTGGCGCCCGCTCTGCAGAAGCTCAATTCGGTGACCTCGGTGCTGGAAAAGAACCGCGACAACGTCGAGAAAGCGTTACCCGGCCTCGCAAAATTCGAGATCACGGTGGGCGAGGCTATCTCCAGTATGTACGCCTACTCGGCGTTCGTCCCGAACTTCCTTGTCCCGCAAATCTTCCAGCCCTTCCTCGACTACCTCTGGGGATTCCGCACCTTCGACACCACTAAGGGTCCGGGCTTCCCGTCGCCGGTACCGCGGTCGTTGGTCCCGCAGCTGTATAACGGCGCTCCGGAGTGTCCTGGCTGTACGTTGGGCGGACGGATCGGGGGAGGGCAATGATCTCCCGGCTTCCACGAAACCGGCTCACGACTGTCGCCGCGGTAGTCCTGGCGGCGCTTCTCGTTGCCGGTGCGGCCTTCGTGGTCCGACAAATCTTTTTCGGCCCGAAGACCATCACCGCGTATTTCACCTCGGCCACCGCGATCTATCCCGGCGACCAGGTTCGGGTCTCGGGTGTGAAAGTCGGCACCATCAAATCCATTGAGCCGCAGGGCACAACGGCGAAGATGACCTTGCACGTCGACCACGACTTGCCTATTCCGGCGGACGCGAAAGCGGTTATCGTCACCCAGAACTTGGTGGCCGCCCGCTACGTTGAGCTCACTCCCTCCTATCGGACCAGCGGCCCGGTCATGGCTGACGGCGCGGTCATACCGGTCGAACGCACGGCCGTTCCGGTGGAGTGGGACGAGGTCAAATCCCAATTGATGCGGTTGGCAACGGATTTGGGTCCGAATGCCAAGGTGTCGACACCGTCGATATCCCGGTTTATCGACAGTGCCGCCAACGCGCTACAGGGTGATAACGGCGAGAAGTTGCGCCAGACGCTGGCTCAACTGTCCGGGGTGGCGCGGACCATCGCGAACGGCAGCGGCAACATCGTCGACATCATCAAGAACCTGCAGATCTTCGTCACCGCGCTGCGCGACAGCAACATTCAGATGGTGCAGTTC
>NZ_JBAPRN010000297.1:0-5657 GCF_049281135.1 Mycobacterium sp. | reverse complement strand
AAGGCGCGCAGCCATAACGGATTCGCGTTTGGACCAAGATCATTTTTAGTGGACCAGTGGTCAACACGCACTACGCCACACCACACCGTTGCCAAATAGTGACGTTTAGAAAGTGATCCGGCCCCGTGCATCACGGTTTGATCGCAGCGGCCGCCCAAAAATCCCACTGCTCATAGCGATTGACGCGGCCGACAAAAGTCGCTGCGTGGCTTAATCGCACTGGGCCTAAAAAGGAACGAGCATCAATTGACGCGGTCAGCGAAGGTAGACTTCCCCACCCCTGGGGTATCCGCCACCGTGGGTGGTGATGTGGACGTGGTCGTAGTGGCCGTAGCCGGATCCTGACGGCCCCTTGGGCGTGTAGTACGTACCGCGCCAAATGCAGTCCTGCAACGAGAATTTGTCCGCGTTCTTGAGCGCGAACGAGACGATCTCGTTGCCGAGCGCTATACCGGCGGCGCTGGACGGGTTGGGAATCATCACGTCGATCGCCAAGCCCTCGGGATGCCACCTGAGCGCGTCCGGTCGAACGCCGCCCATGTTCTTGATCTCCGGGAACACCGCGCTGATGGTGCGAGCGGCCAGAATCGTCTTGACCTGAAGGCCACGTTCCGGAGCGACATCCGCGATCAGGACTTGCGGGGCGTTCTTGGAGGCGACGTGCCAGCGCGACGCGCGTGACGCGGGCGCAGTTTCGGCGGGAGCGCCGGTGGCCGGGACAGCGGACACGGCCCATGCCGCCTTGGTCGGTGCGGTGGCCATGATCTGCAGATGGCAACACGACGCGTCAGCTACCGCATTGGCGTTGCCGTGGCGGTCCTCAGCGTGGGCACTGCCGCCGAGGGCAAAGATGATGGCGACCGGGGCGGTAACCGCAGCCATCACTACCGGCGACTTTCGCCCACCGCTGGCTAACTTGTGACCCCGCACGGCAAGCAGCTTACGAGCAAATCGCGAATTAGTCACGATCAGATAACGACGGCGCAGGTGGGGCGGATTGCGACGCCGCTCAAGCGCCGCCCTCCATCGGCCAGTCGCCCGACTCGGGCACAAATCGAAGTGTGGCCGCCGGAGGCAGCGTCCGCCGGTCGCCGGCCGATATCGCGTCGAGCATCAGCGCAACGTAACGGCGCCAACCGTCACAGCCGGAGTCCATCGTCCACAGCACGCTGTGCAGCATCGCGATCATCCGCGGCAGGTCGGCGGGGGCCAGGTCGGCCCGCACGACGCCGGCTCGTTGGCCGCGATCAGCAAGCTCCCTGAGTGCCTCGTACAGCCCAGTCGAGACGTCCGACGTCAAAGACCCGGCTCGGCGCGCAGCCGTCAACAGGTTGTGTTCGCGCGCGCCCAGCGATATCGCCGCATCGAACAGCTCGGCCAGGCCCGCCATGGGGTCAGCGACACTGCGAACTGCCTCGATCGTCGGCGTGAGGTCTTCGGCGATGCACTGGTCCAGCGCCGCACGAACCAGTTCTGCCTTGGCCGGAAACCTCCGGTACAGGGTGCGCTCACCGACACCGGCGCGACGGGCGATCGCCTCGATGGGCGCGTCGGGCCCGAGTTCGCCGTAGACCTCCCGCGCGGCTTTCAGGATCCGCTCGGCGTTGCGCGCGGCATCCGCGCGTAACGGCCGCTCGGTCACCGCAGTCATCGCGCCAGCATAACTGACTGTTGACTGCCACTTAGCCGCGCTTTACGCTCGTGCAATTGACAGCCATCTGACACTTAACGGAAGACGCCGGTGACTTCAACAACTTCCGACTCTCGCCCCGAGACCGATCTTCCCGTGATACCGGCCCCACGCGCCGCACACTGTCCCCTCCATCCGCCAACTGAATTCGCCGACTGGCGAAACGAGCCCGGCCTGCAGCGGGCGATGTGGAACGGGCAACAGGTCTGGTCGGTGAGTCGCTACCAGGACATCAGAGCCGCGTTGGTCGACCCGCGGCTGTCGGCCGAAACCCTGCCCGACCTGTTCGATACGGCGAGCGGCAATGAGGCGCCGCCGATCTTCGCGCGCATCGACGATCCCGAACACCATCGGTTGCGGCGCATGATGACCAGCCAGTTCACCTTCCGGCGTACTGAGGCAATGCGGCCGCAGATCCAGCAACTGGTCGACGGGTATCTGGACGCGATGATCGACAAAGGCCCGCCGGCCGACATCGTGCGCGACTTCGGCCTGCCCGTGCCATCGATGGTGATCGCGCTGCTGCTTGGCGTCCCGCCCGAAGATCTCGAACTCTTCCAGCACAACACCTCCCTTGGATTAGACGTGAAGTCCACCGACGAGGAACGGGCGCAGGGCTTCATCGCGATGTATGCCTACATCCAGGAGCTGGTGGCGCGTAAGGAGCGCGATCCCGGCGACGACCTGATCAGCCGTCTCATCACCGACTACGTCGCGACCGGCCAACTCGACTACAACACCGTGGCGGTCAACGCTGTGATCATGATGCAGGCCGGCCACGAAACCACCGCCAACATGATCGGATTGGGAACCGTTGCACTGCTTGAGCATCCGGAAGTTTTCCAGCGACTCGGCCAGACTGACGACGCCGCCGTCATCGCCAACGCCATCGAAGAGCTGATGCGCTATCTGTCTATCGTGCATGCCCAGGTGGACCGGATAGCGACCGAAGACCTCGTCCTCGGCGGCCAGCAAATCCGCACCGGGGACAGATTGTTGATGAACCTGCCTGCCGGCAACTGGGATCCCGAATTCGTGGACAGCCCAGACGCTCTCGACGTCGCCAGAAATACCCGCGGGCACTTGGCTTTCGGCTACGGGGCTCACCAATGCATTGGCGCCAACCTTGCCAGAGTCGAAATGCAGGTGGCCTTTGCCACTTTGGCGCGCCGCCTCCCTGGGCTGCAACTGGCGGTGCCGCCGGATGAGCTCAGGTTCAAGGACGCCGACATCTACGGCATGAAAGAGCTGCCGGTTACCTGGTGACACACGACATGCGGTTCGACGATCAGGTTGCGGTCATCACCGGCGCCGGTGGCGGTTTGGGCAAAGAGTATGCGTTGCTGCTGGCGTTGCGCGGGGCACGTGTCCTGGTCAACGACATCGGCGGCTCAGTGACCGGAGCGGGTTCCAACACCGACGCCGCGGCCGACGCGGTCGAGGAGATCCGCCAACACGGCGGTGAGGCCATCGCCAACACCAGCAGCGTGACCAGTTCCGAGGGCGGACAGGCGATTATCGACGCAGCCATGCAGGCCTGGGGGCGTATCGACATCGTGATCAACAACGCCGGAATCGTCCGCGATGCGCCGTTCGAGGACATCACCGCCGATCGGCTCGACCCATTGATCGATGTACATCTCAAGGGTGCGTTTTACGTGACGAGGCCTGCCTGGAAGATCATGCGCGAGCAGCGCTACGGACGAATCCTGAACACCTGCTCGGCCGCGGGACTTCTCGGCGCTGAACGGATGAGCAATTACGGTTCAGCGAAGACCGGGTTGGTCGGCTTTACCCGGGTTTTGGCCGCCGAGGGCGCCGACCACGACATCAAAGTCAACGCGGTTGCGCCGATCGCCTACACCCGGATGCTGGCGCATTCGGTCGAGACGGCCAGCCCGCCCGACGACCCGTCCGCTCAAGTCGTGCTGGATGATCTTGTGACGCAATACCTTCAGAAGCTGGATCCGGCGCTGGTGGCTCCGGTGGCCGCGTTCCTGACCCACCGGGATTGCCCGGTGTCCGGTGAGATCTACACCGTCGGCGCCGGGCACGTCGCCCGGTTCTTCATCGGCAGGACGAAAGGCTTCTACAGTCCCGTGCTGTCAATGGAGCAGGTGCGTGATCACCTCGACGAGATCCGCGACGAGGATGGCTACTCCGTGCCCGCCGGGCCCGCCGACGAGATGAGCGAACTGTTCGCCACCATCATGGCGAACCAGCCCGACTGACGGCTAAAGGTGCCTGGCCGCGAAATCCGCGGCCTGCTGGGTCATCCCGTTCACCGGGTATGAGGCGTGCGCGAAGCTCGGCAGCCCGCCCGGATCACCGTTGCAGATCGTGTCGCCGTCGGCGCACAAATCGTCGGTCTTGGGCGCGTACAGCGGACCGATGACCACCGCCGGCGCGCCGTAATTTTGCAGCCACTGCGCCGACGGCTTCCCGAAGAGCGTGACCGCGGCGACGTGGTTGGCGACCTCCGGCGGCATGGGCTTGGGCAGGAACTGCAAGTACTCCGAAGGCACTCCCGGAGGGATGGACGCCGAGGTGACGGCGCCGGCCACGGCCGCCCCCTGCGAGTACCCGCCGAGCACAATCCTGGTCTTGGGGCAGTTCGCCGCGGTTGCCTCGATGTGACCTTTGGCGTCTTTGATCCCGTCGACGACGCTTCGGGCGAACTCGACGCGGTCGGAGAAGTCGCTGCTGGCCTCGTAGTTGACCGGGTAGACATCGAGTGACTTGGGGCCGATCGCCGTGCGCAATTCGTCGACGAACGGCTCCCCGATTCCGCCGACACCCACTGGCTCACCTGTGCCGCGGGCGAACACCGCCTCGACGTCTGGGCATGGTTGCGCAGAGCTGATTGCCATCGGGGCGGTGAACAACCCGCCGACAATCAGCAATGCTGCGATGAGGACCCGACCGATCTGGCGTAGACGCATGATCCTCATTGTTGCGTACGGAACGCGAACGTGCCGCAGCGACGTGACCGACGCCGCTTTCGCGCGCAACCGCTTACGATGTCTCGCCCGAGTCGTCGAGAACGCTGACGGCGATGCCGTACGGCAGGAAACGGACTTTGCGGGTCGTGTCGGTGTTGTTCTGGTTCGCGCGCAGCGCATGGAGCTCGGAGGCGTACACCTCCTCGACGCGGGCGCCCCCGTCCGCGCTGACCGTGTAGATCGCCCACACCCCGTCACCGGCTTCGCCGGTGGTTTCCGGCCTGGTCCGAGTGCGCCGCGCCAGGTCCTCGAAGACCGACGACCACCCAGATCGGTCGGAGGGGAAGGTCAAGAACCGGCCGAATCCCTCGAATGCATCGCGAAGCCCCTCGGTCGCGTCGCGGATCACGTGCTCGAAGTCTTCCGGATCGAATCCGAACCGACCATTGTCGTCCATTGCGGCCTCCTGGCTGCTCACACCAACACTCCCAGTGTGCGCATTTAAGCCGGTTCGCGCCACGCCTAGTAGCCGTACCCCGGGTTCGCGTACGGATTCTGCGGCATGTACGGGTTCTGCTGATACGGATTCTGCTGGTAGGGGCTCTGCTGATAGGGGTTCTGCTGATAGGGGTTCTGCTGATAGGGGTTCTGCTGCTGATACGGGTTTTGCGGCTGCTGGCTCGCCCCACCCTGACCTTCGGGCACCTGAACCGGTATCGGTACCGGCACGAACGGCAGGTTGAGATATGTCGTCGTCATCGCCGGGGCCGTGGAAGTGGGTGGCGGCGGCGGTGGCGGCGGGGGCGTCGTGCTCGGCGTGGTGCTGCTGGTCGCCTGGGGCGTGGTGGTTGTCGGCTGCGGCACAGTGGTGGTCACCCGCGCCCTCGTCGTCACAGGCGGCGGGGGTGGCGGCGGCGGGGGCACATACGTCTCGGTCGGAGACGGAGGCGGAGGGGGAGGCGGCGCCTCGCTGGTCGGTGGCGGGACGACGACCGGCGACGGCTCCGCGGTCGGCGGAGGTGGCG
>NZ_JBAPRN010000296.1:0-14818 GCF_049281135.1 Mycobacterium sp. | reverse complement strand
CGGCGGAAGCACCCAACCTGCCGGCGCGATCAAATGGCTACTGACCCATATCGGTCGCTGTACAGAAGAGTTGAACCGCGACGCGAGCCGAAGGCGGCCGAGCAGCGGACCGCAAAGCGGTTCGTAGAACCCGTACTCCTCGGGACAGTTGCCCGGCAGATTCAACCGCGCGCGTGCAAATACTCGCCGGCGGGCACAACTAACGGGTCCGCCGTGTTGGGATGGGAATGAAGGTTCGCTTCGGGATCGGGCTCGGTCTCAACACTCCCGCCGATCAGCTCGCACCGATCGTCGATCATCTGGAGAGCAGCGGGGTCGACTCACTGTGGTTCTCCGAACTCGTCTACTCACCGGCGGTGGATCCGGTGGTCGGGATGGCGTACGCGCTGGCCCGGACCGAGCGATTGAAAGTGGGAACGTCGGTGGCTGTGCTGCCGGGACGCCACCCGGTGTTGGTGGCCAAGCAACTGGCCTCCCTGGCCGCAATCGCACCCAAGCGGGTCCTCCCCGTCTTCGGTCTCCGATCAGCCATTCCCGCTGAGCGTGAAGTGTTCATGGTGCCCGACGGGGAGCGCGCGGCGGTCTTCGACGAGTCATTACGAATCCTGCGTGCGGCACTGGTCGACGTGCCGGCCAGCTACAGCGGCCGGTATTTCACGGTGACCGCGGCCGCCGTCGCGCCGCGGCCCAATCCCCCGCTAGACATCTGGCTGGGCGGCTCGGCACCGGCGGCGTTCCGGCGAATCGGCACGCTGGCCGACGGATGGCTGGGCAGTTTCCTGACTCCCGACGAGGCGCGGGCCGGCCGCGAGGCGATCGAGCGGGCGGCCGCGGAAGCCGACCGGCAGATCGAACCCGATCACTACGGCATTTCGCTGGCGGTCGCCGACGGCGAACTGCCAGCCGAGTTGATCGCCGCGGTCCGTCGCCGCCGGCCGGACGTCGATCCGGCCGAGTTGGTGGCCGCCGACTGGGATCAGCTGCATCGTCAACTCGATAAGTACCTCGACGCCGGTTTGACGAAATTCGTTATCCGCCAAGCGAGTACGGGGCCGGCCAGCGCGTTCATCGACCGGTTCGTCGCCGAACTGGCCGGCCGGGAGAACTAGAGCGTTTCCACCCAGCGCAGGATCTCCGGGGTGGCCTTGTCGGTGATGTCGCTGAACTCGGGATGTTTCTTGATGAAGGCAGCCACCATCGGGCAGACCGGGACAACACGCTTGCCGTTCGCTCGGGTCGCCTCCAGCGCCGCGGCAACCAGAATGGTGGCCAGCCCACGTCCGCCGAACCGCTCCTCGACTTCGGTGTGGTAGAAAACCCGCTGGTTGTCGCGGTCGGCGACGGCTGCAAGCCCGACGGTTTCGCCGGCGACGGCGATGGTGTACTTCCCCTCGGCGGCGCTGACGGTGGCCTCAGCGCCGGTCTTATCAGTAGGCATAGCTATTCATTTTCGCGGTGGCCGCAAGACCTGCATGCCGAGCCGCAGGAGCGGCTCGGGGACCCGGTCCTTTACGGCAAGCGCCGCGTCGGCAACTCGGCCCCGCAACAGGGTGCCGCGGCCGAACACCCGATTCAGGGGCCCGCCGGTCGGTTCGAGCTCGACGTGCAGCGGCGGCGCACCTTCCGTGGCGCCGAGCGCGGTGGAGATGACGATCCGCTGAATCTCGCTGGTGCCCTCGAAGATGGTGTACAGCTTGGCATCTCGATACCACTTCTCGACCGGGTGGTCGGTGATGTAGCCCCAACCGCCCAGCGTCTGAATGGCCCGTTCGGTCGCGCGAACCGCGACCTCGCTGGCCGCCATTTTCGACATCGAGCCTTCCCCGCGCTCGAACGCGATTCCCCTGGCAGCCATCCAGGACGCGCGCCAGGTCAGCAGCCGGGCCGCGTCGATCTGTGTCGCGATCTCGGCGAGCGGAAAGGCGATGCCCTGGTTGTCGATGATTGGCCCGCCGAAGGCCTCACGCTGGGTGGCGTAAGTGGTGGCGTACTCCAGGGCCGCTCGCGCGATGCCGATCGCCTGCGCGGCAACCATCGGACGAGTCTGCTCGAAAGTGCCCAATGTGGCTGAGCCGGAGCGCTTTCCACCCGCGACGACCTCGCGCGCCTTGGCGAGTTTGTGCTCGAGCTTGTCCTGCCCGCCGAGTAGGTTCCCTTCGGGAATCCGGACGCCATTGAATTTCAGCTCCGCCGTGTGCGAGGCCCGGCAACCGAGTTTGTCGAGCTTGCGTACCAGCTCCAGGCCCGGTGTGCCGCCCGGGACGACGAACAACGCCTGGCCACGGTGACCGAGCTCTTCGTCGACGACGGCGTTGACCACATGAACGTCGGCGATGCCGCCGTTGCCGATCCACATCTTGTGGCCGTCGAGTATCCAGTCGCTACCGTCGCGTTTGGCCGTGGTCCGCAGATCGCGGACGTCGCTGCCGCCTTCGGGCTCGGAGATCGCCAGCGCCGCGAGCTTGAGGTCACCCGGCGAGCCGAAGCACTGTGGCGCCCACTCCAGCATCTGCTCGGGGGAGGCGGCCTGGCCAATCGCCGAGAGGGCCAGAGCCGGCATCACGATCGCCAAACCGATTCCGGCGCAACCCCAGAACAGCTCCTCCATGAACATCGGCAGCGAAAGGCCGGTCGGGTCGCCGATGAGATCGCGATAGAACAGCGGACTGTAGAAACCGCGCTGGGCGGCCTCTTCGAGCACCGGCCAGGGGAACTCCTGCTTCTGGTCGTAGTCCAGGGCCACCGGCCGGATGACCGATTCGGAAAACTCGTGGGTTCGCCGAGCCAGGTCGTGCTGTGCCGCGGTCGGCGTCAGGTCGAACGTCATGCAAGGCCCCCGGGTCGGTTGACCTTTTATTACCCGTTGTCGACGGATTCAATCCCGCCGCCGCGACGGCGCGGGATCAGGCCGCAGAACGCGGACCCACCTGGCGAAGGGGCAGATGAAACACGGTCGCGGTGGCCCGCGCGGTGTCCCCTTCGCGCCGCGTCAGCAAGGCGGCATTGTCGGCCAGCTGCCGGGGACTGATCTCCCCCGCCGCGATCCGGCGCAGGGTGGCATGCGCCTGAGCCAGCTGCTCGCGCTTGCGGTACTGGCCGCCGGGCAGCTTGATGCCGGCCCAGACGCCGTATTCCTCGCGGTTCTCCACGGCATACTTCGCGCACAGCCGCTGCTGCGCCAACGGGCAACGCCGCAGGCATTGCAGCCGGGCCTCGGTGGCCGACTGCTCGTAAGCACGCGCCTTGGCGGCGCCATCGCCGCCGTCGTCATCGGCGTAGCCGAACCACATCTCCGGGTTGACCGAGCATGGATGCCCCATCTGTCCGCCTCCTTAGTACCAAAACGTATGCGGAATCGTATACAGTCAGATCCGAGTTTGGCAAGAGAAAGGCTACAAAAACGCATAACTCTTGGAGAACGTATACGGCTGTGTAGGATCCGGATATGGCCGGAGCCGCAGGGTGAGCCGCGAATCGGCTGGCGCGGCCATCCGAGAACTCCGGGAGGCGCGTGACTGGTCGCTGGCCGATTTCGCATCGGTGACCGGCGTGAGCATCATGGGCCTGAGTTACCTCGAACGAGGCGCCCGCAAGCCGCACAAAGGCACAGTTCAGAAGGTAGAGAACGGACTTGGACTGCCGCCGGGCACCTACTCGCGGCTCGTGGTGGCCGCCGATCCCGCCGCCGAACTCGAACGCCTGACCGCGCCGAGTCCACCCGAGCCGCCGCCGCAGCGGATCACTGGGCCGATCGTGGTGGACCGGCACACCGACACCGACATGCACGAGGAATACGCCGAAGCTCACCGCGATGCACTCAAATCGTTGATCGACCATGTGCCTGTGAGCACATCAAACGAATACGAGACGTATATTCTCTCTGTGATCGGAGTGTGCGTGAAGGCCGAGATGCTGGCCGCCAACTCCTGGCGGAAGGTGGTCAACGCCGACGCGGCATCGGCAGGACGGCTCATGCGGCATCTGCAGGCATTGGAAGCAACTCGGGGAGAGCTCATCGAGCGGATGCCGATGAGCCTCAGCGCGCGCTTCGATCGGGCGTGCGCGGAATCGTCGCTGCCCGAACCGGTGATTGCCGCGCTGATCGGTGTCACCGCCGCCGAGATATGGGACATCCGCAATAGGGGAGTCATCCCGCCGGGAGCGCTTCCGAGGGTCCGGGCATTCGCCGATCACGCCGATGAGACCGATGTTGACGCTGCGATCGACGAGGGGGAGCAACAGTGAGCGGAAACGAGTTGGCGGCCTTGAGCCGCGCCCACGAGCTGTTCGCCGGCGGCACCGGGTCGGTGGCGGTGGACGCCCGGCTGGCGCCGTACGACGGACTACTGGAACGCGCCGCAGCGCTGAATACCGCCGCGGTACAAGGCGGTTACCAGTCAGCGGTGAACCGTAGCCGCGACGATCTGCGAGCCGCGGCGACGGCCGACGCCGCAGTGGCCGCCACCGTCGAGGAAGCCCACCGGGATCACGCCAACGCTCAGGGGCTGACCAAGGGGGTGCTCGACGAGGCCCGCGCCGATACTGCGTTGCCGGACAACCCGATCGCTCAGCGCGAAGCGATCCGCCGCCGGGTAGCACGATTGCGGGCACAGCAGGCGCATGTGCTGGCCGCCCGTCGCAAATCGCGTCGCCATCGGTCGAGGTGGCGGGCAGTGCGCTATCGGATGCTGCACCACGGCGCCTACCCGGCGGGGTTGCGGCTGCCTCCGCCGAACAGCCGCGCGGGTATCGCGGTGCGGGCGGCGCTGTCCCGGCTGGGCCGGCCCTACGTGTGGGGCGCGACCGGCCCGGACCAGTTCGATTGCTCGGGGTTGACTCAATGGTCCTACGCGCGGGCGGGAATTCACTTGGACCGCACCACATATCAGCAGATATACGACGGAATCCCGATCCCGCGCTCGCACGTCCGTCCGGGCGACTTGGTCTTCCCCACCGCAGGACACGTGCAACTGGCGATCGGTAACAACCTGGTGGTCGAGGCCCCCCACTCCGGCGCGACAGTGCGGATCAGTCCGCTCGGCGCCGGTGTGCAGATCCGGCGCCCAACGGGGTAGCGGCAATGGTGGGCGAACACGAACCAGGGATGCCAGAACAGGCCGGACGCACGAGCGCTGCGATCGGGGAGCGGCAGGCCGCGCTGTCGACGCGGCATGCCGCGGTTGCCGACGCCGACCGTGCCCTGGCCGATGCGATCGCCGAAGCACACGCGGCAACCGTCGAAGCGATCCGCCGCCTGGATGGAATCGCGGCCGAGATCGACGGAGCGGTGGCCAATCAGGCCGCCCTCGGCCTCGATACCGCGATGGGTGCGCGTGAGTTCCAGAAGTTTCTGATCGCCAAGCAGCGTGAAATCTCGGCCGTGGTGTCGACCGCTCGCGAGCTCGGCGACGCGAAGAAGGCCGTCCTGGAGACGTTGCGTGAGCACTACACCGGGTCGGCCGGCTAGCACCCGAGCGACGTCGGGTTGTGCACACGAGTGAATTGTCGACCGGGGGTCCGGTGGCTACTGTCGCCACCATGTTCAGGCAGGACAGCGATGACGACGCCTGACGACGCGCCCGCCCCCGAACATCAGGAGGGCGATGCAGCGGACGCGATCAGAAACGCGGAAGTTGCTCTGGCACATCAGAACTCGACAACCGCGCAGGTCGACCTGCAAGTAGTGACAGCAGTTCTCAACGCACACCAGAAGGCCGCCGCCGGTACGCAAGCCCTCACCAGACTGCAGCGCGACATCGAGGGCGCCGTGGCAACGCGGTCGGATCTCGACACACCGGCCGGAGCTCGGGACTTCCAGCGGTACCTGATCGGCAAGCTGCGTGACATCCGTGCCGTGGTCGCGGGCGCGAGCCTCGACGACACCTCGAACTCGGCTCTGATGGCCGCGTGGACGTCGCTGTACAACTCGGCCCAGCCCGGCACCGATGCCACGGACGACAAGCGCGCGCCTGCGGGATCCGAGCCCGCTGCACCGGGGCCCAATACTGTCCAAACCCGCTCGCCTGCAACGGAACCCGATCCGGACCCGTATTTCGGTGTGATGTCCGACGACGATCCCGGCCTGCCGCCCGAGGACATGCCGGCGCGTGCCGTGTCGGGACCTGCGCCGACCCCCGAGGGGGCGCCCAGCATTCCGTCATTCGGCGGGGGCGGCCTACCGGGCGGTGCCGGGTGGGGGATGCCCGGGGGACTGGCGCTGCCCGGGCCCCTGCCGAGTGGCGACGAGCAACTGTCGCCGAAGGATCTCGACGACGAGCGGTTGAAGACCGACGAGCCCGGGGACCGGCTGGCGTCCGACGAGGACGATCCCGAGCGGGCCGGCCATGAACACGCCGAGCCTGCCGCCGGGCCCACGATCGCGACACTCCCGAACGGCGAGACCCTCACCGCCGCAAGCCCACAGCTGGCGGCCGCGATCGAGGCCGCGGCCAGCGGGACTCCCATCGCGGACGCGTTCCGTCGGGAGGGGATGACCATTCCGCCGCCGGGTACCGCGGTCAACGATCCGGTAGACACGTCGCAGCTCGCGCCCGGAGACATCGGCATGTTCACCGACCGTCACGCACTTGCGCTCGGCGACAGCCGGGCGCTGTTGAACGGCCAGATCCAGCACATCTCCACCGTGAACGGCCCTGGCTTCCTAGGCTGGGAGCACCCGCCGGTGCCGGTCAGCGCACCCGAGCCGAACAGAACCGCCCCACCGGCGCCCACCAGGCCGGCGATCGCCCAGAGAACCGAGACCGCCTAGAAGTAGTCCGGCTCGCGCCGGCACGGCAGAAGGAGACAGCGGATGGCAGACCGAATCCACGTGGTGCCCGCGCACTTACGTGAAGCCGCCGGCCACCACCAGGAGACATCCGAATATCTGCGAACCCTGCCCGCGTCGCACGAGGCGATTCAGCAGAGCCTGGACTCGCTGGGCCCGATCTTCGGCGAGCTGCGCGAGGCCGGGCGGGAACTGCTCGAGCAACGGCGGCTCTGTTACGAGCAACAGGCCGACAATCACGCGGACATCGCCGACAACCTGACAAAATCGGCCGGCATGTGGGAACAGCACGAGGCAGAGGCCGCCGAGAAACTCGAACGTGTCTCCGACGACGGTCGATGACTGAGGCCGATCCTGCGTTCGACACCGTCCATCCGAGCGGCCACATCCTGGTGCGCTCATGTCGCGGTGGATACATGCACAGCGTCACGCTGACCGAGGCCGTGATGAACACCGACGCGGAAAGCCTGACGGAGGGCATCCTGCTGACCGCCGACGTCTCCTACCTCAAGGCGGTGATGGAAGTCCGCGGTGAGATCGTGGCGGCCGGCTACACCCCGTCAGCCGAGGTTCCCACCACCGACGATCTCGACATCGCGATCGAAAGACTCGTCGCGCATGAATTACCCCGGCGGGACGACACCGACTGAATAACTAGCGAATCCAAGTCTTGACGGCGTCGCGATCCGGGGCGATATCGGTGGGCGGCTCGACAGGATTGGCGCCGAACAACTCTCGCGCTCGGCCCAGCAACGCACGCACCTCATTCAACTGCTGCTGCAGCCCCGATTCAGCCACACGCTCACGCTACTCAGATGCCGTAATTCGCACAATTCACCCGCCGTTTTCAACCAACAGCAGCGCAGGAGAGGTACTGGCGATGACGGTAGGCTTGGCCGGTGGCAATCTTCGGGCGAAATACGGCGCGTCAGCGCCTCCGAAGAGCTGCTGAAGAATCGCTGAAGATCCCGGCCTTCCGGTCGCCGGTGGACTGCACTCCGTGGGTGACCGGCGGATTGTGGCCTGCTGAGCTGTCCACAGTTACCGCCGAGACCGCTCCGCTTGTCAAATACCTGAAGTCCGACTTGCAGCGGATAGTCAATTCGGCGAATGAAGAACTCAAGAACATTCGTTGCGCGGGATTGATCGATTCCACCCGACAGGCAGAAGAAGCCAGGGTTATCAACGATGCGCGCGCCTTCGCGGTGCGCCGAGTCGAGTCGACAGTTCGTCACCTTCACAACATGAAGTCGAAATTGCCGACGGAGCACTGGCCCGTGAATGGTGCCGGCGACACCGAGAAGACAACGCGATTCAAAATCGCACCACCGCGACCAGAGCCGACCCCGCCCATCGACGTACCCGCGCCGGCGGCAGAGCAGGACTTCCAGCGGGAGCCGATGCCGCCCATCGTCGCACCCGCACCGGCGATGCCGGCGCAGGACTTCCAGCCGGCACCTTCCGTTGAGCAGCCGAAAAGCTGGGAACCTGCACCGCTGGAAGACTGGGGACCGCCCTTGGCCGAGCCCGCGGAGCCGGAAACCGTGGAGCTTGAAACCGCGCAGTTTGAAACCGCGGAGCCGGAAACGTACGAGCTGGAAGCCTCCGAGCCGGAGATCGCCCAACCGGAGGAGTCGCAGCCGCAACACGCGTTCGAATCCGACGACACGGAGGTCCTCGAGGAACTCGCCTCGCTGCTGCAGGAGATCACGCCTCTCGCAGAGGCGCCGATCGTTGAACCACTGGCTGTCCAACCAGTGGTCGTCGAACCAGTGGTCGTCGAACCATTGGCCTTCGAAATGCCATCCGTCGAGCCGTCGAGCCCGGCGCCTGCCGCCGCTCGCTCGGAGCCCGGGATCGACTTCACCGCGGCCACCCGGCAGTTGCCAGTGGTCGAGCCCGCCGAATCGGAGCACGACAGGCTGGAACGGCTGCTCAAGTTCGTGGCGCGGCAAGAACCCGGGTTGCGCTGGGCCATGGGCAGCCGTGAAGACGGCACGACACTGTTGGTGACCGACCTTGCGCACGGCTGGATACCGCCAGGTATCACGTTGCCCGCCGAGGTCAGCTTGCTGGAGCCGGCCCAGCGCACGGGTACCGCGGCGGCGTTGCTTGGCCAGACGACGTTGACGGCGAAGTACGCCCCCGGCGATCCACTGGGTTGGGCAACCGATTACGAGGTCACCGACACTTCGTCGCAGCCGCGCGAGCTGCCGGCGGTCGACGACTTGGGCTGGGTGCTCGGCGAAGCGACGCATTGGCGCGATGGTCTGCCGCGGATGGTCAACACGCTGGCCAGGGCGGGTGCCGCGGGCACCGGCATCGTCGAAGCCGAGATCGACATTTTGCGGGTCTACCTGGACACGTCGCGATATCAGCTATTGGCGCAATATCCCGACATTGACGCGGGGCTACTGCTGAATTGTCTGCTGCTGGCCGCGACCGAAGGTATCGCCACCAAGAATCAGGTCAGTGCGAATTACCACTTCGCGTGGTTCCAGGTGCTGAGCGCGCCACCGGCCAGCGGTTGGAAGGACGGTCCGTGACAGACTGCGATGCTCAAGCCTGCAGACAATGAATTGACGCTGGTCGGAGGGGTCTAGATACTGTCATGATGCCGGGGCCAGGCAGTCGCGCGCAGCTAAGCGACAAGGATCTCGTCGAATCGGTTTTGCGTGAACTGAGTGAGGCCGCCGATAAGTGGGAAGCGCTCGTCGGCCAGGCCGAGACGATCACCTACAGTGTCGATCTCGGCGATATTCAGGCGGTGGCGAATTCCGACGGCCGGCTGGTCGAATTGGCGTTGCACCCGACCGTGATGTCGGGTTACACCCATGGCGAGCTGGCAGACCGGTTGAACCTGGCTATCGCCGCCCTGCGGGGAGAGGCCGAAGCTGAGAACCAGGCCCGGTACGGCGGAGCCCTGCAGTGACGTGGGATTTGTTGTCGCACAATGTAGTTGAGCGGCAGGCGGATGCTGATCGCTCGCCGGAAGGACGCTGACCGTGCCACTCAATCTCTCCAACCGGGATCAGAACTCGGGGCATCTGTTCTACAACCGCAGGTTGAAGGCCGCGATCACCCGGTTCTCGGTGCGAATGAAGCACGATGACCGCAAACAGCAAGCGGCAGTGGCGCTGTCGATGGTCTTCGTGCTGATCGGCATCGGCTGGATGGCGCTGCTGCACGTGATGAAACCGGCCGGTCTGGTCGGGCAGTCCGCGATCATCGGGAACCGTGACACCGGAGCGGTCTATGCAAAGATCAACGGCCGGCTGTATCCCGCGCTCAATCTGACGTCGGCGCGGCTGGCCGTCGGCAACGCTGCCGCGCCGACCTGGGTGAAGGCAGCTGAGATCGCCAAGTACCCGACCGGCCCGATCGTCGGCATTCCCGGTGTGCCGGATAGCCTTACCGTCACCCCGAATTCGGTGTCGGCGTGGTCGGTGTGCGATATCGCACCAGCCCGAGGCAGCGGAACTATGCCAGTGGTGACGTCGATCGCCGGCGAGCTCTCGACCGGCGGCCGGGCGGCCCCGATGGAGCCGACGCAGGCCGTCCTTGTCACGCACAAGGGCGCGACCTATGTGGTGTGGGGCGGCCAGCGGTCCCAGATCGACCCCTCCGACCGATCGGTCACCTTCAACCTGGGGCTGGATCCCGGCCTCACCTATCCGATCGAGATCTCCAACGCGCTGTTCGACGCGATGCCGGCGACGGAACCCCTTGTGATTCCGCTGATCCCGGAGCTAGGTACACCGTCCACGTGGCTACCGGGATCGCCGGTCGGCAGCGTTCTCGAGACGCGCGACGCGAACGGCGTCGTCACCGGCTTCTACGCGCTGCTGACCAACGGGGTGCAGAAGATCACCAGCTTCGTTGCCGACCTGCTCCGCACCGCTACCGCCCAGGCGTCGGCCACCCCAACCCTGATCTCTCCTGACAAGCTGATCCACATCCCGGCCGTCGACGTCCTCAATGTCGGCTTCTATCCGTCCGGCAAGCTGAATTTCGTTGACACAGCGGTCAATCCGGTGACCTGCGTGGCGTGGCAAAAGCAGACGACCGACCCGCAGGCGACGATCACCATCGTCAGCGGACGCGGTCTGCCGGTGCCGATCAGCATGGATCCACGCCTGGTTCGGCTGGTGCGCGACGACCGCGCGCCCGAGTCAGTCGAGGCCGACCAGGCACTGGTGCTGCCGGGTGCGGCGAATTTCGTCGCGACGACCAGTGGTGTCGCCAGCTCGGGCAGCCGCGAAAGCCTGTATTGGCTTTCACCGCAAGGGGTTCGATTCGGCGTGCAGTGGGACAGGAAGACGCTTGACCCGCTGAGCCTGGACCCGGGCAGCGCCGTCCAGGCACCGTGGCCGATCGTGCGCACGTTCGCGGCCGGGCCGGCCATCAGCCATGACAGCGCGCTGCTGGCGCGCGATACCCTCACCGGCGGCGGAGCGGTCGCGCCGGTTCCAGAAGCGAACCCACAAGCGGGAGGTTAGGCATGTCCAAACGCGGCTTCGTAAGGGGCATGCGCAAACCGGCCCCAATGGTTCCGCCGGTGCGGGTGGCGATCGCACCCCCGTTGGCCTTGCCGGAACGCGAGCCCCGGAACATCCTGCTGATGATCGCGCTGCCCGCGCTGCTGGTCGGGATCATCGGAACCCTGGTGGTGATGTACACCTCCGGAGTCCGGTCGCTGCAGTCCGGCTTCTTCCCGATGATGGGGCTGGCCGGCTTCGGCGCATTGATGTTCAGCGGGCGCTTCGGCCGAGGCCGGCGAATCTCTTGGGGTGAGCAGGAAAAGCAGCGGCGTATCTATCTGCGCCAGCTCGACGAGGATCGCGAAGAAGTTCAGCGTGCCGCGCAAGATCTGCGTCGCAGCCAGCTGTTCGTGCACGGCGACCCGCAACAACTCGACACCGTGATCGGCGGCCCGCGGATGTGGGAGCGCCGTCCGGACGACCCGGACTTTCTTGATGTCCGCCTCGGCACTGGCATCCAGCAGGCCAGCGACTCAGCGGTGTCGCTGCAGTGGCCGGAGGTGCCGATCGGCGAGGAGCTGGAACCAGTCACCGGCGGCGCGCTGCGCGATTTCATCCTCGAGCAGAGCAAGATCCGCGGCATCGGCAAGGTCTTGAATCTGCGGTCCAAGCCCGGCTTCAGCTTCATCGGCCCCGACCCGGCCGAGCTGCACAATCTTGCGCGGTCGATCCTGTGTTCGCTGGCGGTGTATCACAGCCCGAATGACCTCAAGCTGATGGTGGTGACCCGCCATCCGGAGCTGTGGTCGTGGTTGGTGTGGCTTCCGCACAATCAGCACGACGAGATGTTCGACGCATGCGGTCTGCGCCGGCTGCTGTTCGCGTCGCCGACGGAGTTGGAGGAGGCACTGGACGCCGAGCTGCACCGCAAGGGCCGCGGGCCGTGGGCCCCGCCGGTCGGCACCAGCCCAACGTCGATGCCCTCGGCAATGGAGTCATCGGGCACCAGGCTCGGCCCGCACTGGGTCATCGTCGACGACAACATCGGCACACCTGAGCAGTGGGAGGGCGTGACCGGACAGAAAGGCATGGCCGGAATCACGGTGTTGCGGTTGGCGACCCGGTCGGGTCTCGGCGTCGGTTTCGCCGACGAAGATCAGCGTTTCGATTTGCGAGACAGACACCTCTATCACCGCGACGCGTTCTACGCGATCGCCGACATGCTGGCCGAGAGCACCGCCTACCGCTACGCGCGGGCTCTGGCGCGCTGGTCGCCGATGAGTGCGGGGGAGTTGTCCGAAACCGACAGCCAAGCAGGCGAATTGCTGCGGGCGCTGGGCATCAACGATCCACGCCAACTCGACGTCGACCGGCTGTGGGCCGACAGTCGCGGACGCGGCGACGCGAAGTGGGCGATGGTGCCGGTCGGAGTCAAACCCGGCGGCGAGTTGCAGTACGTCATCTTCCGTGCAAAAGACTTCGGCGGCTTCGGTTTCCACTCCGTGGTGATTGGAACATCGGGATCGGGCAAGTCGGAGTACTTCCTGTCGCTCGCCAACGGCATCGCGCTGACGCATTCGCCCGAGACGTTCATCCTGATCTTCGTCGACATGAAGTTCGAGTCCGCCGCCCAGGACTTGGCGGGCCTACCGCACGTCGCGGGGTCGCTGTCCAACCTCGGAAAGGACGAGCGGCACCTGGCCGAGCGGATGCGCAAGGCGATCGACGGCGAAATCCATCGGCGCTACCGACTTTTCAAAGAGGCAGGCGCGCGTGATGCGAACGAGTACGAGGAAATGCGGCTGGCCGGAAGGGATCTCGAGCCGGTCCCCATTCTGCTGGTCATCATCGACGAGTACCTCGAGCTCTTCCACCACCACCAGGAGTGGATCCAGCTGGTTATTCACATCGGTCAGGAAGGTCGCGGCTGTAACGTCTTCTTCACCCTCGGCGGTCAGCGTCTCGACCTCTCGTCGCTGAGTAAAGCCAAGAGCAACATTGCCTTCCGGGTCGCGCTGCGCGCGGAGACGGCCGAGGATTCGCGCGACGTCATCGGTAGCGACGCCGCGTTGCACCTGCCGTCGAAGGAAAACGGCTACGCGCTGATGAAAGTCGGCCCGCGTGACCTGGAGCCGTTCCGCTGCTTCTATCTGTCAGCGCCATTCGTGCTGCCCAAGAAAGTCGCGAACGTCAACCGGACCATCGACGTGAGCTTCTCCCAGCCGCGGCCACTCACCTGGGAATACCAGCCACTCAGTGCCGAAGACACCGCGGCTCTCGCCGTCGCCGACGAGCCGGACGAGCCCGACGAGTTCCTGTTCCACGCCGACGGCTTCAGAAAGAAGAAGCTGCTCGACGTCATCCGTGATTCCCTGGTGTCGACCCAGGCTCGACTGCCCCACCAAATCTGGCTTCCCCCACTGGAAATCAGCGAGCCAGTCGATGCGCTGGTCGGTTACTGGCGTGGGAAACCGTGGCACGTCGACTACGGGCAGAACCCGGGTCTGATCCTGCCGATCGGGATCGTCGACGTTCCCGAGGACCACACGCAGCTAGTGCATTCCATCGACGTGGAGATGGACAACGTGATGGTGGTTGCCACCGCCCAGCGCGGCAAAAGCACCACGCTGATGACGTTGATGACATCGGCCGCGCTGATGTACCGCCCGGAACGGGTGACGTTCTTCTGCATCGGGGCGTCGCTGTACCCCATGGAAGAGTTGCCGCACGTGGCCGGTGTGGTGAGCCTCAACGACACCGAAGGGGTGTCGCGAACAATCGCGACGATCGAGGGATTGATTCGCGCCCGAGAGGCGTCGTTCAAGCACTATCAGATCGACATCTCCGAATTCCGCGAACGACGGTTCGGCGCAGCCGGCGGTGGCGGAACCGATCCGGAAGACAAGTTCGGCGACGTATTCCTCATCATCGACAACTACGGCGACCTCTACGAGAAAGACTTCGCGACCGGGGATCGCGCGATCGCGATTGCCCGGCAAGGACTTTCGTACGGCGTTCATGTCATGACGAGCGCCAACGGCTGGTTCGTCGGCCAGAAGCAGGGCCTGTTGAATGTGTCGAACGCACGCATCCAGCTGCGGCTGAGCAACCCCGACGAGTCGCAGATGGGTAGTTCGATGGAACGGCGCAAGGCCGCGCGCAACACGCTGGACCGGCCAGGTTTCGGCCTGACCCGCGAGGGCCACGAGTTGCTGATCGGGGTACCGGAGATCACCGGAACCGAGAATCAGCGAGTGAGCGCCCGGGGTATCGGCGAGGTCATTGCTCAAGTCACCGGCGCAGACCGGGTGGAGCGGCTGTCGCGGTTGCCCGAGCGGGTGGCATTGACGCAGATCGTCGAGGCGTACGACCGCACCCCGGAGGGGGCCGACGCCCTCAACATTCCGTTCGCCATCGGGGAGAGTGGGTTGCAACCGGTGGCGCTGTCCCTCCGGACATCGCCCAACATGCTCGTGATGGGCCGCCAACTCTGCGGCAAGACGACGACGCTGGCGGCGATCGGCCAGGCGATCACTCAGCGCTTTACTCC
>NZ_JBAPRN010000295.1:0-10411 GCF_049281135.1 Mycobacterium sp. | reverse complement strand
GGTACGTGCTGGGCTCCAGATACGAGATCTCCCAGCCGGCGTCGGGGAACACCTGCCGGAAGTTGTCCTCGGTCAGCGACCGCGGTGCGCCGATTCCGTTTACGCCGCCGGGGCCGAACTCGAACATGTACAGCCGCGCTCCGGGCTTGGTCGCCCGATGCAGAGCCTGGGCATACGACCTGCTCACGTCGGGCACGTCCGAAAAGACGTGATAGAACGCGCAATCGACGACCGTGTCGAAACGGTCCTCCAGACCCTCAAGCCTTGATGCGTCGGCCACAAGGAAGTTCACTGACACTCCGGCTTTTCGCGCGTTCTCCTTCGCGCGCTCAATTGCGGCAGGTGAGGAATCGATTCCAGTCGCCGAGTAGCCCTTTGACGCGAAGTAAATGGCGTGATGACCCGGGCCGGTACCCGGGTCGAGAACCTCGCCCTTGACCGCGCCCAGCGCGACGAGCTGCTTCACGACCTGCTGCGGGCCGCCGATGTCCCACGGCGTCGCTGCTGGTAAACCCTGCGCCACCTGCTGATCGCGATACATCTTTTCGTAGCGGTTTGGGTCAACCTGTGCTGACTCACTCATCCCGCAACGATAGAGCGTCGGTCAACGTAACGCTCGCCAGACGGGTCGGTTGAACCGTCAGGAATCAAGGCGCTCAGCGCTCTAGTCCTGCACTGCGGTGACACCCCTGGCCGAGTCCAGGGCGACCGCGATCAGGTCCAGGCGCCATAGCGACTGGAATAAGTTGCGGCCGAAGCCTTCCAAGTCCGCCGCGCTAGCTCCGTTCGGCGGCTCCCGCCGTGCCAAGTCCGCGGCGATCGCCCGAATCGATCGGTGGCCATCGACGCCGCGCATAAAGGCCAACTGGGCCGGGTTCAGACTTACGCGCCCAGCAGGCCAGAAGGCCTCGTCTCCGTCGATACGGCACCGCATGCGCATCAGCGGCACGTAGTCCAATGCTTCAGGCACCGAAAAGTCAATCGCGTAGCTGCTTTTCGGCCGTTCGGGTCGGCATGCCATGAAAAGATGGCAGCCGTTCAGCGTCTGCATGCGTTCCATGACTGACCAGATCTTGTTCTCCGGCAAAGCATTAACGGCTGGCTGGAACCCACTGGGTCGTGCGAACAGGTCGTTCGGGTAGTACGGCGTCTTGTGATACCAACCCTGGAAGGCCAGCCCGGCAGAGGCAACGAAATCGAGGCACTCGTCGACGGTGTAGCTGCGCGCGCGATGGTGCAGAAAGGTATCGACCAGCGCGGCGTCGTCTCGCAGATCGTAGGCAATTTTCAGATAGCTCTGGATCGGGTGGTCCGCCGTCAGGGCCGAGAGGGTGTCCTTGACCAATTGGACCGATGAATCGTCTTGGCGCAGATCCAAATCGCGAAAGACCGACTCCAATAACTCGACTCCGATTCGCCCGTGCTTGGCGTAGAGCATGAGCGCCATGACGCCGTCGGGCCGTAGGCATCCCGCCAGAGCCTTCAGACCGGTCGGCGGATCGGCCATGTGGTGCAACACGCCGGTCGATACGACCAGGTCGAACTGGCGCCGCAGCATCGGGAGCTCCTCGATCGGAAGTAGGTGCAGCTGCAGGTTGGCCAGGCCGTGTTTGTCTTTCAAATATTGCTGATGGTCCAGCGAGGACTGGCTGATGTCGACCCCGACGACGTTCGCGCCGGGATTGCCGAACGCGAAGACCGCGGCCTGGTTGGTGCCACACCCCGCGATCAGGATGTCGAGATCCGGCCGATAGTCCCGGTCTGGCCAGAAGATGCGGTGCGCGTGCGCCGGGTCGAACCAGTCCCAGTTTGTTGCGCTCCACGCCGCCAGGTCCTCGACGGGAGGTGGGTATGTCCACCTCTCGTACTGCCTGCTGACCGCGTCAGCGCGCGCGTCGTCGTTCACGTCAGCGGTGCCCCGTCCGCTGGGAGGGGCCCGGATCCGCGCCGGTCCACGCGGGGGATTATCGGTTACCCTCCGCCCGGGAGCAATCCGGCCGCGGCGCGACACGCCCAATTAGCCGTTTGTGATGTACGACTCTTTTGTCACAAACATTAAGAAACCCTTATTGATCAATAACCTTGTCCCAGGTCATTTTCGGTTAGCGTTCGCCACGAAATGCCTGGCGAACCAGGTTGCGGCGTTTGCCCGAAAGCACTGCCGATTCTGTTCGGTGAATATTGTTTAAGGACGCACTCAGTTACCCAAGTGACGTGGGCGACAATCGGTAGAAGTGACCTATTTCGAATCAATTACAGTCGCTAGACTCGGCCGAGAGCGGCGCTGTGCGCGCCACCAATGTAGGGATCTGGGATCGCGGTCCGCGGAAGTTTTCGACCGCGTGGGACGTTGAAGACTCAGACACCCCGATGTCCGCCCACCACGGACCAACGAGTAGAGGCTGGTACGACTGTGAGCGATGTAGTTTCTGGGCTGGATATGGCCCCGGGTTTCACGATTGCCGGCGAGATCAACGCTGGACGCGGTGCCGTGAGCGGCATGGCCATCAGTCCTGACGGCGACGTCCTGGTGACCACTCATTACGGCGACGACAGTGTCACGCTGATCGACACCGCGAAGGGCGCGGTCGCACTGACCGTCGTCGACGTCGAGGAATCGTTCGCGGTCGCCCTGTCTGATAGCTGTGCCTACGTCAGCAGCGTGTCGGCGGAGCACGACGCGGTGTTGGCCTTTGACACCACATCCAACGAGATCGTCGCGGAGTACCCGCTGGCGTTCAACGTCACTGACCTGTCGGTCAGCCCCAACGGCCGGCACTTGTACGCCGGCCGGACCGATGTCGAGGGCGCCGACGTGGCGATCCTGGACACCAAGACGGGCAAAGAAGACACGGTCCGCATCGCGGCCACCGCTGGCACGACCACCGGATGCGTGCGGGTCAGCCCCGAGGGTCGTCGGCTGTACGTCGCGGCCAACGGCTCATCGACGGCGCACGTCGTCATGGTCGACGCTGTACAGAAGCGTGTGCTGAATGCGGTCGAAATCGCTTCGCCCATCCGGGATATCGCGCTCAGCCCCGATAGCGCCACCGCGTATGTGGGGAGCGCCGGTCCGGACTTCGGCACGGTGCTCGACATCATCGACACCCGGACGTCCACCATCACCAGCACGCACAAGATCGGCGACGAAGCCGGGCTTGTTGCTCAGCTGTCGGTGAGCCGCGACGGCGACCGGGTGTACCTGGTCGGCGATCAGGGCGTGACGGTGCTGTCCACCGCCACCCAGGACGTGATCGGCAGCATCGCAGTCGCCGGCGATCCGTCGTGCGCGATCGAGAGCCCCGACGGCAGGCGCCTGTACATCGCCGACTACGCGGGAACCGTCACCGTCCTGGAGATCGCCGTGACGGCCGCGCCCGCCGACGTGCTGACCGCGGACGACGAGCTGACCGCGCCGCAGCCGTGGGCGGTGCCCGACCTGCTGCTACTCGAGCCGACGCTGGCCTAGCTGCCGACCCGGCCACATCGCCGGTCAGGCGAGTGGCCCGGCATGCGATGATCGCCACGAGGACAGGCGTTTGGCTGGCCTGTCTTGGTAGTCGGGCGGAACCAGAGGCGGTCCATCGATGTACAGCACCATGCAGAGCTTTCCCCTGACGATCACCGCCATCCTGCGGCACGCCACCTGCGTCCACGGAGCGCGAAAGGTCACCACGGCCACCGGCGACGGTTATCGCGCGCACACCTACGCCGAGATTGGTCAGCACACCGCGCAGTTGGCGAATGCGTTGCGGCGCATCGGTGTCACCGGCGACCAGCGGGTCGCCACCTTCATGTGGAACAACTCCGAACACCTGGCGGCGTATCTGGCGGTGCCCGCGATGGGCGCGGTACTGCATACCCTCAACATCCGGCTGTTCCCCGAGCAGATCGTCTACGTAGCCAACGAGGCCGAAGACCACGTGGTGCTGGTCGATGTGTCGCTGGCCAACCAGCTGGCGCCGATACTCGCCGACCTCACGACGGTGCACACCGTGATCGCGGTCGGCGACGGCGACGTCGCCGCGCTGGAAGAATCGGGCAAGACCGTGCTGCGCTATGCCGACGTCGTGGCTGGCGAGTCGGACGAATTCGACTGGCCTGACATCGACGAAAACTCCGCGGCCGCAATGTGTTACACCAGCGGCACCACCGGAAACCCAAAGGGTGTGGTCTACAGCCACCGCTCGAGCTATCTGCACACGATGGCGAACTGTACGGGCAATGGCCTCTCGATCAGCGCCAGCGATTGCGTCATACCGATCGTGCCGATGTTTCATGCCAACGCCTGGGGTCTGCCCTATGCGGCGCTGATGGCGGGCGCCGACCTCGTCCTGCCCGATTGCCATCTGGATGCCAAATCGCTGATCGACATGATCGAGAACCTGCGGCCTACCGTCGCCGGCGCGGTGCCGACCATCTGGAACGACGTCATGCACCACCTGGAAAAGGACTCCCACGACATGTCGTCGCTGCGGTTGGTCGCCTGTGGCGGCTCGGCAGTGCCGGTGTCGCTGATGCGCACCTTCGAGGAGAAACATGGCGTGCAGATTCGCCAGCTGTGGGGCATGACCGAAACCTCGCCGATGGCCACCATGGCCTGGCCGCCGCCGGACACACCCGAGGACCAGCACTGGGCATTCCGCGCAACCCAGGGCCGACCGGTATGCGGCGTGGAGGCTCGGATTGTCGACGATGACGCGACGGTGCTGCCCAATGACAACCAGGCCGTCGGCGAGGTGGAAGTCCGCGGTCCGTGGATCACCAGTTCCTATTACAAGGGACACGACGAGTCCAAATTCGACTCCGGGTGGCTACGCACCGGCGACGTGGGACGCATCGACCAACACGGCTTCATCACGCTGACCGATCGCGCCAAAGACGTGATCAAGTCTGGCGGAGAGTGGATTTCGTCGGTCGGCCTGGAGAACGCCCTGGTCGCGCACCCAGACGTGATCGAAGCCGCCGTGGTCGCGGTCCCCGACGAGCGCTGGCAGGAGCGGCCGCTGGCCGTCATCGTCGCTAGAGAAGAATCCGGCATCACGGCCGCTGATCTGCGAAAGTTCTTGACTGATAAGGTCGTTCGCTGGTGGCTGCCGGAGCGCTGGACGTTCGTCGACGAGATCCCGCGTACCAGCGTTGGCAAGTACGACAAGAAGACCATCAGGTCCCGGTATGCCGACGATGTCTACGAGGTCATCGAAGCGCGAGAGTAAGTGGCACGTGGGGAAGGAGAGCTATGAGCCTGCGGGTCGTTCAATGGGCAACGGGGTCGGTCGGTGTGGCCGCGATCAAGGGCATACTCGAGCATCCTGAGCTCGAACTGGCCGGGTGTTGGGTGCATTCGGAAGCCAAGCACGGCAAGGACGTCGGTGACATCATCGGCTGGTCCCCGCTCGGTGTCACGGCGACCAACAGCGTCGATGCGATTCTCGCGCTCGACGCCGACGCGGTGATCTACGCGCCGCTGCTGCCCAATGCCGACGAAGTCACGGCGCTGCTGCACTCCGGCAAGAACGTCGTCACCCCGGTCGGCTGGTTCTACCCCGGTGTGAAGGAAGCCGCACCGCTGGAGGTTGCCGCCCAAGCCGGCAACGCCACGCTGCACGGCGCGGGCATCGGTCCGGGTGCCGCGACCGAACTGTTTCCGCTGCTGCTTTCGGTGATGTCGACCGGCGTGACTTTCGTTCGCTCGGAGGAGTTTTCCGACCTGCGTACCTACGGCGCCCCAGATGTGCTGCGCTACGTGATGGGCTTCGGCGGCACACCGGACAAGGCGCTGACCGGACCGATGCAGAAGATTCTCGACGGCGGATTCTTTCAGTCGGTCCGGCTGTGCGTGGACCGGCTGGGCTTTGCCGCCGACCCGCAGATCCGCTCGTCGCAAGAGCTGGCGGTGGCGACCGAACCGATCGACTCGCCGATCGGCGTGATCGAGCCGGGCCAGGTGGCCGGGCGGCGTTTCCACTGGGAGGCCTTCGTCGGCGACGCCGCGGTGGTCCGGATCACGGTGAACTGGTTGATGGGTGAGGAAAACCTCGATCCGCCTTGGTCTTTCGGGCCAGCCGGGGAACGCTACGAGATCGAGGTCCGCGGCAACCCGGACGCGTTCATCACGGTCAAGGGGTGGCAGCCGGAAAGTGTGGAAACCGGTCTGAAAAGTAACCCCGGTGTCGTTGCGACGGCGGCGCACTGCGTGAACGCCGTCCCGGCGACCTGCGCGGCACCGCCGGGGATCCAGACCTTCTTCGATCTGCCTTTGATCACCGGGCGGGCCGCACCTGGGCTGTCGCGGTAGCCTGCCCGGATGGCACAGACTCTGGCTGTCCAGCAATCGCGGGTGGTTCCGGTCAGCGTCGACGACGCCTTCGCCGGAACTCTGCCGATACCGCTGACCACGGTTTTCAGCCGCTGGTATGGACCCATCGGGCCGGTCAAAGAAGTCCGGGATCAGCACGGTGAGTGGGGCATCGCCGGGCAGACCCGCACAGTGCTGCTGAGCCCCACCGGCAGCTTCCACGAGGAGCTCACCTCCCTAGATCCGCCGCATTCGTTCGGCTACGCGCTGACCGGGATCACCGGCCCGCTGGGGTTGCTGGTCGGCCGGGCTGAGGGCGAGTGGCGGTTCGTCCCTAGCGGCACCGCGACGACCATCACCTGGAGCTGGAACATCCATGCCGCTTCGAGGCTCGCGGCGCCGTTGCTGCCGGTGCTGGGCCAGGTGTGGAAGGGTTACGCGCGGCAGTCGCTGGCGACGCTGTCGGCCGAGCTGACCCGCTGATGTGCCGGCTCTTTGGGCTGCACGCCGGGACAAACGTTGTCACAGCGACATTTTGGCTTCTGGATGCCCCCGACAACCTTTCCGAGCAGAGCAGACGAAACCCCGACGGCAGCGGCTTGGGCGTATTCGACGCCCAGCGCCGGCCGCAGGTGCACAAGCAGCCGATCGCCGCGTGGGAAGACACCGAGTTCGCCACCGAAGCCCACGACCTGACCGGCACCACCTTCGTTGCGCACGTCCGCTACGCGACGACCGGATCGCATGACGTGGTGAACACACATCCGTTCCTGCAGGACGGCCGGATCTTCGCGCACAACGGCGTGGTGGAGGGCCTGGATGTGCTCGACGAACGGCTACGCGAAGTGGGCACTGCGGACTTGGTATTGGGGCAGACGGACTCCGAGCGGGTGTTCGCTTTGATCACCGCATCCATCCGGGCCCGCGGCGGCGACGTCACCGCCGGCTTGGTCGACGCGATGCGCTGGTTGGCCGACAACGTGCCGATCTACGCGGTCAACATCGTGCTCAGCACGGCCACTGACCTCTGGGCGATGCGCTACCCCGAGTCGCACGAGCTGTACCTGTCAGATCGTCGCAAAACTTCGGCCGATCACCGATTCCATCTGCGCACCAGCCAAATTCGCGCGGACTCGCAACATCTGCGCCATCAGCCGTCGGTCGTGTTCGCCACCGAGCCGATGGACGATGCCGCACGATGGCAGTTCATTGAACCGGGGGAATTGGTCCACGTCGATGCGGGCTTACAGATCAGCCGCGATCTCGTGATACCGGACCCTCCACGCCATCGACTGCGGCCCGAGGATCTCAGCCCGACGGCTTTGGCGTCGTTGCATCCGACCGTATGACCGGAAAACGTGCGCTGGTGCTCGGGGGCGGTGGCGTCGCCGGGATCGCTTGGCAAACAGGCATTCTGGCCGGAATCGCCGACGAGTCTCCGGACACGGCGGCGGCCTTGCTGGATTCCGACGTGCTGCTTGGCACTTCGGCCGGCTCGGCGGTCGTCGCACAGATCAGCAGCGGCGTCGATCTGGCGGAGCTGTTCGCGCGGCAGGTCAGCGAGACGTCCGCCGAACTCGACCCGGGAGTCGAGATCGAGGCCATCATGGAGCTCTTCCTGGCCGCCCTGTCGGACCCGGACGCCACCGTGGTGCAGAAGCGGCAGCGGATCGGGGCGGTCGCGCTGGCAGCCGATACCCTGGCCGAGCCGTTGCGGCGCAACGTCATCGCGCAGCGACTCCCCTCGCTCGTCTGGCCCGACCGGGAGCTGCGCCTCACTGCCATCGACATCGCCACCGGCGAATTGGTGGTGCTCGACCGCGATTCCGGCGTCGACCTGGTGGACGCGGTGGCCGCCAGTTGCGCCGTACCGGGAGCGTGGCCGCCGGTGACGATCGGGGATCGGCGCTACATGGATGGCGGCATCGGCAGCACCATCAACCTCGACCTCGCCGACGACTGTGGGGCGGCGGTGGTGCTGGTGCCCGCCGGAGAATCGGCGCCGTCGGCGTTCGGCGCCGGGCCGGCCGTGGAGATCAACGCGTTTCGCGGTGCGGCGCTGGGTGTGTTCGCCGACGAGGAGTCGCTGGCGGCATATGGTCCGAACGCACTTGACCCGCGCTGTCGCGTGCCCTCCGCGCATGCCGGGCGTGCGCAGGGCCGACGGGAGGCGGCGGCGGTCGCGGCGTTCCTCGGCGTCAGGTGATGGTGTCCAGCGCCTTGGCGGCCAGCTCGCGGCCGGTCTCGATCACCTCTGCCGCACGGTGGAATTCGAGGCTGCGGCAAGCCGAGCGCGGCACCTCGATCAGCAGGTCGGGCGGATAAGCCGCCAAGGTGTGGCGGGCCAGCGCGGCCTGGGCGATGTCGATGGTGCGGTTCATCACCTCGAAACCGCCGAGCCTGGGCGGTGCGAACTCATTGTCCTCTGCATCCTCTTCTGCGCTGTCCGCACTCGACGTGCCGAACCGGTCGAGCACCGCGCGTGCGGTCGGAGAGTCCAGCAGCGCCGACGTGCTGCTCAGCATCCGGTTCAGCCACTCGGTGGTGGGCCGTGGTTCGGGTTCGGCGTCGGCCAGGGTCTCGCTGCCGGACAGGCTGACGGCGATGGTCAGGTCGGCGTTGACGGCCGCGATCGGCGCCATCGGCAGCGGGTCGAGAATGCCGCCATCGGCCAGCAGTCGCCCATCGACGACGTGCGGCGCGATGACGCCCGGGATCGCGATCGACGCGCGGATCGCCTCGTCGACCGGACCGCGCTGCAACCACACCGACTTGCCCGCCAGCAGATCGGTGCACACTGCGGTGTAAGGGATCGGCAGCTCCTCGATGGTGGCGGCGCCGAGAATGTCGCGCACCGCGTCCAGAATCTTCTCGGCCCGCAGCACGCCCGCCGCGGTGATCGACGGATCCAGCAGCCGCAGGATCGAACGCTGAGTCAACGACCTTGCCCAGTCGGCGAATTCGTCGAGCCGCCCGGCCGCGTGTAATCCGCCGACGAGCGCCCCCATCGACGAACCGGCGATCCCGACGATGTGATAGCCGCGATCTTGCAACTCGTGGATCACCCCGATGTGGGCGTACCCGCGGGCACCTCCGCTGCCCAACGCCAACGCCACTCGCCGCCCGGCTTCCGGTTCGGGCGTCAGGTCGGAGTCTGTCATCGGCTCATTGTTCCCCGCGCGGGGGCGGTAGGGCGCACGGCGCCACGCGTGGAGGGTTCGGCAGCCACTAGTGACCAACGCCGAATCCTGGGGGCGGGGGCTCAGCTGCGGTGAGCGCTGACCAGGAACGACGGCAGCCGCGCCCGCCCGTCGGACCCGATTGTCACGTTGCGGTATTCGAAACCGTCAGGCAGCGTCCGTGGCACGTTGACCCACGCACGCGCCGGCCGCACCTCGTCGACGATTAGGTGCCTACCGACGGTCTCGCGCAATTCTGGCTCGGTGAATGGCCGTGGCCCGAATTCGGCATTGGGCGGAAAGGCGTCGGCAGAGAAAACCAGGGCAAAGAATCTCCCGCCAGGCCGCAGCGCCCGTGCGCTCGATTGGATGTAACCGTTGCGCAACTGCTCCGGCAGGCAATGAAAGACCAGCCCGTCGACGACGGTATAAAAGTAGTTTTCGTATCCGGTCGATTTCGAGAGGTCGGCGACGCCAAATTGGACTTCCTGACCTCCACTTACTGCTGCGCGCCTGGCTTGCGCGATGGCGCTGCTGGAAAGGTCGAGGCCGACGGCGTCATATCCTTTTTCGGCAAGCGCCAATGTCGTGACCCCTACCCCACAGCCAGAGTCGAGAACCGGACTTCGGAAACGACCCTGACGCTCCAGGGCGGCGAGTTCCGGTTGCAATTCACCGATATTCCAGCCGGGATTTCCGGGCGCGTAAGACGCCACGCCATTGTATAGCTCATCCCAGTCGACGCTGTTCACATTGAATGTTGGCATAGCACCGACGCTAAGTACGCCGAACAACGCAGGCAACCGGCCGAAGCCATTTTAACGACTTCAATACGGGGCGGGTTCGCGCGCATTATGCGTCGGAAAATTGAAAAATAGCTGGAGATTTCCTCCTGTTATGCCAAAATTGCCTCAACGGCATTGTACCGGGTGAC
>NZ_JBAPRN010000294.1:0-4244 GCF_049281135.1 Mycobacterium sp. | reverse complement strand
GAGTCATTCATGGTGGAGGTCGCCAGCAATGACGGCTACCTACTTCAACATGCGGCCGCGCGGGGCATACCCTGCCTGGGGATCGAGCCATCGGTGAATGTCGGCGTCATCGCGCGCGAGCGCGGTGTGCCCACGGTCTCAGACGTCTTGGATGAGTCATTGGCACGAAAAGTACGCGGTGAATACGGTCCAGCAGATCTGTTGGTAGCGAACAACATCTACGCCCGCGTGCCGGATTTGAGGGGTTTCACGCGATCCCTGCGGACACTGCTTGCCGACGATGGATGGCTGAGCATAGAGGTGCACCATGCGCTGAAGCTGGTACGTGACAGTCAGTTTCACACAATCGACCACGAACACGTTCAGTACTACACGCTACTCTCGGCCACACGTGCGCTGGCCACCGCCGGTCTATCAGTCGTCGACGCCGAGCTCTTGTCGACATACGGCGGTTCTCTTCGCATCTGGGCTCGTCCTGCGCGAATCGCCGCGCCGCCCAATGATCGGGTCGTCGAGGTGCTGCGCCTCGAGAAAGCCGCGGGATTACACCGCGCCGAAGGTTATATGCAGTTGCGACCGCACAGTGAGTCGTTGCGCCACAACCTGTTACGATTCCTGCTTCAGTGCCGCGCCGACGGCAAGCGTGTGGTCGGCTATGAGGCGCGAGGCACCGGTACAACAATGCTCAACTACTGCGGGATTCGCAGCGATCTCCTCGACTACGTCGTGGACCGCAATCCGTACAGGCACGGCTGCTTCACCCCCGGCACGCGGATCCCGACGTACGATCCGAAGCGCATCAGTAACGACCATCCCGATGTCGTATTGGCGCTGTCGTGGGATCTTGAGGCCGAATTGGTCGAGCAGCTCAGCTATATCGGCGAGTGGGGCGGCCAACTGATCTTTCCCCGAACCTTGCAGAGCTCAATCGCGTTGGTGAGCAACGGTGATGGGGTCAAATAGCCATGACTACTTATCGAACGTTGCGCCCAAAGGTGATCGCGGCGGCACCGACCGCTGGCGAGAGCATGACAAGGTGACGACATTGACCGGTGCCGGCATCCCGCGCGAACTTGTTGAAGGCGCGAATCCACTTCGGGTGGTGTGGCTTTCGCCGCTGATGCGTCCGCTGGCGCGGGTGCAGGCCGAAGCGCTTCGTGCGCGAGGTATAGATGTGCTGTTGGTGACCACGGATCGCCATCCGGAGTCAGATGCGCGGCGTGACTACGAGATGGTGCTCGATCTGAGGTTCCGTACGGCGTCGACGTGGCTGGCTGCCTGGCGCCGAATACGTGAGCATCGGCCTGACGTCGTGATCGCAGAGCAGGTTCGCGACCCTCGCTGGATCGCGCTGGCCGGGCGCACCCCACGTATCCAGCTTGTGCACGACGAGCGGCGCGAGGAGGGCGGTCGACGGCGGCGAGCCTTCGCGCGCGCCGTGTTTGACCGCTGGGCATCTCGCTCCGCGGCCACTGTGACCTACAGCAACTACGCCGCTATCGCTGTCGCCATCCGCCGCGACGTGGCTGGAACGCCCGTTAACGTGTTGCCGCTCTGCAGCGACCTGGATCCGTCGCTGGTTCCCCCTTTCGCCGGCCCCGAACAGCGGCACGATTTCGTCGTGGCCGGCCAGCTGGGCTCGCAAAAAAATATCGACGTCGTCCTCGAAGCCTGGCAGCGACACGTTGACGGAGGCAGCTGGCGCGGCGACGAGCTGCTGCTGATCGGTAACGGTCCGCTGGTCATCCGGACCCTTCCGGCCTACGTCCGTTGGCGCCCCGGCAATTACCGTTATGAGGACGTCGTCTCCACACTGGCCGCGGCGAAGGGTTCGGTTGCGCACTACCGTGTTGCTTCCCAAAGTGGCGTGCAGATGCTGTCGATGCATCTGGGCGTCATGCCGATCGTCTCACCGGTCGGCGGCTTACCGGAATATCAGCCCCCGGTCTTTCCCCCGATCGCGGTGGACGACGTGGCAGGCCTGACTGCCGCATTCGATGAGCTGGCAGATCCGCTCACCGCGACCTTGCGGGGTGCAGCGGCGGCGCGTCATTACGCAGATTCTTTCGCCGTGGATCGCGCCGCCGACGGGCTGTCGACGGTGCTCGCCGATGTGGGCCGTCGTATCGGGAAGGCATCCGCGTGAGCGCCGGAACGCACGGATGCGTTGATAAGACCACAAGACTGTAAATATCCTTTTGAGCTTGTAATCCGTCATTTAGTATGTAATATTGAGTTTGCACGGATAACCGGTATATAGCTACCGGTGGCACCAGGCGCCGCCCGAACAGCGGCCCTCAGCTTCCGTAAGGAGACGTACATGTCGTTTGTGACCACGCAGCCAGAGTTGCTGGGGAGTGCCGCCAGCACCTTGGGGGGCATTGGATCTTCGATGACCGCAGGGAACGCCGCCGCCGCGGGTCCCACCACTGGGGTAGTTCCTGCCGCTGCCGACGAGGTGTCCGCGTTGACCGCGGCGCAGTTCGCCGCGCACGCTCAGATGTACCAGGCGGTGAGCGCCCAGGCCGCGGCGATTCACGAGATGTTTGTGAACACGCTGGGTATCAGCGCCGGATCGTATGCGGCCACCGAGGCCGCCAATGCGGCCGCGGCGCTCTAAGCAGCCGAAGGATCAGCCATGGATTTCGGGGCCTTTCCGCCAGAGATCAACTCCGCGCGGATTATTGCGGGCCCAGGGTCGGGGCCGATGCTGGCCGCAGCGAGCGCTTGGGACACGCTGGCCGCCGAATTGCAGTCAGGGGCATCCTCTTACGGTTCGGCGATCTCGGAGTTGGCCGGCGAATGGCAGGGTCCGTCGTCGGCATTGATGGAGGACGCGGCAACGCCCTACGTGGCGTGGTTGAATGCCGCCGCCGGGCAAGCTGAGCAGACGGCCGCTCAGGCGAGGGCGGCGGCGGGCGCCTATCAGTCGGCGCTCACGGCGATGGTGCCGTTGCCGGAGATCGCGGCCAACCGCACTCAATTGGCGGCGCTCACCGCGACCAACGTTTTTGGTCAAAACACCCCTGCGATTGCCACGACCGAGGCTCAGTACGGCGAAATGTGGGCCCAGGACGCTACCGCGATGTACGGCTATGCCGGCAGCTCGGCGGCCGCTGCACGTGTCACGCCGTTCACGACGCCACCGTCGACAACTAACCCGGCCGGCGCGGCCAGCCAGGCCGCGGCGGTCACTCAGGCTAGCGGCACCGCGACCGGCAACGGCGTGCAGTCGGCGCTATCCCAGCTGACCTCGACGATTACCTCGGCGCTACAGAACCTCGCATCGCCGGCCGCGTCGTCGACATCGTCGACGTCGTTGCTTTCCACCCTGCTGAACGACCTTGGTGTGACTTCCACTTCGGGCACGACTGGGATCGCGGGGCTTGGGTCTACGGGGGAAAGCTTGCTGAACACTCTCGTTACTTTACCCATCTCGGACACGGCGTTTTTTGGCCTGTTTACCGCACTCGACGCGATTGGGCCACTCATAGGCACGCCAATGAACGTTGCCCTCACTCAAGCGATGATCCCCCCCGTCGCTGCTGCCGGCGGATTTCCGATGGCTGCTGCCCCGATGGCCGCCGCGGGCGTGGGGGCTGCTGCGGGGGGCCTAGGCGGTTTTGCAGGCTTGGGCGGACTGGCGGGCCTCGGGCAAGCAGCCTCAGTAGGCACCTTGTCGGTCCCGCAGAGCTGGGGCTGGGCCGCGACACCCGCGGCGGCGATGATGGGCGGCGTGCCATTGGCGTCGGCGTTGCCGGGCGCCAACCTGGGCGCGGCGGGTGGGCTACCACTGGCAGCTGGGCTACCAATGATGGGCGGGATGGGGCGGGCCGCAGGGGTGGCCGCCGCAGCGGGCGTAGGCGGCGCAGTTGCTTCCAAATACGGGAAGCCCCGCGTCGTGGTGGCCCGCCCGCCATCCGCCGGATACCCGCCGGAGCCGGAATACGCGTCGCCAGCAGCGGCGTATCCAGTACCCGCCGGATTCCCGAAGAACGGACACGCGCCCCCCGGCTATATGCCCGCCATCGTGTACCTGCCGACCAACGGACATGCGCCGCCCAAGAATTGACGAAGGAATGCGATTCGTTTCGTTTGGGCGACGGCCACTGTGATTTTCCGATCAACACGATTAAGGAGCAAAGGATATGCCTTCACGTTTTATGACTGACCCGCACGAGATGCGGTCGATGGCGGGCCGTTTCGATGTGCACGCCCAGACCGTTGAGGACGAGGCCCGCAAG
>NZ_JBAPRN010000293.1:0-29625 GCF_049281135.1 Mycobacterium sp. | reverse complement strand
CGGTGAGCATCAGCACCGGATCCGCGCCGGTCACGGCGCCGGCCCGGTATCGCACCAATGGCGTGAGGCCCAGCTCGACCGCCATTTGCGATGTCATGACCAGCAACGCCGCTGCGCCATCGGAGATTTGCGACGAATTGCCGGCATGGATCACGCCGGCGTCGTCGAATGCGGGCTTCAGGCCCGCCAATTTCTCGACGGTGGTTCCCCGCCGTATCCCTTCGTCCGCGGTGACGACTGCGCCGTCGTCTCCTTGAGCGGGGAAGACCGGAACGATCTGTTCGGTGAAGGCGCCGTTGTCCTGCGCCGCTGCGGCCCGCTCATGGGACAACGCGGAATATTCGTCGAGCCGGGTGCGGGAGAAGCCCCACTGCTTGGCGATCATCTCCGCCGACAGACCCTGGTTGAACGAGAAACCGCTATAGCGTTCAAGCACTTTGGGGCCGTAGGGTTGTCCAGTTGCCCTCGCCGAGCCCAGCGGCACCCGGCTCATCACCTCTACGCCGCCGGCCACCACCACGTCCTGCTGGCCGGACATCACCGCTTGCACCGCGAAATCGAGAGCCTGCTGGCTAGAACCGCAGGCCCGGTTGATCGTTGTGCCCGGGATGCTTTCGGGCCAGCCTGCCGCCAGCACCGCGTAGCGGCCGATGTTGCTGGACTGGTCGCCGACCTGAGACACACACCCCCAGACGACGTCGTCGATGATGTCCGGATCGATTCCGGTGCGCCCCACGAGCTCATTGAGCACGATGGCCGACAGGTCGGCGGCGTGCATGCTCGACAATCCACCGTTGCGCTTACCGACGGGCGTCCGCACGGCCTCGACGATGACTGTTTCACGCATTTTTCTGCTCCGATCTCTTGACCGCCCATTGTCCCGTGAACGACGGGTCCCGCTTTTCGTCGAAGGCCGCATACGCTTCGGCTGAATCGACCGTGGCGAAGTTACCTACCTGTGCGCGTGCTTCATTGGCCAGCGCATCGCGCATGGTCCGATCCACTCCCTCGTTCAGCAGCGCCTTGCTGTGCGCCAACGCAACCGGCGGCCCGGCGGCCAGCCGGTCGGCGACGTCGGCGACGAAGGCGTCGATCCCGCCGGCATCCACCAGCCAGGTCACCAGGCCCAGCGCGTGCGCCTCGGCGGCGTCGATGGTGTCCGCCAGCAGCACCAGTCGTTTGGCCTGTTGCAGGCCAACGATTTTCGGCAGCAGCCACGAGCCGCCGAGGTCCACTGACAAGCCGCGCTTGGAAAAGATCTGCGAGAAGGTGGATTCGGGCGTCGCTGCCACCAGGTCGCAGCCCAGTGCCAGGTTCCATCCGGCACCTACCGCGACGCCGTTGACTTTGGCGATGGTGGGCACCGACAACTCGTGCAGCGCCAGCGCGACGTCGGTCAGCCGCTGCAGCTTGTGGACGGGATGGCTGTCGTCCGGCGTCGAAATATCGGCACCGGAACAAAACGCTCCTTCGGCACCGGTGATCACCACCGCGCGCACACCGCGGTCTTTGTCGGCAGCAGTGAGCGCTTCGGCCAGCGCGACCCACAATTCTCGGTTGATCGCGTTCTTGCGACGCGGCCGGTTCAGCGTCAGCGTCCGCACACCGTCGCGGTCGTCGCTCAGCAGCACAGCCTCAGTGGAAGACATCAGGCGTAAGCCGGTCCGATGGCGCCCAGTACGCGCAGCCGGTCGATCTCGTCGTGGCCGACGCCGAGTTCGGCCAGCACCGCATCGGTGTGCTGTCCCAGCCCGGGCACCGCGCCCATCGCGGGCTTGAAGCCGGCGATGACGGGCGGCGGCAACAGGGCTTGGATCGGCCCGGCGGGTGTATCCACCGCACGCCACCGGTCTCGGGCGGTCAGCTGCGGGTGCACCAGCACTTCACTGGGCGTGTTGTACCGCGCATTGCCGATCCCGGCTGCGTCCGCGGTCTTCTGCACATGGTCCAGGTCGTGTTGCGCACACCAGTCGCCGATGGCCTCGTCCAGGATGGCCCGGTGGGCACAGCGCGACGAGTTGCTGGCGAACCGAGGGTCGTCGGCGAGGTCCTCGCGCTCAATGATCTGGCGCGAAAGTCTTTGCCATTCAGCATCGTTCGTTGTTCCCAGCACGACGGTCTGGTCATCGCCGGTGCGATAGGCGCCGTACGGCGCGACCGCTGGCGAACTCATCCCGAGCGGCTGCTGCTCGATACCGGAATGCTGGGTGTAGGTCAGCGGATAGCCCATCAGCTCGGTCATGGTGTCGAGCAGGCTGAGACCGACAGTGTTGCCGTGCTGGGCAGGTGTGGACTGAGCGTCGCGGGAGTAGAGCAGCGCCAGAATCGACAGCGCCGAGTACAGTCCGGTGCTGATGTCCGCCACCGGCGGGCCTGGTTTTGCCGGTGCGCCCGGGTTGCCGGTGATGGCGCAGGCGCCCGACTCCGCCTGCACCAGCAAGTCGTATGCCCGCTTGTGTGACAGCGGTCCGCCGGGACCGTATCCGTCGATCTCGACCGCGATCACGTTCGGGTGGCGCTGCTTTAGGTCGGCGGCCGAGACGCCGAGTCGGGCGACAGCGCCCGGAGCGAGGTTGGAGACCAGCACATCCGATCGGTCGAGTAACCGATGCAGAATGTCCCGCCCTGCATCGGCTTTCAGGTCGATTGTCACCGACTCCTTGCCGCGGTTGGCCCAAACGAAGTGCGCGGCAAGCCCGTTGACGACTTCGTCGTAATACCGGGCGAAGTCTCCACCCTTGGGGTTTTCCACCTTGATGACACGAGCACCGAAATCGGCGAGCACGCGGGTACACATCGGCGCCGAGACCGCCTGCTCCAGAGCCACCACGGTGATGCCCGTCAGCGGCCCCCGAGTTTCCGACATCACATCACCGTGCCGTGATCATGCCGAGTGGCCGGTCAGATCGAACAGTGACCGCGCCATCAGTAGCTCCTCGGCAATCCCAGCACGTGCTCGCCAAGGAAGTTGAGAATCATCTCCTGGCTGACCGGGGCGATCTTCATCAGACGAGACTCGCGGAAGTAGCGCGACACGTGGTACTCCTCCGAGTAGCCCATCCCGCCGTGCAATTGCAGGGCCCGATCGGCCGCCGCGAATCCGGCGTCGGCACACAGGTACTTCGCCGTATTGGCTTCGCGGCCACAGGGTTTCCCGTTGTCGTACAGCCAGGTAGCCTTGCGCAGAATGAGTTCCGCGGCGTCGAGTCGGGCCAGCGAGTCGGCCAGCGGGAACTGCAGGCCCTGGTTCATGCCGATCGGGCGGTTGAACACGACACGCTCGTTGCCGTATTTGACGGCCTTTTCCAGCGCGACGCGCCCGATGCCCAGCGCCTCGGCGGCGATCAGCATCCGCTCCGGGTTGAGACCGTCGAGGATGTACTTAAAGCCTTGTCCTTCTTCGCCGACGCGATCCTCGACCGGGACGATCAGATCGTCGATGAAGACCTCGTTGGAGCTGACCGCGTTGCGGCCCATCTTCTTGATCGGCCGGATGTCGAGGTGGTCGCGATCGAGGTCCGTGAGGAACAGCGTCATGCCGTCGGTCTTCTTGGTGACCTCGTCGAACGGCGTGGTTCGCGTCAGCAGCAGGATCTTCTCGGACTCCAGCGCCTTGGAGATCCAGACCTTGCGGCCGTTGATCCGGTAGGTGTCGCCTTCGCGCTTGGCGAAGGTGGTGATGCGCGACGTATCAAGTCCCGCACCAGGTTCGGTGACACCAAAGCACACATGCAGATCGCCATTGACGATTCGTGGGAGGGTCCTGGCTTTGAGCTCGTCGGAGCCGTGCTTGACGACGGGCTGCATGCCGAAGATGGTGAGGTGAATCGCGCTGGCACCGTTCATCGCAGCACCCGATCGCGAGACCTCCTCGAGCAGCAACGTAGCCTCGGTGATGCCGAGTCCGTGGCCGCCGTACTCCTCGGGGATCGTCATGCCGAGCCAGCCGCCGCTGGCGATCGCGTCGTAGAACTCTTGCGGGAATTCGTGCGCCTGGTCTTTTTCCATCCAATAGTGGTCGTCGAACTTCGACGCCAACTCGGCGACCGACGTACGGATCAGCTGTTGGTCATCGGTCAGCTCGAAGTTCATCCCACCGCCGGCCACTGCGAAATCTCCTTTTATCAGTTCAGCCACCGGCGCAGATATGTCCGGTGCCGCGTCAGTCCGTGTTGCCGGTCAGATTTTTCGCGCTGGCCGCAAATTCCGCGAACGACGAACCCGACCTGGATTCCTTGTGTTTGCTGAGTGCGCGGATCGAAACATCGTGCCCCTCAGCAGATTTCCGCAATGCACCCACCGAGGCCTGCGCTTCAGTGAGGTGGCTGAACGGGTCGAACGAATACCATTTCATCGCGTTCTGGTACGCCATCTTCTTGATCTCGTCGTCCGGCACATTGTTCTCGGACAGAACTTCCCACAATTCTTCGGGCGCGCCCGGCCACATCGAGTCGCTGTGCGGGTAGTCGGCCTCCCAGCAGATGTTGTCGATGCCGATCATGTTGCGGAGCTTGACACCGACCTTGTCGCTAATGAAGCAGGTCAGGAAGTGCTCGCGGAAAACCTCGCTGGGCAGCTTGCCCTTGAAGTCTTGGTGCGTCCACGTCGAGTGCATCTCGTAGGTCCGGTCGGCCCGTTCGAGGAAGTAGGGAATCCAACCAGTGCCGCCCTCGGACAGCGCGATCTTCAGGTCCGGGTATTCCTTGATCGGCTTTGACCACAACAGGTCCGCGGCGGCTTGCACGATGTTCATCGGCTGCAGCGTGATCATCACGTCCATCGGCGCATCGGGAGCCGTGATCGCCAGCCGGCCCGAGGAACCGATGTGGATGTTCATCACGGTGTTGGTGTCGCACAACGCATCCCACAGTGGCTTCCAGTAGTCGTCGTGGAAGCTGGGGTAGCCCATCGCAGCGGGGTTCTCGGTGAAGGTCAGCGCGTGGACGCCCTTTTTGGAAACCCGCCGCACCTCTTTGGCGCACTCTTCGGCATCCCAGATCACCGGAATCGCCATCGGGATGAAGCGGGCCGGGTAGGCGCCACACCATTCGTCGATGTGCCAGTCGTTGTACGCCTGCACCAGAGCGACCGAGAAGTCGTGATCCTCGGTGGCGAACAGGCGGCCGGCGAAGCCGGGGAACGATGGGAAGCAGATCGACGCCAGGATTCCCCCGGCGTTCATGTCTTTGATCCGCTCGTCGACGTTGTAACAACCCGGGCGGATCTCGTCGAGGCCCTGCGGCTCGATTCCGTATTCCTCTTTGGGTCGACCGGCCACCGCGTTCAGCGCGACATTGGGGATGATCGTGTCGCGGAACTGCCAGGTGTCCGAGCCGTCGTCGTTGTGCACCAGGCGCGGGGCATCGTCGATGTATTTCTTCGGCAAGTGGTCCTTGAACATGTCCGGCGGCTCGACGGTGTGGTCGTCGACGCTGATCAAAATCATGTCGTCTTTGTTCACTGCCCGGTCCTCTCAGTCGGGGGCGTTCGGGGCCCACCTGGTCACTGGCTCGCGGTTATCCCGTGATTGTTGCGAACCCATAGTCGGCCCGTCGACGAATCGCTTTCGCCGCTGACATCTCCCGTGTATGAAAACTAGCTTCTCGATTCCCGAGAATCAACATCTTGAGGCTACCCCTGCCACGGTAAGTGTCGGGTTGGGGCAGCTGACACTGCCGCGGGGGCTGGCAATGTCACCGCAGGTGGGAACGAAATATTGACCAATCCCGGAGTTCGTGGAAACCTATTGATCAAATATGAGAATATGATTCTCTTACACGAGGAGCCCGTATGCGTCTGTCGCCGTTACCGGCGGACCAGTGGGACGACGCTGCCCGGCACGCGGTATCGGGCATGCTCCCCGAGGAGCGACGGAATCCGGACGACGCCGGGACACTGCTGTCTACCCTGGTGCGCCATCCGAAGCTGACGCGCGCGTATCTCAAATTCAGCACCTACTTGCTGTACGGGTCGACGTTGCCGCCGCGCATCCGCGAACAGGTCATCCTTCGCGTCGCCCACCGCCGCGGCTGCACTTATGAGTGGTCACACCACGTCGAGATGGGCAGAGAAATCGGGCTGTCCGACGCCGACATCGAAGCCGCACAAACAGGCCAGTCGGAAGACCCGTTCGCCAGCGCGTTGATGAACGCCGTTGACGAACTCGACGAGAAGACCAACGTGTCCGACGAGACGTGGGCGGCTCTCGGCGAGCGGCTCGATGAAAAGCAGCGGATGGACCTGGTCTTCACCGCCGGCAACTACATCGCACTTGCGATGGCCCTGAACACTTTTGGCGTCGAGGTCGAAGGCGACCACGATGGCGGAACAAAGGAGAGGTAAGTACGTTGGCACACTTCACCAAGCCGGACGCCGGCAGTTGGACCGAGAATTACCCGGAACTGGGCACCGCGCCGGTGGATTACACCGACTCGATCGATCCGGCGTTCTTCGAAGCCGAGCGGGATGCGATCTTCAAGCGGACCTGGCTCAACGTCGGCCGCGTCGGGCGCCTACCGCGCACCGGCAGCTACTTCACCAAGGAGTTGCCGTCGGCCGGCAAGGGCGTGTCGGTGATCATCGTCAAGACCAAGGACGGGTCCGTCAAGGCCTACCACAACGTCTGTCGCCACCGCGGAAACAAGCTGGTGTGGAACGACTTTCCGCACGAGGAGACCTCGGGCACCTGCCGTCAGTTCACCTGCAAGTACCACGCGTGGCGCTACAGCCTCGACGGTGATCTGACCTTCATCCAGCAGGAGGACGAGTTCTTCGACGTCGACAAGAGCGACTACGGGCTGGTGCCGGTTCGGTGCGAGTTGTGGGAAGGCTTCATCTTCATCAACTTCGACAACCAGGCCAAGCCCCTGGTCGACTACCTCGGACCACTGGCCAAGGGCATCGAGGGTTACCCGTTCGGCGAGATGACCGAGACCTACTCCTACCGGGCCGAGGTCGGCAGCAACTGGAAGCTGTTCATGGACGCGTTCGCCGAGTTCTATCACGCGCCGGTGTTGCACCAGGGGCAGTACACCAAGGAAGAGGCGGCCAAGATCCAGAAGTACGGCTTCGAGGCGCTGTACTACGAAATGGCGAGCCCGCACGCGATGATTTCGACGTGGGGCGGTCAGGCGCCGCCCGCGTCCATGGACATGGTCAAGCCGATGGACCAGGTGCTGCGCAGCGGGCTGTTCGGTCCCTGGGACAAGCCGGAGCTCATCGCGAAGTTCGGTGAATTGCCCCCGGGCATCAACCCGAAGAAGGTGCCGCAATGGGGCATCGACGAGTGGCACTTCTACCCGAACTTGATGTTGCTGATCTGGGAGCCGGGCTGGTTCCTGACCTACCACTACTGGCCGACCGCCGTCGACAAGCACATCTTCGAATGCACGCTGTACTTCGTGCCACCGCGTAACGCGCGTGAACGCCTGGCCCAGGAGCTGGCCGCGGTGACGTTCAAGGAGTACGCGTTACAGGATGCCAACACCTTGGAGGCGACTCAGACCATGATCGGCACCAAGGTGGTCAACGACTTCCCGCTGTGCGATCAGGAGATCATGCTGCGCCACCTGCACAAGGTGACCGGCGATTACGTGACTGGCTTCAAGGAGGAGGTTGCCGGCAATGGCCACCACTGAACAACTGCCCGCCGAATTCTCGGACCTGGAGCCATATCTCGCGTGGGATCTGGCCACCGAGCCGGAGCGGTACGCCAAACGGCTGGCGTCGTCGATGCCCGAGATGCAAGCGTTCTACGACGTGGCGTTCCCCCGGTTGAATGACGTGATCGAGTACTGCGACAAGTTCCCGCTCGACGACCTGCCCGAGGACGCGCGAACCCTGATGCATCTGATGCAGTCGCTGGTGATGGTGTCATTCCCGATCGAGGCGTGGAAGCAGCCTCGCGTCCCCGACAGCGGGGCGGCGTGGGTCGAGCTGATCAGGGAGCCGGTGATCTAGACGGTGCTCACGCTCAAGGCTGCCGGGCTACTCGACGTCGACGCCGGCGAGATCGTCTCGCCCGGCATCCTGCGCATCGACGGGGACCGGATCGTCGGCGTCGGCGGAAAACCCGAAGGTGACATCATCGATCTCGGCGACTCGGTCTTGCTGCCCGGGTTGATGGACATGGAAGTCAACCTGTTGATGGGCGGGCGTGGGGAGAAACCCGCGCTGTCCTCGGTGCAGGATGATCCACCGACCCGGATGTTGCGTGCCGTGGGCAACGCCCGCCGGACGCTGCGGGCGGGATTCACCACCGTGCGCAACCTCGGTCTGTTCGTCAAGACCGGCGGCTATCTGCTCGACGTCGCGCTCGGCAAGGCGATCGACGCGGGTTGGATCGACGGCCCGCGGGTAGTTCCGGCCGGGCACGCGATCACCCCGACCGGTGGGCATCTGGACCCGACGATGTTCGCCGCGTTCGCGCCGCATGTACTGGAGTTGACGGTCGAGGAGGGCATCGCCAACGGGGTCGACGAGATCCGCAAGGCAGTGCGCTACCAGATCAAACACGGCGCCGAGCTGATCAAGGTCTGCTGTTCGGGCGGCGTCATGTCGTTGACGGGACCGCCTGGCGCACAACATTATTCGGATGAGGAGCTGCGCGCGATCGTCGATGAGGCCCATCGGCGTGGGATGCGGGTGGCCGCGCACACGCATGGCGCCGAAGCCGTCAAACACGCCGTCGAAGCCGGTATCGACTGCATCGAGCACGGGTTCCTGATCGACGACGAGGCGATCGCCCTGATGGTCGAGCGCGGCACGTTCCTGGTGTCGACGCGACGGCTGGCCGAGGGGATGGACGTCTCGCATGCCCCGCCTGAGCTTCAGGCCAAGGCCGCAGAGATGTTCCCGAAGTCGCGGACCTCGATCCTGGCCGCCTACGAAGCCGGCGTGAAGATCGCGGTCGGAACCGACGCTCCCGCCATCCCGCACGGCAAGAACGCCGACGAGCTTGTCACGCTGGTGGACTGGGGGCTGCCGCCGTTGGCGGTGCTGCGGGCCGCCACCGTGGTCGCCGCGGATCTGATCAATGTGACCGACCGAGGCAGACTCGCCGAGGGCCAGGTTGCCGATATCATCGCCGTGCCGGGAGATCCATTGTCCGACATCGGCGTAACCCAGAAGGTGGGCTTCGTGATGAAAGGCGGCAAGGTTTATGTTCAACCGAATTGAGGACCTTGTCGAGATCCAGCAGTTGCTGGCTCGCTACGCGGTGACGATCACGCAGGAAGACATCGACGGCTTGGTCGCGGTCTTCACCCCGGACGGTACCTACAGCGCGTTCGGCGAAACATATTCGCTGGACCGGTTTCCGGTGCTGGTGGACGCTGCGCCCAAAGGCTTGTTCATGACCGCGACGCCGGTGATCGATCTGGACGGCGACACTGCGACCGGAACCCAACCGCTGTGCTTCATCGACAACGCCACCCACGACATGCGGATCGGCTATTACAAGGACACATACGTGCGCACAGCCGACGGATGGCGGTTGAAAACCCGTGCCATGACGTTCATTCGGCGCAGCGGCGTACACGACTCCGGCCGCCCGCACGCGATCGGGCGTCCCAGCGCGAACCCTGCATGAAGATCGAACAGTTCCGCTCTGATCTTCGGGCCTGGCTCGACGAAAATGATCTGACGCCGGGGCCGGATCACTCGCTGCAGGGCCATATGCACCAATACGCCCGAGTTTGCCGCGCGCTCTACGACGCCGATTGGATGCGATACGGCTGGCCGGTCGAAGTCGGCGGATTAGGCGGTCCGGCAATGCTTCGCGCGGTTGTCGGCGAAGAGGTGGTGGGCCGACGCCTCGCCGAGCCGGGTCCCTATTCGATGCTCGAGGTGCTCACGCCGACGATGATCGATTACGCGCCGGCCGAACTCGCCGCCGACATGGTGCCACGCCTACTCAGGGGCGAAGAGCAATGGTGTCAGGGCTTTTCCGAGCCGGGATCGGGCAGCGACCTGGCGTCGCTGACCACCCGCGCGGTCCAGCACGGGGAAAACTGGATCGTCAACGGGCAGAAGGTCTGGACCAGCTTCGCGCAGTTCTCCACCCGGTGCGTTCTGCTCACCCGCACCGCGCCCGGCTACGACGGCATCACCGCGTTCTTCGTCGATTTGGATACTCCCGGCATCACCATTCGGCCGCTGCAGACAATGCACGGAGTCGACGAATTCTGCGAGGTGTACTACGACGACGTGGTGGTGCCTGCCGAACGCATGCTCGGCCAGCCCGGCGATGGCTGGCGACTTGCGATGGACCTGCTGCCCTATGAGCGGTCCACCTGCTTTTGGCAGCGCATCGCTTACCTCTACTCGCGCTTCGACGAGCTGATCGCGGAAGCGTCCAATCCTGACGAATACGAGCTCGGCGCGGCATATCTCGCTTTACACACGCTGCGCTGCCGTTCTCGGGCAACGCAGCACCGCTTGGCCGACGGCGAACGGCTGGGGCCGCAGACATCGATCGACAAAGTGTTGTTGGCCGGCGCCGAGCAGCAACTCTACGACACAGTGCGTGACCTGCTGCCCGGGACACTGGAGTTGGACGACACACCTTGGCGCTCTGAATTCCTTTACTCACGAGCGGCGACCATCTATGGCGGCACCGCCGAGATCCAGCGCAACATCATTGCGCGCCGGCTGCTGGATCTGGGCAAGGAGTGAGCGTGGACAGCGAATCCTTGCAGCTCCTCGAAGACGGCTTGCGTAAGACGATGACGACGGCGTCGGGCGAGCAACTCGACGCCGCGCTGGCCGAGCTGGGCTGGCTCGAGATGCTGGACGAAATGCCGCAAGCGGCAGTCCCTTTGGTGTTCCGGTTGCTTGGCGAGACCGGCGCTCATGCCCCAGTGCTCAACGACGTCGTGCTACGAGCGGCCGGTCGTGAGGGCGGCGGCACGGTGCCGATGCGTTACACCGGCGACTCCTGGGTTGTCTGGGCTCGCACCGGCGAGCCGAGCTCGGTGCTCGGCCACGATTTGCCGATACACCCTGTGCCTGAGGGTGATTCGGCGCCTATGGGGCCAGGACGGCACGCCGTCGGTTGGTGGCTGGTCGGCGCCGGCCGCGCGATGCTGGCGCTGGCTCGCCAGCACGCCCTGGATCGCACGCAATTCGGTCGGTCTGTCGCGTCGTTCCAGGCGATCCGGCATCGGCTGGCCGAGACCTTGGTGGCCATCGAAGGCGCGGAGGCCACCCTGCTGGCCGCTGCAGCTGAACCTGACGAGCTGAGCTTTCTGCTAGCCAAGGCCGCGGCCGGCCAGGCCGCGCTGACTGCGGCGCGTCACTGCCAGCAGGTGCTTGGCGGTATCGGCTTCACCGCTGAGCATGAACTGCACCGGCATATCAAGCGCGCCTTGGTCTTGGACGGCCTGCTCGGTAGCTCACGCGAACTGACCCGAGAAGCTGGGGCGACTTTGCGCGCCAAGGGATTTGCGCCGCGTTTGGCGCAGCTCTGAGCCGGGTTCAGACATGCGTCCGAGCGAATTGAAATCGGCTTTCGCTCCGAGGCGGGCATTGCGTCGACCCCGACGTCCAGCGACTGGGTGTGGCGAATGTGACTCGCCGCCACTCAGTTGCGCGGCAGGCCGAGTATCCGCTGAGCGATGATGTTCCGCTGAATTTCGGACGTGCCACCGGCGATGGTCGCGGCGAAACTACGAAAGTAGCGATCGAACCAGCTGCCGTAGTGGGAATCCAAGTTCAAGGGAGCATACGGGCCGGTGACGGCGGGGTGCATCAGCCCATCGACACTCGCGGCGCCCAGCACGTGTTCGGTCGCGGTCTGCACCGCTTCGGACCCCAGCAACTTGAGCACCGACTGGCTCGCCACATCTTCTTCGCCACGGGCGGCACGCGCCAGCGCCACCGAACCGAGCAATCGCAGCGCCTCGCAATCCATCACCAGGGTGGCGTAGCGATCGCGTTCCAGTTCATCGGACGGCCGGAAATCCTCAGTCATTTCCCGCAATTGGTCGGCGTAGCCCATCCAGAGCATGGTGCGCTCGTGGCCCAGGGACCCGGTGGCGACTCGCCACCCTTGGTTGATCTCGCCGACCAGGTTTTCGGCCGGCACGCGAACATCGGTGAAGAACACCTCGTTGAAATCCTGGTCGTCGAGACCAGACGCCGATGCGAAAGGGCGGCGCGCGACACCGGGACTGTCGGTCGGGATCAGCAGCACGCTGATCCCCTTGTGCTTAGGAGCATCGGGATCGGTGCGCACGAATGCCAGCAACACGTCTGCATCGTGGGCGCCTGAGGTCCACACTTTTTGCCCGTTGACCACGAACTCGTTGCCGTCGCGTACCGCGCGCGTGCGCAGCGATGCCAGATCCGAACCGGCACCCGGCTCGCTCATTCCCAGCGACGCGGTGATCTCGGCCCGCAAAATCGGCACCGCCCAACGCCGCTTCTGCTCCGGCGTCCCGAACGACAGAAGCGACGCGGCGATGATTCCGACGCCCTGCGGATTGAAACTCTGGTAGATACGCCGGCGGGACAACTCCTCGGCGTGCACGTACTGTTGCAGCACCGTGGCGTTGCGGCCGCCGAACTCGGGCGGGTTGCCGGGCACCAGCCAGCCGTGATCGAACAGCAGTCGCTGCCACTGCCGCGCCCATGGCGGGATATCGGACGACGAGTGCGAGCGTCGCACGACGTCGGCTTCGTCCGGCAGATGTTCGTCGAGAAAATCCACGAATTCGGCGCGGAACGCCTCGACGTCGGCATCGAAGGTCAATTGCATGAACCCTCCCGCGCGGCCGGTAATTCGCGTTCTGCTTCCCTGGAGAGCAGTGAGAGAATACTATTCTCGTGCAGCGAAAGTTACAATCTCAGACACGTCGTCCCGCTAGGGGGCTAGCACACAATGACACGGCGTTCTCCGGTACAGTCCAACCATGTTCCCCCCTCGCGGCAATCAGCTGAGCCGCCCGTGACCAGCCCGAGCGAAGAGCCGGCCTGGAAGCAGCGCGCCGTTGAGCGGTCGATCAAGACGGCAAAGCTGCGGGCCGCGCAACGCGTCCAACGCTTCCTGGATGCGGCGCAGGCCATCATCATCGAAAAGGGCAGCACAGACTTCACTGTGCAAGAGGTCGTCGACCGTTCCCGCCAGTCGCTACGGAGCTTCTACCTGCAGTTTGATGGCAAGCACGAACTACTGTTGGCGCTGTTCGAAGACGCGCTGAGCCGTTCGGCCGACCAGATTCGTGCCGCCACCGCCAACCACGATGACCCGATCGACCGGTTGAAGGTTGCCGTCGAGTTGCTGTTCGAGTCTTCGCGGCCCGACCCGACAGCCAAGAGGCCGTTGTTCACCGACTTTGCTCCGCGATTGCTGGTGTCGCATCCCGCAGAGGTCAAAGTTGCTCACGCGCCGCTTGTTACTTTGCTCGCAGAATTGATGGAAGCCGCAGGCAATGCGGGCGAGCTCCGCGCCGGCATCAACCCACGGCGAATGGCGGCGATGACCATGCAAACGGTCATGTTCATCGCCCAGTCCAGCGGCGGGCCGGATGACGAGTCCTCACACCCCATCACCGCCGATGAGGTCTGGGACTTCTGCTCGTGCGGTTTCGTCGGGAAATAACCGGCGAGAACCGGGTTACCGGTCAGCGAGAATTTAACTTACACTCACGGCGTGATCGATCCCTGGACCGACCTGCTCGGTTGCCTTGATCTGCAGATCGAGCACGAGCCATCCGAGCCCGACAACGTCACGGTGTTCGACGGTGTCAGCCAACAGTTGGATTACCACCGGGTGTTCGGCGGCCAACTCCTCGCGCAGTTCATCCGGGCCGCATCGCTGGCCTGCCCCGACAAAACGGTCAAGTCGTTGCATACGGTGTTCGCGCGCGAAGGACGTGCCGCCGAGCCGGTCCGCTACCAGGCGACGCGTCAGCACGAGGGCCGGTCTTTTGCGTCGTTGACCATCACCGCCCAGCAGCCACATGCCGTGCTGGCCAGTAGCTCGGTCTCGCTGCACACTGTCGAGGACGGGCCCGAAAACCAAGACTCGCAAGCGGTTCCGGCGCTGCTGGACGAAACACATCGGGTCGAACTCGACCTGATCCCGTGGGAGACCCGCAGTGCCGACGATCTCAACGCGCTCACCGCCGGCCCACCACGATTCGAGGTCTGGATGCGCACCCCGCCGCTCGACGGCGACCTCGCGCCCGCACTGGCCGCCTACGCCACCGACCTCACGCTCATCGGGACAGCCCTGCGTCCGCTGGAAGGCTTCAACCACAGTGGCAACGGAACCCTGTTCACCTCAGCCGTCACCTCCCACACGGTGTGGTTTCACCAGCCGTTTCGCACCGACCGCTGGCTTCTACTGCGACAGCACAGTCCGGTGCTGGCGCATGGCCGCTGCTTTGGGCGTGGCGACGTCCTGACCGAAGACGGCACGCTCGTCGCGTCCTACGCCCAGGAAGCGCTGCTGCGTTTTCGCGACGGCGCCGGCCGATGACGCAAAACCGTTCGCATATCGCACAAAACGCGCATTACGAGAACTGTATTCTCGTTGAGAAAGAATGATGAGTAGCGAAAACGGATTCCGCGTTGACACCCGCAGGCGGCTGATGACAGAGTTGCCGCAGGTTCTCAGCACTACCAACTATGCGCCCGCACCGAGAGGCGAAGCTCCGTGACCGTGACTGCACCCGACGGCGTCTATTACGACCCGTACGACGTGGAGATCAATGCCGATCCGTACCGGGCGTTCCGGACGATCCGCGAAGAGGCGCCGCTGTACTACAACGAGCAGCACGACTTCTACGCACTGAGCCGGTTCGCCGATGTCGACCGAGCGCTCGTCGACCACGAGACGTTCAGCTCGGCCCGCGGCGCGATCATCGAGCTGATCAAGGCCAACATCGACATTCCGCCGGGCGTCATCATTTTCGAAGACCCGCCTATCCATGACGTGCACCGCAAACTGCTCGCCCGCATGTTCACCCCGCGCAAGATCAATGATCTCGAGCTCAAGATTCGCGAATTCTGCGCGCACAGTTTGGATCCGATTACCGGCGGAGACAGTTTCGACTTCGTCGTCGACCTCGGCGCGCAGATGCCGATGCGGGTGATCGGCATGCTGCTCGGCATTCCCGATGAATACCAAGAAGCGGCAAGGGATTTGACGAACGACCAGATGCGCACCGAGGCGGGCAAGCCGATGAAAGCGGCGGCCGAGGGTATGAACACCGGCGAGTTCTTCGCCGATTTCATCGACTGGCGTGCTGAGCATCCCTCCGACGACATCATGACCGATCTGCTGAATGTCGAGTTCACCGACGAGAAGGGCGTCACGCGGCGACTGACCCGCGAGGAGCTACTCACCTACATCAGCGTGGTGTCCGGTGCCGGCAACGAAACCACCACCCGGCTGATCGGTTGGGCCGGAAAGGTCTTGGCCGAGCATCCCGACCAGCGACGCGAGCTGGCCGAGAACGCCGCCCTCATCCCCGCGGCGATCGAGGAACTTCTGCGCTTCGAGCCACCCGCTCCACACGTGGCGCGCTACGTGACCCGGGACGTCACCTACTACGGACAGACGGTGCCAGAGGGCAGCGCGATGATGATGCTCATCGGCTCCGCGAACCGCGACCACCGCCAATTCCCGCCGGACGGCGATGTTTTCGACATTCACCGCGAACCGCGCCAGCACCTCTCCTTCAGTGTCGGTACCCACTACTGCCTGGGCTCGGCGTTAGCGCGACTGGAGGGTCGGATCGCGCTAGAAGAGATCTTGAAGCGCTTCCCCGAATGGCAAGTCGACCTCAACCGTGCCGCGTTGTCTCCGACGTCCACCGTGCGTGGCTGGGACACGATGCCGGCTGCCATCGGTTGAGCAATCACCAGTAATGAAATGAGGAAATGATGGCGGGTCGAGTCGAAGGCAAGGTTGCATTCATCACCGGTGCGGCCCGCGGTCAGGGCCGCGCACATGCGGTGCGGTTGGCCCAAGAAGGCGCCGACATCATCGCAGTGGACATCTGTAAGAAGATCGACACCGTGGATCTGATCGCCGCCTCTACGCCCGAGGATCTGGCCGAGACCGCAGACCTGGTCAAGGGCCACAACCGTCGGATCTACACCGCCGAGGTCGATGTCCGTGATTACGACGCACTCAAGGCCGCGGTCGACACCGGCGTGGAGCAGCTCGGCAAGCTCGACATCATCGTCGCCAACGCCGGCATCGGCAACGGTGGCCAGACGCTGGACAAGACCAGCGAAAGAGACTGGACCGCCATGATCGACATCAACCTCGGCGGCGTGTGGAAGACCGTGAAAGCCGGTGTGCCCCATATCCTCGCGGGCGGCAACGGCGGCTCGATCATCCTCACCAGCTCGGTCGGTGGCCTCAAGGCTTACCCGCACACCGGTCACTACGTCGCCGCCAAGCACGGTGTCGTCGGCTTGATGCGCACCTTCGCCGTCGAGCTCGGCGCGCAGAACATCCGCGTCAACTCCGTGCACCCGACCAACGTCAACACCCCGCTGTTCATGAACGACGGCACGATGAAGCTGTTCCGTCCCGATCTGGAGCACCCAGGCCCCGATGACATGAAGGTCGTCGGCCAGCTGATGCACACCTTGCCAATCGGCTGGGTCGAGCCCGAGGACATCGCCAACGCGGTGCTGTTCCTCGCGTCCGACGAGGCGCGTTACGTCACCGGCGTCACGCTACCGATCGACGGCGGCAGCTGCCTGAAATAGCCTTCTGCCGTGACGCTTTCGGAGTTATCCATACCTGCCAGCTGGAACGAGATCACCCCGGCCTGGATGACCGGCGCCCTCGGTCGGCACCATCCCGACGCAGTTGTCAGCGACGTCGAGGTGGTGCTGCGTGATGACGGCACCAACCGGCGGGCCCGGCTCGGGCTGACCTACTCGGCCGGAACCGGACCGGCCACCGTGTTCGCCAAGGCGGTCGATCCGGCGCACGCGGAACTCGTCGCGCTCACCAGTGGGCTGTTTCACGAGCCACGGCTCTTCAACGCGGGAGTCATTCTCCCGCTTGATCATCCGGTCGTCTACGCCGCGATCCTCGATGAGGACGCATCCGACTTCCTGATGATCATGGAAGATGTCGTCGCACGCGGCGCCGATCCACGCGATTCGACGCGGCCGATGACCGTCGATCAGGTAGCAAGCGGCGTCCGCGGATTGGCGAAACTACACAGCGAGTTCTGGGGTGATCGAATCATCAGCGATCCGGCGCTCAGCTGGGTCGAGCCGTTCGTCGCATTCGCGGGATTGGAATACGCGCCACTCGAGATCGCCCATGAGCGTCTGGGAGATTCCGTTCCCGCCGAGATTCCGGCGATGACGGGTACTGACCTGTTCGTGGATATCTGGGCCCGCTATATCGGCACCCTGACCGAGGCGCCGCAGACGCTGCTGCACGGTGATCCGCACATCGGCAACACCTATGTGCTCCCGGACGACACCGTCGGATTCCTGGACTGGCAGATGGTGCGGCGCGGCAACTTCGCGCTGGACCTCGGTTACTTCCTGCAGGGCGCGCTGACGATTGAGGATCGTCGTCGCAGCGAGCGGGACCTCGTCGACGAATATCGCGGTGCGCTTTCGTTGCCGGCCGAGGACATGCCAAGCGCCGACGAGGTCTGGCTGCGGTATCGGGGGTCGGTCGCCCATGGGTTGGCGATCTGGATGGCCACGCTCAGCGGCGGCGACGCGTGGCAAGGTGCCGAGATCTGCCTGGCGCTGGCACAGCGTTACGCGGCGGCCTTCGTCGACCTCGACACCCGCGGCGCGCTGGACGCCATCACGCGCTGACGGGGCCGTCGTCGCGCGCCCAGGCCGATCGGCTACCGTCGCGCCATGAACGGATATGAAGGCAAAGGCGCCGTCATCACCGGCGGTGCAAACGGTATCGGCTTCGCGACCGCGACCGAGTTCGCAAGTCGGGGAGCGCGTGTCGTGCTCGCCGACCTCGATAAGCCGTCGCTGGAGCAGGCGGTTGCGCACTTGCGGGCCAAGGGGTTCGAAGCGCATGGCGTGATGTGTGACGTCAGGTATCTCAAGGAGATGATCAACCTGGCCGATGAGGCATTTCGTCTTCTCGGTCAGGTCGACGTGGTCTTCAGCAATGCCGGCATAGCGGTCGCCGGTCCGATCGCGCAGATGACGCACGACGACTGGCGCTGGGTGATCGACATCGACCTGTGGGGCTCGATCCATGCCGTCGAGGCATTTCTGCCCAGGTTGCTCAAGCAGGGCACCGGCGGCCACATCGCCTTCACCGCGTCGTTCGCCGGGCTGATGCCCAACGTCGGCCTCGGCGCCTACAGCGTTGCGAAATACGGCGTCGTGGGCCTGGCCGAGAATCTGGCCCGTGAGGTCAAAGACAACGGAATCGGTGTGTCGGTGCTCTGCCCGATGGTCGTGGAGACCAAGCTGCTCTCGAACTCCGAACGCATCATGGGCGCGGATTACGGGCTGTCAGCGACGAGCACTCCAGCGCAACCGGACACCTTGAACGTCGACGAGGTAGCCCGCTTGACCGTCGACGCGATTGCGGCCAATCGCCTCTACGTGCTGCCCCATTCGGCCGCCCGGGCATCAATCCGCCGCCGATTCGATCGCATCGACCAGACCTTCGAGGACCAGGCCGGCGACGGGTGGGGTCACTAGCGAGCCGGGGGTCTGCGCGCACCGCCGGGCGCTCGGCCGATGACACCGTCGGCTTCCAACACGGCGATCTCGTCGCCGCTCAACCCGAGTTCGGCCAGCAGTTCGTGGTTGTGCTCGCCGAGTAACGGCGCAGGGTTCAGATGGAATCGATCTGGACCGGCGGAGAACCGCACCGGCAGCGTGCTGTGTGGCACGCTCTCGTTCACCGGATGGCCGACATCTTCGAAGAAGCCACGAAATTGCAGCTGCGGGATCTCGGTTTGGCGATGCGGCTGCATCACCTTGCCCACCGGAACGCCGACAGCCCATAGGCATTCGACGATATCGTCGCCACCCCGGTCCTCGCACCACATGCCCAGGTGCTCGTCGATGAAGTCGTGGGAGTCTCGGCGGCCCGCTGCAGTCGACAGCTTCTCGTCCAGCGCCCACTGCGGCCGGCCCAGCGCCTCGCACAACCCGATCCACTGCTCGTCATCGGCGACGGCGATGGCCACCCAGCTGTCGAGGCGCCCGAATTCGTCGACATCGGCTGTGCGGTAAAGGTTCTGCGGCGCGGCCGCCGGTCCCCGATTGCCGGCGCGCTGCAGCAACTGACCATAGGCGGAGTATTCGATGACCTGTTCGGCGGCGATGTTCAGGGCCGCATCGATCATCGCGGCCTCGATCATCACGCCTTGACCGGTGCAGCGCCGGAACTCCAGGGCGAGCAGCAGTGCGGTGGCCGCGTGCACGCCGGCATTGGGATCGCCGATGGAGTACGGCTCGTAGGGATTGCGGTCCGGGTAACCGGTCAGCCAGCTCACCCCGGATGCGGCCTCGATGACGTAGGCGAACGCCGGGTTGTCCCGCCACGGCCCGTCCAGGCCGAACCCCGGCATCCTCAATAGGATCGCGTCGGGCCGGATCGCCCGGACCGCCGCGAAATCCAGGCCAATCTGGTCCAGCACCCGAGGAGTGAAACTCTCGACGATCACGTCTGAGGTTGCGATAAAGCGGCGCAACACGTCTCGGCCCGCCGAGGTCTGCAGGTCGAGGGTCAACCCTTTCTTATTGGTGTTCAGCGCCGAGAAGATCGGCGACTTCTCCCACCACTGGTCCTCGGTGACCGGGATGCCGGCGATCAATCGGGTACCGTCCGGCTTGCGGGTGGACTCAACGTGGATCACGTCAGCCCCGAGCATTGCAAGGAAATGCGTACAGCTCGGCCCGGCCCAGAAGGTGGTCATGTCCAGCACCCGTAGACCCTGGAAAGGCAGCCGATCTGCGACGCCGGACGGCGTCGGCCGCTTCGGCGCGGATAGTGGAGACTGCCGATACTGTGCGGTGTGCTCGCCGAGACGCGGGGCCGGTTGCGGCGGAAGGAGTTTCGCGGGCTCCATCCGGTACGGATGACCCGGCTGCTGGAACCCGTCTCGAGGGTTGGCGACAAATGAGCGCCGGCGCTGGAATTGTTCCAGCTCGGTGATGTTGGCGCCGTTGGCGACCGGCGCGTTGGGTATCCGAAACGCGGAGGCCAGGTCGCGGATGTCGTCGGCGTTCTGGCTCTCGAACCACGAATAGATCTCGGCGGCCTTCTCGTTGGCCATCTCGGTGATCGACAGCGGCGAGTCCTCGTCGATCCAGTCTTGGCGGCCGATCATCGCGCACAAGTCGAACCACTGCTGCGCAGTGCCGCATCCCACGTCCACCAAACCGTCTCTGGCACGCGCGATCCCCGGCACCGTGACCTTGCGGGCGTCCCGCCACGGCCGCCCCAGCATCTCGAAAAAGGTGACGGGGTAATAGGTCAGGCCGAGAATCTGGGCCTCGAGCATCGAGAGGTCGAGGAGCTCACCGGCGCCGGTGTCGATCTGGCGCAACCGGGACGCCAAGGTCGCGACGCCGGCGTGAGCGCCCGCCAGATAGTCACCGACCTGTCCGCCGACGAATACCGGTGCGCGATCGGCGGATCCGCGACCCAGCCCGACAATGCCGCCCGACCACGCCTGCAAAGTGAACTCGGTCGCCGGCCGGTCGCACCACGGCCCGTCCAGCCCGAACGGGGTGATCGATGTGACGATCAGGTGCGGATGCGAGCGACGCAGCGCCTGCGGTGTGAATGCGGAGGCCTCGGCCACCGAGGAACCGCGCGACCACACCACCGCGTCCGCGGCGGCCAGCAGGTCGTCGATGAGGTCGGCGTCGCCGTCGATGCCCGGGTCGGCGACAACGCTGTGCTTGGCGCCGGCTAGGAATCCGAACAGGGCTCCGTCGCTGCCGGTTTCGATGTGGGTACCCGACGCCGACCAGCCGCGCAACGGATCTCCTTGCGGCGGCTCGACTTTGATCACCTGAGCGCCGCCGTCAGCCAACAGCTTGGTGCAGTAGGCACCGGCGATGCCAGTGGACAGCTCAACCACAGTGTAACCGTGCAGGGGGCCAGTGTCTGGCGCCACGGCCTAGTCCTTCTTCGCCCGGCCGGATTTACTCAACCGTAAGTCGGGCGGAAACTTGGCGTCGTTGTCCCTCACCGAGTCGGCGAGCCCGCTCTGGATGGCGTCGCCGAGCATCATGTCATCACCGTCGGGGGCCACCAGGCCGCCCATCGACTCGAAGAGCGCACTGAGCATGCGGCGATCTTGGTCTTCGGGTCCTTGTCGTAGAGGATGATCTCCTCCGGCGACGGCCGCGCGCTCTCGGCCATCGTCAGACGCCGGCCGCGGCGTTGGCCGAGGGGCTTGACGTCAAGACCTCGGGACCGTCGGGGGTGATCAACACCGCCTCTCGCCCGAACACGGCGCCGACGCCCGATTGCCAGACATATCCGGTGACCGCCAGCACCATCCCCGGCTCCAGCCGTTCCTCGGCCGCCGTCGCCGGCAGATGCTGAGAGACGACGGGTGGGTCGAATCCCAGACCCAGCCCCCGCGCGATGGGCATCGGCGGTAGTTCTTCGCCGGCGGCCTGATAGGCCGTAAGTAGATCGATGGCAGGCGCACCTGGTTGACAGGCTTCATACAGCCTGTCCCACAGCGCATCCCACCGTCTATACAGATCACTGGCGCCGTTGAGTTCGCCGACCGGCCAGGTGCGGCCGACTTCGCCGGTGTAGCCACCGTCGAGCACGCCGGCGGAGAACGCCACCAGGTCGCCGTCTTGCACCAATCCGTCAGGATTGGCCCGACGCCATGGGTGCTCGCGGGATGTCACCCACGCCGCGTCTTGGGTGGACGGGGTGCTCACCCCGCCGGCGGCCATCGCCTCCAACAGCACACCGGCCAAGGTCTTCTCGCTGATTCCCGGCCGCAGTTCGGCGACGGCCGCGGCCAAGCCCAGCTCGGCCACCCGGATCGCCTCGCGTAGCGCCGTCACTTCCTCAGGTGTCTTGATCCGCCGGGCTGCGCGCATCGCCAGCTCACCGTCGACTAGCTCGGCATTCGGAAAAGCCGTCGGCAGCAGCTGCGCGAACCCCGGTGAAAGCGCATCGGTGCCAACATGTTTCGCTGTTGCCGCCCCATCGATGCGTTGTAAGTTGGCGATGGTGTTCATCGGGTTCCAGGCGATGCCGTAGAGATTCTCGTGGGGGATGTCGTCCGGCACGCCCTCGTCCCAGGTGCTGAGCAGATGGATCGCCCCGGTCTCCCGCACAACCACACACGTCGGACCGAACGGCCTGGTGCCGGCTACCCACAACTGCGGTGTACCGGATACGTAGCGGACGTTCGCCTGGCGGCCGAGTACCAGCACGTCGAGATCGTGCTTTTCCATTTGCGCCAGGGCGCGTTCGCGACGACCGGTGCGCAACGCGCGGTCGTCGGCCAGAACCTCGGTTCCCATATCAGTGTTCTCCGTACGGGGCATAGGGGTAGTCGGTCAGCCGGATATGCCCGTTCTCGGTGATGACGACGATCTCTTCACTGCGGTAACCGCCGGTGCCTTCCTCCCACACCACCGGCTCGAGGACCATCACCATGCCCGGCTCGAGGATGAAGTTCTCGTCGAACTCCTCGCCGAGATCGGTTCCGATCATGGGTGTTTCGGCCGCGTTCACACCGATGCTGTGCCCGAGGTAGAAGTGCGGCAGCCACGGCCGGGCGCCGCCATTGGCTTGCGTCGCCGCCCTGCCCAAGTCCGCCACAGAGGCACCGGCCCGCACCACGCTGAGCACAGCGTCGACGATCTCTTGCCACTTGTAGTACTGCGCGTGCTGCCGAGGCGTCGGCTCGTCGCCCACCACCCAGGTCCGTCCGAAGTCGGAACAGTAGCCCTGGTACGTGATGCTGACGTCGGTCCACAGCACGTCACCGGCAGCGAGTTCACGCTCAGTTGTCAACAGCGGCAATGCCAGATCCCCGTGGGTGGTCCATACCCCGTCAGCTTTGTACTTGGGCATCACCTGCCAGATCGGCTCGAGCATGCTGGCCATCGCGCCCAGTTCGAAGGCATGGCGCATGAAGCTTGCCGACAAGTCGATCTGACGAATTCCCGGCGCCAGCGCGGCCTGCACGTCCACCATCGCCGTGTCGGTGATCCGCACCGCGGTGCGGATGCAGGCCAGTTCGTCGGGAGTCTTGATGAGCTTGGCAGCGCCGACGATCTGAGCGGCGTCGACCGGGCGTCCGGACCGGAACAGCCGCGGCTGCGCGCGCCGCATCGCGCCGGTGAGCTCGTCGACCGCGATCACGGCCGCGGCCGGCATCAGCTCTTCGATCACCCGCGCGAAGTTCTCCACGCCCTCGTCGAATTCCAGATACACCGGACCGTGCAGATGGTCTGCGGGCAAACCTGATTCCGACGCAGAACCTTCACGGAAAGGCAGGAACAAGTGCGGGTGCGGATCGTCGGCGAGGACAACCGCGACTGGCCGCTCGACATAGGACAACCCGGCATCGCCCAGCGGCCAGCTCACCCCGGTCGCATACACGACACTGTTGTTGCCCAGCAGGATCAGCACATCCACACCGCGATCGGCCATCGCCGAACGCAGCCGCGCACCGGTCTCGCGACGCATCCGCTCGATATCCGGTCTCTCCGGAATGTCTTGCGCAGACGTCGGCGGGGCCAAGAACGAAGTGGGTGAAGTCATCGAGCGGCCTACAGCCCCAAGAACTCGGTGATGTTGCCGCTGACGATGCGCGTGGCCGCCTGCGGGCCGACCGCGTCGACGACGGCGGCCAGCGACTTCTCCGAATAGCCGAAGGTGCTTTCGTTGTGCGGGTAGTCGCTGGACCACATCACCTTGTCGATGCCGATCTGGTCGATCAGCTGCAGCCCCAGCGGATCGACCATGAACGAGGCGCTCATGTGCGTGTCCCAGTAGTAGCGCACGTCGTGCTCGAGCGGCCGATTGAACATGTGCTGGTAGGACGCCACCAGATGCTCGGCATCCTGCAAAGCCCATGGCACCCAGGCGATTCCACCTTCGAACCAGCCGATCCGGAGTCCGGGGTGGTCGTCGAGGATCCCGGTGAAGAGGTACTTGGCGAACTGTTCGCGGAATCCGTCGATGTTGATCATCATGCCGACGACGACGCTGTTGAACTCACACGGACTCTTCGGCGGCGTCTCGCCGATGTGGTGGGTGATCGGAAGCCCGGCCGCCTCGATCTCATCCCACACCGGCTTCATGCTGGTGCTGCCGTAGTCGATCGGCTTGTCGTCGTCATCCTTGCCGGGGTTGAGCGGCAGGAGGAACGTCTTGAGGCCGAGTGACTTCAGTTCGGCCAGTGTCCTTTTCGTGCCTTCGGGATCCCACCAGTTGATCAGTCCCGCACCGTAGAAGTGCCCGTTGGACTGCTCCTGCAACTCGGCCATGTACTCGTTGTAGATGCGGAACGCCAGCTCTCGAAGTTTCTTGTCCGGGTAGTGGAAGAGCGCCAGAATGGCGTTGGGGAACGCGAGTTCCTTCTCGACGCCGTCCTCGCGCAGTTCCTGGATCCGGGCCTCGATGTTGGTGCTCGCCGCACCGGGCAGGTCGTCGTACTGCATCAGGACGGCGCTGAAATCACCTGGCAGGAACGACTGTCCCTTCCGTCCGACTTGGTAGGCGCCTTCCTCGTACCAGATCCGCGGCGCCTTGTCTTTCAGGTCTTCCGGGAAACGCTGATAGAAGATGTCGTCGGCCAGCGAAATGTGGTTGTCCGCCGAGAAAACCACCGTGCCTTCGGGCAGGCCGGTGTTGGTGCCGTCGGCGTGACCGTGCCGATTCTTGGGCGCGCCAAAGCCTCCCGGCGGGTACAGCGAGACGGTGCTTGTTTGAGGCGACATCAGTGGCCCTCCATTCGGATCCAGACTTCTTCGACAGTAGTTCTCGCGGATCGGCTAGTGAGTGGATTCACCAGGTCACCGGTAGTTCGTAGACGCCGTATGCGAGCCGGTCATGCTTGAGCGGCACATCGTCGATCGGCACGGCGAGTTCCAGGCTGGGCACGCGGTGAAACAGCGTGTGGAAGACGATCTGTAGTTCGGCGCGGGCAAGCTGCTGACCGACGCACTGGTGCCGTCCGTAGCCGAAGGCGACGTGCTGCCCGGCACCCGAGCGATGCAGGTACAGCCGGTCGGGTTCGGTGAATTCTTTGGGGTCCCAGTTCGCCGGCGCGTTGTCGATGATGATGCCTTCGCCGGCGCGGATGACTTCGCCGGCGATCTCGATGTCTTCTGCGGCCACACGGCGCTGGCCGTTTTGGATGATCGACAGATAACGCAGCAGTTCCTCGACGGCGTTGGCAACGACTTTCGGGTCGCCGGTCTCTCGCAAGACCGCCGCCTGGTCGGGGTGTTGCAGCAGGGCCAGCACGCCCAGGCCGATCATGTTGGCGGTGGTCTCGTGTCCGGCGATCAGCAGGCCGGTGCCGAGCTGCGCGGCTTCCTTGACGCTGAGCTCGCCCGCCTTGACTCGCTCGGCGAGGTCCGACACCGCGTCTTCGGCCGGGGACTCCATCTTGGCCTCGACCAGCTGGGCAAGATATTTGTGCAGGCTCATCGCGCCCTTGACGGTGTCTTCACCGGTCGCGTACCGCGCCAGCCCGACGTTGGCGTGGTGCTGGAACATCTCGGCGTCTTCATACGGCACGCCGAGCAGCTGGCTGATCACCAACGAGGGCACCGGGAGTGCCAGCGCACTGACGATCTCACCGGGCTTGGGCCCGGCCAGCATCGCGTCGATGGCGTCGTCGGTGATCTGCTGGATCGCCGGGCGCAGACCTTCAACCCGCTTGAAGGTGAACGGTTTTGACAGCATCCGCCGAAATCGGGTGTGCTCCTCGGCGTCTGCGGTGAACACCGATCTGGGCCGCTTGTGCACCGTGGACAGCATGCCCGCGTTCCAGTGCGGGAAACCCGGCCGACGGTCGTCGACGCTGACCCGATGATCGGAGAACAGCGTGCGCGCCTCGTCGTAGCCAGTGATAAGCCATGGGGTGCTGCCATCCCAGATCGTCACGCGCGACAACGGCCGCGCCTCGGCCAGCTCCATCACCTTCGGTGGCGGGGCGAACGGGCAACCACCGGCACGCGGCATCGGATACTCGGGGGCGTCAGCGATCGCCTCGGTGGTCGCGCCGGTGAGCGTCTCGGACACTTCTCACTCCTCGATGTGGATGGCCAGGGCGGGGCAACCGGCCTCAGCCTTGCGGGCGTTGTCGGCCTGCTCAGTGGGCGGGTACTCATCGAGCACGACGACTACGCCGTCCTCGTCGCGCTGATCGAAGATTTCCGGTGCATGCATCACGCAGTTCCCTGACGATGCGCATTTGTCTTGGTCCACAGAGACTTTCATATTTTCCTGCATCTAACTTCTTCTAATTGTGCGGCGTGACCGGCGCCAGCCACAGTCCGACGACGGCGTCGATGAGACGGGTCCCGGCGGTCTGCCAGGACGTCCACGGCGCGGATGCGCCTGCGGCCAAGGCCCGTTCACGATCGGCGCAGGTGTGGACCAACAGATTGCGCGCCATCAGGTTGCGTTCCACCCGAACATCGATCGGCAGCTCGGGAAGACACCGGTTTATCCCGTCGATCACCTGCACCAGCGATTCGGATGTCAGCGCGTCTTTGACGACGATGTTGTAGTACGCCGGATCAGTCATCACCTGCGCGGCAAAGCGTGCGTACCAGCTGGGGTTGCCCAGCGCCGCCAAGTGATCGGTCAATGGGCGCACCAGGCACGCGACCCAACTCCGGGTGTCCTCGGACTTCAGCGTCCGCGCGACCATGTCCTCCCGCAGACGTTCGATGGGCTCCCGGTGCCGTTGTTCGATGGCCCGCACCAGGTCGGTCTTGGTGCCGAAGTGATAGCCGACGGCGGCGTTGTTGCCCTGCCCCGCCGCCTCGCTGACCTGTCGATTGGAGACGGCAAAGACGCCGTGCTCGGCGAACAGCCGCTCGGCGGCGGTCAGGATCGCTTCCTGGGTGGTGCTGGCCCGATCGCTGCGCGCGGCCCTCGCGGTGGTCACCGGGCTAGTCAACGCCCTGCCTCCAATTAAGTCAAGCGATTGATTTAATTTATCTGCTCGTTGCGCCGACGGAGCACCTTTCCGGCGACCGTGCCGCCGTCGACTGGCAGGACGGTCCCGGTCACATAGCGGGCCCGATCGCAGGCCAGGTAGAGCGCCGCCTCGGCGATGTCGTCGGGTGTGCCCTCTCGCTTCAGCGGCCGATCGGCGCGCATCTGCTCGCGGATCGCATGCTCGAAGCGCGCGAGCTCTTCGGGCGACTTATCGGTTGTCGTCGTCTGCAGCAGCGGTGTCGGGATATTGCCCGGCGCGATGGCATTGACCCGAACCTCATACTGCGCCAACTCGATTGCGGCGGACTTGGTGAACATAATGACCGCAGCCTTGGACGCGCGATACGTCATCACGCCGCCCCCGGCCTGGATGCCACCGATCGACGACATGTTGATGATCGATCCGCCGCCGCTGGTCGCCATCTGGCGGGCGGCGTCGCGGGTACCGGCCATCACGCCCAGGACATTGACCGACATGACGCGCTGGAAGTCGGCCAGATCGTCGTCGAGAAAGCTGCGATGCATCTTGCTCGAGACTCCGGCGTTGTTCACCATGACGTCGAGCCGGCCGAAGGTCTCGACGGCTCCCGCGACCAGCGCACCGATCTGTTCGGGGTTCGAGACGTCGGCCGACCGGAAAACCACGTCGCCGCCCAGCTTGCCGGCCAGCTCTTGCCCACGCTCACGCTCGACGTCGGCGATCACCACCCGCGCGCCCTCCGACAAGAACTTCTCGACGATTCCGGCGCCGATGCCGGAGGCACCCCCGGTGACGATCGCGACCTTGTCGAGCAGTTCGTTGACCATGTCACTGAGTTAATCGGCGAGACGTCGGTTAAGTCAAGCGATTGATTTAGACCGTCCACAGCCGGCACCTAAATGCCGATGCTACGTTCGGCTCGGTGAGCCGGTTTGTTTACTTCGAATCCTCCCGGCGTTGGCCAAGAACAGCCACGCTTCCGTATGTCGGAACTGTGTTGTGCCCGTCCTGCCTCGTGGCGCAGTTTAAGTAGCTATCCGCCCGACCGTTCAAAGGAACTGATTTGAGATTCAACCGATTTGGCGCTGCAGTGGGCGTGCTGGCTACCGGTGCGCTCCTGCTGTCCGCGTGTGGAAACAACAACACCACCAATGAAGGCGGTGCGTCGTCCGGAGCGTCGTCGTCGAAAACGAACGTGAGCTGCGGCGGCAAGCACACGCTGAAGGCCAGCGGGTCCACCGCCCAGGCAAATGCGATGGCGCGATTCGTCAACGCTTTCGAGCAGGCGTGCTCAGGTCAAACCCTGAACTACACGGCGAACGGCTCAGGCGCAGGAATCAATGAGTTTGTCGGCAACCAAACCGATTTTGGTGGATCGGACGTGGCGCTGAGCGACGACGAGCACACCAAAGCGCAGCAGCGGTGCGGGTCGCCAGGATGGGATCTGCCGGTGGTGTTCGGGCCGATCGCGGTGACCTACAACGTCACCGGGGTGACCTCGCTGAACCTGGACGGACCGACCACGGCGAAGATCTTCAACGGCACCATCAAGAATTGGAATGACCCGGCGATCACCGCGCTCAACACCGGCACGGCACTCCCCGATCTGCCGATCCACGTGGTGTTCCGCAGCGACCAATCCGGAACAACGGACAATTTCCAGCAGTACCTCGATGGCGCATCCGACGGTGCGTGGGGCAAGGGCCACGGCAAGTCGTTCAACGGCGGCATCGGTGAAGGCGCCAAGGGCAACGACGGCACCTCGGCGGCCATCAAGAACACTCCTGGGTCGATCACCTATAACGAATGGTCGTTCGCCCAGGCCCAGAAGCTCAACGAGGCAAAGATCGTCACGTCCGCCGGTCCCGATCCCGTTGCGATCAGCGCCGATTCGGTCGGCAAGACGATCGCCGGGGCAAAGATCAAGGGGCAGGGCAACGACCTGATCCTGGACACACTGTCGTTCTACAAGCCCACCCAATCGGGCGCTTACCCGATCGTGTTGGCGACGTATGAAGTTGTCTGCTCGAAGTATTCGGACAGTCAGGTCGGCACGGCCGTCAAGGCGTTCCTCCAGGCAACCATTGGGCCCGGCCAGAATGGCTTGGCGGACAATGGATACATCCCGATCCCCGACGCCTTCAGGTCGAGGCTGTCAACCGCGGTCAACGCCATCGCCTGATCAAGGGCCATCATGTCCACCGCGACAGCGCCCGCGCGCAGCGCCGGCGACGGAGCTAAGGCACGGGCGGGCGACCGGCTTTTCACGTCGGTCGCCGCCCTCGCCGGTTCGACGATCACCATCGTTATCGGGCTGATCGCGATATTCCTGCTGATCCACGCGATTCCAGCACTGCGGGCCAACCACGCGAATTTCTTCACCAGCGCGCAGTTCAACACCGTCGACAGCGCCAAGCTCGCATTCGGCATCCGCGACCTGTTCATGGTGACGCTGCTGAGCTCACTGTGGGCGATGGCCCTGGCCGTG
>NZ_JBAPRN010000292.1:0-2793 GCF_049281135.1 Mycobacterium sp. | reverse complement strand
GCTCTACAATCGCACAATCGCTGGTTTGTCGATGTCCTTCACGAACGTATCGCTGGTTCCGGATGAGATGCTCGCTGCGGGCAACATTCCGGTGGTCAACGAGCTTCCGTTCGCTCGTTCGGAGCTTCCGAGTCCGTACGCGGTATGGGCGCAGCCAGCCCCGATTGCGATGGCCGATGCGCTCAGCGGAGTCGTCGAGACACCCAACATTGCGGCGCGAGCTGGTGCGGCCGCATCAGCAATACGCGGTGGCGGCTGGTCGTCAGCGCAGACTCAAGTCGTCAGTGTGGTCGAGGAGGAATTGTATGGCACCCTTCAATGAGGAATTCGAACGAGGCCTGATACACGCGCGTGCATAGACCCTCCGGCCTGTCGCCACGCTCCATTCGAGATAGGGTGTCGCCACGTCCATCCATCGGCGGCGAGTCGTTGTGGACCATGTTGACCTAGCTACCGCTTCAGGTGATCCTTCGGAACCTGAGGCGCATGGGCGATCGCGGGCAAGGCGAACCGTTAGGCCTCCGGGTGACTGGACCGCCGGTGCGTAGCTGATCCCGGCCGCGGTAGTTCTCACGGCGTGCTTTGTTCGTGGCTTGTGTTGACCGCACTCGATCGGCGCAACGCAGGATCACGCCTACGAGCCCACGGACGCGTGAGTCATACAGGATGTTCGCGAAACGGTATGGCTACCCTTCAGGTATCTCTGGAATGACGGAAATTCATACGATCCGCCGATCCACTTGGCGCACGCGCCAACTGATGCGTCGGCATTCTTTCTGTACACCCGATCTACACTGGTGCTGCTGGCTCCGATCTCTGCCCCATGGTATCTTGCCATTCTGATGTCCGTGGCCATGGAAAAGTCCCCGGTAGTGGCCAGGTTTAGGTCCCCGGTTTTGGCCAGGTAAAAGTCCTCATCCTTCGTTCGTCGCGTCGGCCTGGAGCTTGTGGCCTGGACGGTGACGGTGACGGTGGCGGTGCCAACCAGTCACTGTCACCGCCCACGGAGCTTCTATTGAAGTCTGCGAGCGAACGAATGGACATCATTTTCCGCCTACCGCGAGGTGGGCACTTACCGTGGTGCGGCCGCGATCAGTGGCACTACCGCGAAGACGGTGCGGCGGGTCATCGCCCGTCATGACGGCCAGCTTGCCACCAGCTGAGCGGGCTGCCGGCTCACACAACTACGGCGGCGTTGTCGACCTGGTCGCGCACCGCGTAGCCAAGACGAACGCCCGGATCACCGCGAAGCGGCTGCTACCGGCGGCGCACGCTGCCGAGTATGGCGGTTCGGCCCGCAACTTTCGTCGGTTGGTCGCAGCGCAGAAAGCGTTATGGCGTAAGGAGAATCCCCGCGGCCGACGCCCGGCGGTGTGGTCTGCGGGGCGGTATCTGGTCATCGACCGGGGTGTGTTGGGCGGGCTGCACGTGTTCTGCGCGGTGCTGGCCTTCTCCCGGGTGCGGTTTGTGCGTTTTGCCGACAACGAACGCGCCGAGACCACGATGGCGATGCTGGCCGAGTGCTTCGACGTCCTGGGCGGGGTCCCCGCGGTGGTGCTGGCCGACCGGATGGGCTGCCTCAAAGGTGGCGTCGTAGCCAATGTTGTGGTGCCCACCCCGGATTACGTCCGCTTCGCCGTGCACTACCTGTTGACTGAACTAGCCGGTGTCGGTGGCGTGTCGCGACTGGTCCCGCTGTTAGACCTCGCCGCATGTCGGATGAGTTGCGGGGACAACGGGACTTGGCGCGGACGCTCGTTCCGCAGATCGGTCGGGTGGTCGACACGGCGGATGCCGCCGAGCCTTGGCGCGTCGTCGATGGGGTCGGCGAGGTCGTCGCTGCGATCGTCGTCTACCTGCGGGAGTTGCAGGCTGCGGGTCGTTCGCCGGCAACGCTGCGTTCGTATGCACTCGACTTGCTTCGCTGGTTTCGGTTCCTCTGGGCGATCGAGATGTCGTGGGATCGGGCGACGCAGGTCGAGGCACGCGAGTTCGCCCGCTGGTTGCAGGTCAGCGGGAAGCCGGTCCGTGTGCATTGGCGGCGCGGCGAGGACCTGACCGCGACGACGTCCTCGGGGCAGTCGTATTCGGCGTCGGTGCGCGCTCACAGCGAGAGGGTGCTGCGCAACTTCTACGACTTACACCGGGAGGCGGGCACTGGTTCGATCTTGAATCCGTTCCCGCTTGACCGGCTGCGGCGCAACGGCCGGGCGCATGCCCACCACAATCCCATGGAACCGCATCGCAACGAGCGGGTTGGGCGATATCGGCCGACGCTGCCGAGCCGGATCCCGCGCAGCGTTCCCGACGGGGAGTTCAACGAGATCTTCGCCCTGCTGCCGTCCCACCGCGATCGGGCGCTGGTGGCGTTCTACGTGTCGACCGGGGCGCGGGCGTCGGAGTTGCTGTCGGCGACCTGCGGTGGCGTCGACCCCGGCCGCGGGGTGATCAGCGTGGTCCGCAAGGGCACCCGCGCGGTGCAGGAACTGCCAGCGTCCAGCGACGCGTTCGTCTGGCTTCGGCTTTACCAGGTGGAGATGGAAGGGATGATTCCGGCGGGGCGCAGGCAGCCGCTCTGGTGGACGTTACGGCCTCCGCATCGGCGCCTGACCTATCACGCTGTCCATCGCATGTTCGAGCGAGTCAACAAGCGCGCCGGTACAGGGGCCACGTTGCATTCGCTGCGGCACACCGCCGCTTATCGGATGGCCGAGGATGGCGCGCTGCCGTTGACCGACGTGCAGTACGTCCTGGGTCACGCGAACCTGTCCACGACGCAGATCTATCTCACGC
>NZ_JBAPRN010000291.1:0-8684 GCF_049281135.1 Mycobacterium sp. | reverse complement strand
GGCCTGCTACGTGCATCCGAGGCGATGTGGAAGGTGCTGGAGGAGTTCACTACCGCGATGGTCACCGGCTATCAAGAGCAAATCGCTCACCAGATGGTGACCCGTCAGCAGGAGCGCTCCGCAATGGTGCAGGCGCTGATCGACGGCCGGCTCACCGACACCGTTGACTTGTGGAATACCGCTGACACCCTACGGATTTCACTCCACGGGCCATACGTTGTGGTGTGTGCGGAGCTGACACGTATCAGCCGCACCGGCTTCCCGGATATCGAGGATCGGTTGTCGGCGCGTGGCATATTCTCCGCGTGGCGGCTGCAACCCGATATCGAGATCGGGATCTTGCACCTCGGACCGTCGACCGGGTTGGACCCCGTACTCGAGGTGTTGACTGAATATCCGGTCACCCGCGTCGGCGTCAGCCCGCTCTTCGATGACCTTGCCGGAACGGCAGGCGCGCTGCGGTACGCCCGGATCGCCATGACCGCGGCTCGACCCGACCGCGCGCCGATCACCGTCTTCGACCGCGACGTGATCGCGGTGGCCGCGGCCGGCGCCCCCGAAGTCATGGATCGCATCGCGGCCAATGTATTGGGCCCGCTCGACGATCTCCCCGACCATGAGCGCGAAGCGCTGCTGGACACGTTGGAGGCGTGGTTCGACCACGGAGGCTCGGCCGAGCGCGCCGCGCAGCAGTTGTACGTGCACCCCAATACGGTGCGGCAACGGTTGCGCAAACTCGAGCAGCGGACCGGACGACTCGTCACCGATCCGCGCGCGGCTGCCGAACTGTGCATCGCCCTGGAATCTGCGCGTCGCGCCTCATCTGCCGACGGCTAGCCGACGCCCGGCGGCCTCGTAGTAGCTTCACCTTCGTGGAGGAGCTCAAAGCCCCGGACGGCCTCGCCGAGTGGATGTCGAAGCAGGGGCTGGGCGACGGCCCCCTGGAGAACGTTTCCGCGATCAGCGGCGGAACGCAGAACATCATGTTGCGGTTCACCCGGTCGGGCCGGCCGTATGTGCTGCGCCGCGGGCCGAAGCATCTACGCCCGCGCAGCAACGTCGTGATCATGCGCGAGACGCAGGTGCTGGCGGCGCTGGCCGGGACCGACGTACCGCATCCTCGCCTGATCGCCCGCTGCGACGACCCCGGCGTGCTCGGCGATGCGGTCTTCTATCTGATGGAGCCGATCGACGGGTTCAACGCCGGCCAGGAATTGCCGGAGCTGCACGCCGCCGACCCCGCAGTGCGGTTCGAGATGGGGCTGTCGATGGCCGACGCGCTGGCCAAGCTCGGAGCGGTGGACTACGCCGCGGTGGGCTTGAGCGATTACGGCAAGCCGGACGGGTTCCTGGAACGCCAAGTGCCACGCTGGCTTTCAGAGTTGGAGTCCTACCAAGAGTTCGAAAACTACCCTGGCCCAGACATTCCCGGCGTCGACGAGGTGGCCAAGTGGCTCGAAGAAGGCCGTCCGATGGCGTGGACACCGGGCATCATGCACGGCGATTACCACGCGGCCAACGTGATGTTCTCCCGCACCGGCCCTGAGGTCGTCGCGATCGTCGACTGGGAGATGTCCACGATCGGCGATCCGCTACTGGACCTCGGGTGGCTGCTGGCCACCTGGGGGCAGTCCGCGGCGTTCGGCGGAACGCTTTTCGAGAAGGGCGGACTTGCCGCACCCAGCGATCTGGTCGACCGTTACGCCCGCAACACCACCCGCGACCTGTCGCACGTAACCTGGTACACCGTGCTGGCCTGCTTCAAACTCGGCATCGTGCTGGAGGGCACCAACGCTAGGGCCAGCGCCGGCAAGGCCCCCAAGGAGGTCGGCGACCTGCTGCACGAGGCCACGGTGCGGCTGTTCGAGCAGGCGCTGACGCTGATGGAATCCGCATGATCGATTTCGACGTACCCGCCGACACCGCGGCGCTGCGCGACGAAATCCGCGCGTTCGTCGTCGACAAGATCGTGCCCTACGAGACCGACCCTCGCCTGACCCGGCACGGTCCCGACGATGGCCTGCGCGCCGAATTGGTGGAGCTGGCCCGCGACGCCGGGCTGCTGACATTCCAGGCGCCCAAGCGATTTGGTGGCCGGGAGCCGTCGCACCGCGAGCAGGCCGTGCTGTTCGAGGCGGCCGGCTGGTCGACGCTGGGCCCGATCGCGCTCAACTGCGCCGCGCCCGACGAGGGCAACATGTTCCTGCTGGGCAAGGTCGCCAACCCCGAGCAGATCGACGAATTCCTTATCCCGGTGATCGACGGACGCCAGCGGTCGGTGTTCGCGATGACCGAACCCGGCGGCGCCGGTTCAGATCCCAACCAGCTGGCCACGACGGCGGAATTCGACGGCAGCGACTACGTCATCAACGGCCACAAGTGGTTGATCACCGGAGCCAACGGCGCCCGGACCTGGATCATCATGGCCCGCGTCGCGCCCAACCAGCACGGCGCTGACGGGCCGACGCTGTTCCTCTGCGACGGTGCGACCCCGGGCATCGAGATCGAGCGGGTGATGAACACGATGGACCGCAACTACGTCGAAGGCCACGGCGTCGTGCGGTTCACCGGTCTGCGACTGCCCGCCTCGGCAGTGCTCGGTGAGGTCGGCCAGGCCTTGCGCTACGCACAGATGCGGCTGGCGCCGGCGCGGCTGACCCACTGCATGCGCTGGCTCGGGGCGGCTTCGCGCGCGCAGTCAATCGCGGTGCGGCACGCCCGCGAGCGCACCGCGTTCGGTAAGACGCTCGGTGAACATCAGGGCGTCAGCTTCATGATCGCCGACAACGAAATCGCTTTGCAGCAATGCCGGCTCGGGATTTGGTGGGCATGCTGGACGCTGGACAAGGGCGATCGGGGCACCGGCAGACACGAGAGCTCGATGGTCAAGGCCTATGTGTCCGAGGAGCTGTTCAAGGTCGCCGACCGCTGTGTCCAAATCCTGGGCGGCATCGGCATTTCCGATGAGACACCCGTCGGGATGATCTTCTCCGACATGCGGGCCTTTCGCCTCTACGACGGCCCGACCGAGGTGCACAAGTACGCGATCGCGCGTCAGGTGCTGCGTCCGTAGCCGCTAGTATCCTGAGTCATTAATTGGCTGCGACGAACGAGATCGACGCTAGCGTGCTGGTCACTCGCGCTTCTTCGCGCCAACGTCAATCTCGATGGTGCTGCGTCCGTAGCCGCTAGTCGCCCGCGGACACGCCTATCGCGGTCAAGGCCTCATCCAACGTCGGGTACAACGCAATGAGTTTGTCCAAACCGGTCAGCTGCATCGGTCTGCTCGCCGCCGCATTGGCGGCCACCACTGCGATCTGAATCAATTTGCCGACCTTTTCCTGGGTGGCGGCCAATATCCGCAGTCCCACCGAGGCCATGAAGATCACCCCGGACAGCTCGACCACGAGCGCGGGTGGATCTTCTTCGAGCGCTTCCGCGATGACCGCTTCGAAAGCAGGCGCGGTGCTCAAATCGATTTCCCCGCCGATACTGACCACGGCGACCCCGTCCCGGTGAACGACGGAGGTAGTGATCGGATCCGCAGCTGACACGGCCATCCTTCATCTGAAGTCTTGTCGCTCCCGGCGGATCCGGTGCCGACCCTCGCCGCCTGGCAAATTCGCAGAAATATTACTTCAACGGCCGTCGCCGCGAGGCTCAGTTAGTCTAGGCGCGGGACTTGGTCCACCGCGGAGATCCGGGAGGTTCAATGTCGGATCAGTCAACAGATCTCTCGTCAACGGGCGTCGTCGGTCAGACGGCGGCGGTGTCGGGTGCGGGTTTGCTGCTGCCACAGCTGGTGCAGCACTTGCGCCAGAATCGAACGGTGCTGCGCGAGGAATGGGCCCGCAGGATCACCGAGGCCGAATTGTTGACCGCGATGTCGCCCGAGGAGATCTTCTCCGAGGCAACGACGGTGTACGACAGCTACGTCGAGGTGCTCGAGACCGGTAGCGTCGAGGCGCTACAGGACTACGCGCGCGACTTGTCCGAACGCATCATTCCCCGTGGCGTGGAAACCAATGAGGTCGTCGGCATCGTCCTGCTGCTGCGCGACGTGCTGGCCCGGTCGCTCTTCGAGAAGTACCAGACGGACTTCGACCTGCTGAACCGGGTGCTGGACGCCTATGAGCCCGCGGCCAACCGGATCGCCAACACCGTCGCCGTCGGCTTCGTGCAGGAACGCGAGCGCATCATCCGTCAGCAGCAGGAAGCCATCCGCGAGCTGTCTACGCCGGTGCTACAGGTGCGCGAGCAGTTGCTGATTCTGCCGATCATCGGCGTTCTGGACAGCCAGCGCGCCCGGCAGGTCACCGAACAACTACTGCGGGCCATTCGCGCCAACCGGGCCAAGGTCGTCGTCATCGACATCACCGGTGTACCGACCATCGACTCCACGGTCGCCAACCACCTCGTGCAGACCGTCGACGCCTCCGGCTTGATGGGTGCCAGCGTCATCATCACCGGTCTGTCATCGGAGATCGCACTCACGCTGGTGACGATCGGGCTGGATCTTTCCAAGATGAACGCCGTCGGCGACCTGCAGGGCGGTATCGAGGAGGCCGAACACCTGCTGGGGTATGAGGTCACCCGCGCCGGCGAGCAAGCCACCTAACAAAAGATCGTCGCGAAAGTCTCATGCCAGTACCCATTCTGAAACAGGGACAGATTCTCATTGCCACCGTGCAAAACGCCCTGTCCGACTCCGACACCGAGCTGTTCCGGGAACGCTTGATGCAACGAGTCACCGAGTATCGGGCGCAAGGCATCGTCGTCGACGTCACCGCCATCGACGTATTGGATTCATTCGCCGCACGGTCGTTGCAGACTGTTGCACGCATGACCAGTCTGCGCGGCGCACACACCGTGATCGTGGGCCTGCAGCCGGAGGTCGCATTCGCGATGGTCCAACTCGGAATCCTCTTCGAGGACATGGACACCGCGCTGGACTTGGAAGAGGGCCTGGCGCTGCTGAATCGGCGACTGGCTTCTCGGAAACCGATCGGACGTGACGGTGTCGGATGACGTTGTCGTCGACGTAAGTCACCCTGACGACATCGTTGCCGCTCGCCAGGCGGGCCATCAACTGGCGCGCGACATGGGTTTCTCGTTGACCGATGTCACCATGATCGCCACCGCGATCTCCGAAGTCGCCCGCAACATCACCAGCTATGCCGGCTACGGGGCGATCCGGGTTGCCGTACAAGACCGCGAAGGCCGACAGGCCCTGGTCGTACAGGCCGAAGACGACGGCCCGGGTATCGCCAACATCGAAAGAGCAATGGAGGACGGCTATTCCACCGGCCGCGGACTCGGGCTCGGCCTGCCCGGAGCGCGCCGGTTGATGGACCGGTTGATCGTGGAATCCACCCCCGGGCAGGGCACGAAGATCGAAATGTGGAAGTGGATTCCGAACAATGGCTGAGCATGGTTGGTTGGGGCCGATCGAATGGGCGGCCACCTCGCGCCCGCTGCCCGGCCAGACCGTCTGCGGCGACCGGTCGATCGCGGTCGACGTGAACGGCACCGCCGCTTTGATCGGTGTGCTGGACGGGCTTGGGCACGGCGAATTGGCCGCCGAGGCGGCGGACTGCGGCGTGCAGATCCTCGGCGACGCCCGCGGCGAGTCGCTCGAGACGCTGGTCCAGAGCTGCCACCGTGGCCTGTCGAACACTCGCGGTGCGGCGATGACTCTGGTGCACATAGACTTTCAGAAAGAATCGCTCAGCTGGGTTGGGATCGGGAACGTCGCCGCTGACTTGGTCGCCAAACACCCGGCGGGCGTCGAAGTGCGCTCGTCGGTACGCCTCGCCGGCGGCATCGTCGGCTACCGGGTTCCCGAAGTGGTTGTATCGCAGGATTTCCCGATTCGCCCGGGCGACCTACTGGTCATCACCAGTGACGGCATCGACGAAAACCATCTGGACGACATCGACTTCGCCGCACCGGCCCTGACGATCGCCGAGCAGATCCTGCACGTCCACGCCAAGGACAACGACGACGCGCTGGTGCTCACAGCACGGCACCGAGGTATGTCCGGATGACACACGACGATTTCCACACCGCGTACACGGCTGCGCTTCTTAGTTACCTGGAGACCCGCAACGAAGAAGACCTCGCGGTCGGTCATGAGCTCGGCCGCCGCGCACTGCACGACGACATCAGCACGCTGGAGATCGTCGAGAAGCACTCTGCGCTTTACCACCGGCTGGCGGTGGAGTTTCCCGGCTTCGACGGGGCGGTGGCGCTGGCCTTTCTGCTGCAGACACTGGCCCCGCTCGATGTCGCGACACGCGGATTCCTAGACGGCACAAAGCGTTACGAGGAGCAGCGGGCCCGCGCCGACGATCTCGCCGATCGCGATGAGTTCCGCAACGCGGTGGTGAATTCTCTGCACGAGGGATTCTTCGTCGCCGATCGCACCGGGGCCGTCATCGAAGTGAACGACGCTTTCACCAAACTGACCGGCTACCCCGCGCACGGTCTCCCCTACCGTTGGCCGCACCCGTGGCTGGTGGACGAAAAGGGGTCGCGCCTACAACAATCCCGGCTTGCCGAAAATAACCAGGTCCAGTACGAGACCCCGATCCGGCATCGCGACGGCAGACTGGTATGGGTAGCGGCGAACGTCAACCGGGTCAATGCCGATGCCGCAGACGGCGACGTGTATGTCGGAACACTTCGCGATATCACTGCGGAAAGGGCCTTTGCCGCAAGGGAAAGTGCGGTGCTGCGGCTGGCGACCGCAGTCAGCGTGGCCAAGAGCATGTCGGACGTACTCTCGATCACCCTCGACGAGTGCCGGCTTGCTCTCGACGTTCACCGGGTGGTAGCCGCGGTATGGCCGACGAGTGGTGCCGAGCCCGCCATCCAGGTGGCCGGCGACAAGACCCCGACGGATTGGCGGCAACTCGGCGACCCGCTACGTGAGATCTTTCAGCAAGCTCGCCGTCAGCTACCGCTGACCGTCCAGCCCGTCGAAACCCCCGATACCCCAGGCCAATCGAACGGCATCGTCGCCGTCCTCACCGGCGCCGGCGACGTCGCACTGTGGCTGGAGCTTCGGGTCCCCCGGCGGGTCAGCGCGGAGGACCGTCTAATGGTCACCGTGCTCGTCGGCCACCTCGGACTGGCGATCCAGCACGTGCGGCAATTCGAGGCAGCCCGCGAGACGTCGCTGACCTTGCAGCACGCGATGCTGGCTCCCACCGAGCTTCCGCCGGGTTTCGCGGTTCGTTACGAGCCCGCCGTCCCACCTCTGGAAATCGGCGGCGACTGGTACGACGTGCTGCGGGTGGGCGATCAACGGATCGGCATCATCGTCGGCGACTGTGTGGGGCGCGGCCTGTCCGCCGCGGCGGTGATGGGTCAGCTTCGCGCCTCCGCGCGTGCGCTGCTGCTTACCGGCGCCGAGCCCGCGCAGCTGCTCGAAGAGCTCGACTCGGTGGCCGATCTTATCCCGAATGCGTTCTGCACCACCGTATTTCTCGCGATTCTCGACACCAAGTCCGGCGAATTCTCCTACAGTTGCGCCGGCCATCTGCCCGCAGTGCTGGCGGCGCCGCAGGCAGCTCCGACGCTGATCACCGATGCCCGCTCGGTGCCATTGGCGGTGAACCGCAAGAAGTCCCGCCCACAAGCGTCGGTGGTGCTGCCACCCGGATCGACGCTGATGCTCTACACCGACGGTCTCGTCGAGCGTCGTAACGTCTCGCTCGACGAGGGTATCGCGCACCTCAGCGCGACGGTGGCAAGCGGACAGCACCTAACCGTCGACGGCGTCGCGGACGCGGCACTGCGCGAGCTGGCTCCCCCAGGCGGCTACGACGACGACATTGCGATCGTCGTCTATCGGCGGCCGTACGAGCCGCTGGTGATCGACCAGATCGTCACCGCTGATGATCTCATCGACATCCGGCACCAACTCGCGTCGTGGCTGCAGTCGGCCACAGTCCCCGACGAGCAGGTCGCCGACATCGTGCTGTCCGTCAACGAAGCCTGCGCCAACAGCATCGAACACGGCTACCGCGAGCGTAAACCCGGCAAAGTTCGGATCGATGGCGAAAACGACGGCGCGCGAGTGCATCTCAAGATTACCGACGGTGGCTCGTGGAAGCCAGCGTCCCTTGACCCCGGTGTGCGTGGACGCGGGCTTCTGCTGATTCGAGCGGTGAGCGACTGGCTGGAGATGGACTGCACGCCGTCGGGAACGACGGTCGATATGAGCTTCAATTTTCCGGCGTAGTCAGGGCAGCGTGGTGTGCATCAACATCACGTCGTAGGCCGACCACAGCGACAGGTTGAAGTACAGGTCTTTGCCGTTCGACCAGGGGTGGATCATCGGCGCGTAGATGCCGCCGGGCATCTGGAACGACGTGACGAGCGGCTGCTCGGGACTCCACGGTCCTTCGGGTGCGGGCGCGGTACGCGCGATGACGTCGTTGTTGCCACCGTTGGTGTAGAGCACCAGATACTGCTTCAGGTAGTCGTTGTACTGCGCCGACATCTCGCCGACCGGCCCCGGGAAGATCGGCGTCGCGGCGCCCGGGTCAGCCGGCACCCAGCCGCGCCCCTCACCGTTCCAGTACTGGTACGTGCCGACATCCGGCAGCGTGTTCGGTTGGACGCGAGACAGGAACGCCGCGCCGCTACGGCCGGCGGGAGTTCCGAACGAGTACAGA
>NZ_JBAPRN010000290.1:0-12010 GCF_049281135.1 Mycobacterium sp. | reverse complement strand
GCGGCCGGTCAGAAATGTTCGCCGGACGGCGGCGACAAGCCTAGTGTTGAGAAATCAGCGTCGATGAAAGGCCGGCCGTGCAGCAGCTGGGTTGGACCGATGACATGATGCTGCGCGCCGAAACGCCCGAAACGCCACTGCAAATCCAGATGCTCCTGATTTACGACCCTTCGACCGCCCCGGGCGGCAAGGTCACCTTCAAGGGGATTCTCGAAGAGCTCGACGCGCGGCTACATCTCGCCGACGTCTTTCGTCGGCGGTTGACCGAGCTGCCCGGCGGTCTCGATCGCCCGTACTGGGTGGATGATCCGAGCTTCGATCTCGAGTACCACGTCCGCCATATCGGGCTACCGCAGCCCGGCGACTGGCGGCAGCTGTGCATCCAAGTCGCGCGGCTGCATGCCCGCCAGATCGATCTGCGACGACCGCCGTGGGAGATCACCGTCATCGAGGGGCTGAATTCCGTTCCGGGAGTGCCGAAGGGCTCGTTCGCGATGGCATTGAAATTGCACCATTGCGCGGTCGACGGGATGGCGAGCGTTCACATGATCGCGGCCATGCACGACCTCGCCGCCGACAGCCCACGTCCCCCTGCACCCGATAGTCCTTGGCAGCCCGGCCCGCTGCCCACTCACGCGAATTTACTGTCGCGCATGGCAGTAAAGGCAGCGCTGTATCCGTTGCGGGCGAGCACTGTACTTGCGTCAAGCGCCCCCAAGGCAGTGCGCGGCTTGGCCGCCCTGCCCGGCAAGCTGGTCAGCGGAGTGTCCCGGATGGCCGAGATCGGCACACCGTCGTTCCCGCCCAAGACGCGGTTCAACCAAACGGTTTCAGCGCACAGAGTTTTCGAGGCCCGGTTCCACGAACTCGACGAATTCAAACGGATCAAGGCGCGGGTCCCCGGCTCGACGGTCAACGATGTGGCGCTCGCCTACGTCGGCGGCGCCCTTCGCCACTATCTGGACGGCCACGGGGAACTCCCCGATGAATCGCTCGTCGCGGCATGCCCGATCTCGCTGCGCGACGCGAGCGCCAATAACGGCAGAGGCAACATGTTGTTCGGCCGGTTGCAATCGCTCGGCACGGACATCGCCGACCCACTCGACCGGCTCACCACGATCGCCGCGTCGACCGCGGGGAGCCGCTCGGAATCAGACCAGTCGACGCGGACCCAGTTGATCGAATTGATTGGAACCGTGCCGACCTCGTTGCTCGGCGTGGCGGCCAAGGCAGCGAGCGTGCTTCCGTTCTCCGGCCCTACGGTCGCCAACACGACCGTCACCAACGTGCCGGGTCCAACGCAGCCGATCTATTTCCGCGGTGCGCGCCTCCTGCGCGCGGCCGGTCTGGGGCCGCTCATCGGTGGCATGAACCTGATCCATGTCGTCGCGAGTTACAACGGCACCCTGTCGATCAGCGCTACCGCGGACCGCGATGCCCTGCCTGATCCGTCAAGGTATGCCGAATGCATGCAGCAGTCCTTTCAGGAATTGCTGTCTTGCACCAGCTGAGCCTGTGGAGCGAGTGACGGGATTCGAACCCGTGTGTACGGCTTTGCAGGCCGCTGCCTAGCCGCTCAGCCACACCCGCATGAGGACCTACCGTGCCACCGCCGACCACCGGCGGGCCACCGTTTAACTCGACACGATCGCTATTTCGGCTGCTCGGGCATCAGTGCGCCCATCACCTGGTCCCGCAGTCCCTTTGTTGCAGCGTCCAGCACGATCTCGCTGGCCCGCCTGACCACGAAAGCGGGAACAGGTCCGGCCGGCTCGACGGTGATGTCGAAGCGCACCCGGGTCTTGTCGACGCCGACTGGCTGCAGGCTGTACTCGACGTGTTGTCCGCGCTGCTGAAAGGTATCGCCGGCATCCCATACCACCCAGTTGGGGCCCCAGTGGTATTCCAGGATCTCGTTGTCGACGAGCCCGAAAATCTTGATCGTGGCCTTCACGTGGTGCGGCCGACCATCGGAGTACCAGTCGAGCACCTGAATTCGCTTGTGCACCGGCGACCATGAGGACAGTGACCCGACATCGGCAAGCGCCTCCAGGATCACTCCCGGCGGCGCGTCGATGACAATCTCTCTCGATGCTCGTACGGCCACTACTTACCAAGCTAGCAAGGCGGCACATTAATTGCGCTTGATTACCAGCCGATTTGGTCGAGTGCTGTGCTTGCCTGCGGTATCGGCCCGACCGGCCCGGACGGTGTCCGAGAGAACCGCGGGGCAGGCGCCGCCTGGTCGGCGCCGCCTGCATTGACCACCGTCGAGCGTGCGGCCAGGTGCGGGTCGGTGGCGGCCTCGCTCCACGTCAGCACCGGCGTGACACACGCATCGGTGCCGTCAAAGATCTCCGCCCACTCGTCGCGGGTCTTATCGGCGAATCGGGCGGTGAACGCCTCAAACATCTCTGAGTACGAACCGATTTCGAACTGACCCGGCACCTCGCCGGCCGACAGACCCAATCCGGCAAGCAAAGCCGCGAAGAACTGCGGCTCGATCGCTCCCACCGCCATGTATTTCCCGTCGGCGGTTTCGTAGCAGCGATAAAACGGCGCGCCGCCATCGAGCAGAAACGACTCACGCTCGTCACGCAGCGCACCGGTCGACTTCATCGTCCACATCATCTGCGCCAGCACACTGACCCCGTCGACCATCGCGGCGTCGACCACCTGACCGGTCCCTGACCGCTCTCGCTCGTAGAGCGCGGCGACGATGCCCACCAGCACGAACATCGAGCCGCCGCCGAAGTCGGCGACCAGGTTCAGCGGCGGCATCGGTGGCCGGTCACGGTAGCCCAGCGCCGACAGCGCCCCGGTCTGCGACAGGTAATTGATGTCGTGGCCCGCCGTGCTGGCCCGCGGCCCGTCCTGACCCCAGCCGGTGATCCGCGCAAAGATCAGTCGTGGGTTGACCGCCGCGCAGGCGTCGGGGCCGATGCCCAGACGCTCGCAGGTGCCGGGCCGAAAGCAGTCCAGCAACACGTCGGCTTTCGCAACAAGGTCCAGCAACTGTCGCGGATCTGCTTTGACGTCCAGATCCACGATCCGCTTCCCGCGGTGCAGCAGGTCGAGGTTCTCGGCGGGCATCGTCAGTCCACCTGGACGACGGACCCGGACCACGTCGGCACCGAGGTCCGCCAGCATCATTGCCGCGTGCGGGCCCGGCCCGATGCCACCGAGTTCGATGACCCGCACCCCGCCGAGTGGCCCTGTCAAGCTTGGCCCTTCTGCAGTTCCAGCACCCGGTCGCGTAGGCCTTTTGTACCGGTGTCGACCGTTCCTTTGATGGCGCGTTTGAGCACGAAGCCGGGCAACGGAACGACCGGGTCGACGCTGAGCTGGAAGGTGACCTTTGTCTTGTCACGGTCGGGCGTCAGTGTGTACGAAGCATCCTGCGACCGTTGTTGACCGGAGCTGACCAACGTCCAGCTGACCTTGTTCTTGCTCCATGTGTAGGCCACCACCTGTTCGTCGGTGATGACGTCGAGGATCTCTTCCGGGTTTGCCTCGATGACTATTTCGCGGGTTTCGTTGATTGCCATGACCGGACGATAGCGAGGCAGTGCCGAGTGAAGGGCGGTTTCGACGGCAGACGCGTAGCCTCGACGCCGTGAATGCTGCCGTTTCGGAACCGCCGTACACCGTCGGCGACTACCTCCTAGACCGCCTCGCAGAGCTCGGCGTCACCGAGGTGTTCGGGGTACCCGGCGACTACAACCTGGAGTTTCTCGACCACATCGTCGTCCACCCGCAGCTGCGCTGGGTCGGCAACGCCAACGAGCTCAACGCCGGATACGCCGCCGACGGATACGGCCGGCTGCGTGGAATGTCAGCTGTGGTAACCACATTCGGTGTTGGCGAGCTTTCGGCGTCCAATGCTATCGCGGGTAGCTACGCCGAACACGTGCCGGTTGTGCACATCGTCGGCGGCCCGTCGAAAGACGCGCAGGGCACGCGGCGGGCTCTGCACCATTCGCTGGGAGACGGCGACTTCGAGCACTTTCTGCGGATAAGTCGGGAAATCACCTGTGCGCAGGCCAATCTCATGCCCGCAACGGCCACCAGAGAGATCGATCGGGTGCTATGCGAGGTACGCGAGCAACGGCGCCCGGGGTATCTGTTGCTGTCCACCGATGTGGCCCGCTTCGAGACGGAGCCGCCGAGCTCGCCGTTGCCGCACTACACCGGCGGGACCAGCCCACGTGCGCTGGCGTTGTTCACCGAAGCCGCAACCACACTCGTCGGCGACCAGCAGCTGACCGTGCTGGCCGACCTTTTGGTCCACCGGCTGAATGCCGTCGACAAACTTGAGGCGCTGCTGGCCGCCGACGTCGTGCCGCACGCCACGCTGATGTGGGGTAAGAGTCTGGTCGATGAGAGCGCGCCGGAATATCTGGGTATCTACGCCGGCGCGGCCAGCGCCGAGCCAGTACGCCGGGCGATCGAAGAGGCGCCGGCGCTCGTGACGGCGGGCGTGGTGTTCACCGACATGGTCAGCGGCTTTTTCAGCCAGCGCATCGACCCGGCCCGGACCATCGACATCGGGGTGCAGCAGAGCACGGTCGGAACCGCGGTGTTCGCGCCGTTGGAGATGGGGGCGGCGCTCGATGCGATCACCACGATCCTCACCAAGCGAGACATCAGCTCGCCAGCGGTCCAGTCGAACTCCGATGCCGCGCCCACCGACCGGCCCGGCCGTGATCAGCCGTTGAGCCAGAACGTGTTGTGGGACAGGTTCTGCGACGCGCTCACACCGGGCAACATCGTCCTGGCGGACCAGGGCACGTCGTTCTACGGGATGGCCACTCACCGGCTACCCCGCGGAGTCACATTCATCGGTCAACCACTCTGGGGCTCAATCGGATACACGTTGCCGGCCACTCTCGGCGCGGGCCTGGCCGAACGCGATCGCCGACCGGTGCTGCTGATCGGCGACGGAGCCGCGCAGCTGACGGTTCAAGAGCTGGGTGCTTTTTCTCGCGAAGGCCTCGCGCCGGTCGTCGTGGTGGTCAACAACGACGGTTACACCATCGAGCGGATGATTCACGGAAAGACCGCGCCCTACAACGACATCGTGCGATGGAGCTGGGCCGACATCCCCACCGCGCTCGGCGTGACGAATCACTTGACGTTTCGGGCGCAGACCTACGGCGAACTCGACGATGCATTTGTCGCTGCGGCAGAGCACCGGGACCGGATGGTGCTGATCGAAGCGGTGGTACCACGCCTGGACATCCCCGACCTGTTGAGCGATCTAGTCGCCGACCTCGGCTGACGGCAGCCCGCGGCGGTAGCTCAGCCGCTGCGCTCGCCACTCGGTGTGCCGAGCAACTTGCGCAGTGTGCGACGGCAGCGGCCGCATTCGGCGCCCGCCCCGCACGCTTTGGAGATCTCCTTTGTCGTCGACGCACCGCCGGCGATGGCATCGGCCACCACCTGGCTGGTAATCCCGTTACACAGGCAGACGAACATCGAAGGGCCCGTTCACTCTTCGATGCGCATCATGTCGAAGAACTTGCCGATGAACACCGGCGGATAGGCGCCCACGCCGGCGCCGGCGATCCAGGGCGCGGCGATGTCGGGATCCTCGATCCACCTGCGCGCGCGGTCCTCGTCGTCGAGCTCCTGCAGAATCATCACTTCGTGGCCATCGTCAAAAGCACGGAACACCCATGTCTTCCGCACGCCTGCCGCGGTGAATCTGCCTAGTCCAGCGCCTATTTCGTCGAGCAACATCGGGATGTCGTGCACTGACGCCATCGCTGCCACGATCACGCCTGGCGCCTCTGAATCGAGTCTCGGCGACGGCTCGAATCGCTTCACTATCTCGCCGGCGAACACCGCCGGAATATCCTCGACGCCCACCGCGTCGAACCACTCGAAGAAGACCCGCGACCGCAGCAGTTCCCTGATCGGCTCGCGGCTGCGTACCAGGATGGTCACCATTACCCGGCCATAGTCGTGTGTTGAGGTGTAGACCAGCACGCTTTGCGCGCCGATCTCGGCAAGCTCTCGCTTGCGGCGTTGCAGCAGCGGCCACACCCGCTCGGGCTCCGGCACCCGGTAGTCGGACGTGATCACGATGGAGTGCGAACGGGGGGCTGCTGGGCTCACCGAAGTTGGTCCTTCATCACCTTCCCGGTGGCGTTCAGCGGAAGCTCACCGAGGAATTCGACGTATCGTGGCGCTTTGAATCCAGCCATCCGCTGGCGGCACCAGGCCATCAGATCTTCCTCGGACACGGTGCCGACGGCATGTTGAAGTGGCACCACAAAGGCCTTACCCACCTGACCGAGTCGCCGGTCGGGTACACCGATGACGGCGACCTGAGCGACGGCGGGGTGTTCAAGCATGAAGCCCTCGATCTCAGCCGGATAGGCGTTGAAGCCGCCAACAATGAACATGTCCTTTTTACGCCCGTCGATCCTCAGCCGGCCCGCCTTGTCGAAATTGCCCAAGTCGCCGGTGTGCAACCACCCGTCATCGTCGATCGCCTGCGCGGTGGCCTCTGGGTCGTCGAGGTAACCCTGCATAACGCCGTAACCCCGCACCAGTACCTCGCCGTCCTCGGCGATGCGCACCTCGACGTCCTCGCAGGGCAGGCCCGCGGTGGTGGCCACGTCTTCGAAGGAGTCGCCTGGCCGCGACAATGTCACATTGCCGGCTTCGGTGAGCCCGTAACCCGTCATCAACGTTTCGAAGGGCAGTTCGCTGTGGATACGGCGAACCAGTTCGACCGGGATGTCGGCGGCACCGGTGACACCCGCCCGCAGCGATGAAAGCTTGGCTTTGTCGGAAACGGTCAGCAATGAGTGGTACAACGTCGGCGGTCCAGGCAGCATCGAGATACGCTCGCGCTCAATCAGATCCACCACTACGTCGACGTCGAACACCGCCAGCGGCAGCATGGTTGCCCCGCGCAGGAACGACGCGATCAGGCCCGCTTTCAAGCCGAACGTGTGAAAGTACGGGTTGATCATCAGATAGCGGTCACCCTCGCGCAGGTCGGCGAGCGTCGCCCACTCCTCGTACATGCGCAGGGTTTGGCGATGATTCATCATCGCGCCCTTCGGACGCCCGGTCGTTCCCGAGGTGAAGATGACGTCGGACACATCGGTTCCGCTGACTGCCCGCTCGAACGGCGAACCGCTGGAAAGGAAGTCGGACGCCAGGTCGATGACCGGCACCCCGGCGGGCGCGGTGTAGTCCAGGCCGAGGAAATCCTTGCGCACCAACACGGCCTTCGCCGCACTGCGGGTAATGACGTCACCGGCTTCGTCGGGCTTGAACCGCGTATTCACCGGAACCAGCACGCCGCCGGCGGTGAGCAGTCCGAACGCCGCGATGATCCAGTCCGCCGAATTCGGCGCCCAGATGGCGACACGATCGCCCTCGGCAACACCCAGCTTGTCGAACGCGCCTGCGGCACAACGTATCCGCTCGATGAGCTCAGTGAAAGTCAAGCGCAGCGGACCGTCGACGACGGCTTCGGCGTCGCCGAACCGGTCCGCCGCGCTCAAGACCATCTCCGGGATGGTCTTCCACATCAAAGTGGCCGGCCTGGCGGATAGGTCACACCGTGACGAGTCGAGACAGGTTTCCGCCCATGATCTTTGCCTGGTCGTCGACGGACAGGTGCGACAGCGCGTTGACGTAGAAGGTCGGCTCCGCCAGCCCTTCCGGATGCGGCCAGTCCGAGCCATACAACACCTGATTCACACCGACGAGATTGACCAAGTCGTCGATGCCGTCCTCGAAGAACGGGCTGACGTGGATCCGGTTCTTGACCATCTCGATCGGGTCGCTCGGGAAAGCCTCCGGGGCCTTGCGGAATACCTCGGCCAGGCCGTCGAGCAACGGGGTCATCCACTTCGAACCGGCCTCGACGATCGCGACCTTCAGCTTGGGATGGCGGTAGAGCGCGCCGTGGATAACCCACGACCCCACCGCGTCCTGGATCGGCCGCCACTCGTTGAGGATGCCCATCGCATTGGTTTGGAACGGCAGCATCTCCTGTTCGGCACCGTCCCACTCCGAGGTGTACCGGGAGTAGCCACTGTCGCTGGAGTGCATGCCGACCAGTAGGTCGTACTCGACGACCCGCTCCCAGAACGGGTCGAACTCGGGCACCGCGAACGACCGCGGACCACGGAAGCCGGGGACCGGAGCCGGCCGGATCAGGATGCAGCGTGCGCCGCGCTTGACCACCCACTCCAACTCCTCGATCGCCTTCTCGACGATCGGCAGGGTGATAACCGGGGTCGTGAAGATGCGGTTCTCGTAATTGAAGCCCCAGACCTCATCGAGCCACTCGTTCAGTGCATGGACCAGGACGTGGATGGCGACTGGGTCGTCGCGCAGCCGCTCCTCGAGCAGGCTGGCCAACGTCGGGAACATCAGGGTGCGGTCCAGCCCCAGCTCGTTCATCTTCTCCAGGCGCGGGCCGGGCTCGAAGAACGCCGGGATCGCGCGCATGGGCTCACCGAACAGCTCGCGCTTGGTTTTGCCGTCCGGGTTGCCGTACTTGAAGTACTCCTCCCATGCCCCCGGCCGGGCGACGACCTCGAAGGTCGGGTTGGGAATGTAGTTGCTGATATGGCCGCGGATCGCGATCTTTGTGCGCCCGTTGATCTGCACGTACTGGACGTAATCCTTGTACGCCTTGGGCAGGAACTTGGTCAGCGCCTCGGGCGGCTCGTAGAGATGGTTATCCGCGTCAAAGATTGGAAACGGGACGTCTTCCCGATGCGACAACTGACCCATGGAATCCTCCTTCGCAATTTGTGAGAATACTATTCTCAGCCCGAGGTTACCGCAATGCCCTCACGCACCAGACGCTTCTGTACCTTGCCGCTCGCCGTACGCGGATAGTCGTCGACTTCGAGCAAGATCTCCGGCCACTTCTGCCGAGCTACCCCTTGCCGCCCGAAGTGGGCCCGGACGACGTCGAGGCTCGGCAGAGCGTGCCCTGGCCTGAGCCGCAACACCGCGGCCACGCGCTCGCCCAGAACGGCGTCGGAAGCCGCGACCACCACCGCCTCCGCGATACCGGGCATTCCGAGCAGCACCTCTTCGACTTCCAGGGCGCTGATGTTCTCGCCGCCGCGGATGATCACGTCGGCCTTGCGGTCGGTGATGGTGAGGTAGCCATCGGCATCCAGCACACCGATATCTCCGGTGTGGTACCAGCCGTCGTTGTCGAAAGCGGCCGCGGTGAGCTCGTCGTCGACGTAGCCCAGGCACAGATCCGGGCCGCGGCTGAGGATCTCGCCGTCGGCCGCCAAGCGGATCTCCACTCCCGGCATCGGGTTGCCATCGGTGAGCAGGCGTTTGTCTTCGGGCGCATCCAGCGTCGACCCGGTGATCGACGGGTGCTCGCTGCTGCCGTAGGACCGGAACACGATGACGCCCAGATCCGTCAGCCGTCGCGTGACCGTGGCCGGCACCGTCGAACCGCCCAGGCCGAGGGACGTGAACCGGGCCCGGTGCGCGGGCGTGCAGTCGGGGTGATCGAGCAGGCTGGTGACGAAGTAGGGCGGCCCGCCGCCAAGGGTGAGGCCGTCGCGTTCCATCAAGCCGAGCACGACTCCCGGATCCCAGTTGTCGACAAGGTGAACCGCTCCACCGTTGAGCACCGGGATCAGCAACGCGGCAAGCATTCCGATGAAGTGGCCGACCGGTGTCGCGGTCAATTGGTTGTCGCCGATGGACCGGATCTGGCCGGACAGCTGACGCGCCTCGCAGACCAGGCTGCGGTGACTGTGAATGACGCCCTTCGGCGCGCTGGTGGTGCCGGAGGTGAACGCGATCAAAGCCGGCGCCGCCGGGTCGGCAGGCACCGTGCCGGGCATGGGTTCGTCGGCGAGCAGATCGTCGAAATCCCGCCCGACCAGCCCGACGATCGGGACCTCCGAACACAGATCGGGTTGATAGGTCAGCCTGCCGAACTCCTCAGTCGTGATGAACACCCGCGGCTTGGCTGCGGCGAAGATTGGCGCGAGTTCCCTGCGGCCATAGAAATGCACAATCGGCACCAGCGCCGCACCGAGGAAAGCCGAGGCCCAGAACGTCGCCGCGGCTTCCATCCAATTGGGCAGCTGAAAAGCCACCACATCACCGGCACCGACGCCGCGGGCCCGCAGCCCGGCCGCGAGCCGACGGGCTATGACTTCGACGTCGGCGAATGTGCCAGACCACGGCCGGACATCCGAGTACACCCGGAACGTCGCACCCGGTGCGGCCTGCAGCCCGTGGGCCAGCACCTGCCCGAGACTCTCGCGCGTCCACCAGCCCGCTTGTACATATCGGGTGACCAGTTCGTCAGGAATATTGCGCATTGGCTTCGACGCTCCGCCGGCAAACGTTAGGGTCTTGGGTAAGACAGTGGCGATGTTATTCTCCGCTAAAGAGAATGCCAATATCGCCCCGGGACTGTGGATGGCCGGAGGTGCGCATGACAAGCATCGGTAAAGGCGCCGCAGCGTTGACCCTGCTGTCGGCGCTCAGCTGCAGCACGCTGGCCGTCGCCCTCGCTCGCGCAGACGACCCGGTCATGCACGAGGTCAAGTACGTCGTCACGGCAGCCAACCCGATCTATGCCGACATCTATTACCTGGATCAGGACCCGGGGAAGTTCTCCAACTACAGCCACGACCCGTACCAATACACGCCCAATATCCAGGCCGACATCGCACCCGGTCACCCGTGGGTCTCGCCGCCGGTGATGCTGACGGACCCCGCCGACTACGCAATGGTTGTCGTGAGCACCGGGACGGAGCCGGGTACCCCGATGTTCCATTGCGCGCTCGTCGTCGACGGAAAGGTCGTTAAATCCAACGACGGCCCCAAGGGCACGCTCTGCTCGCTTCGTAATTGGTGAGGCGGCTAGATTTCGGGGTCGCCCTCGAGATGGCGGAGGTAGCTCTCGACGATGTCGACGGTCTCGCGGTGGCCGGCCGACATACCGAGCGCCTGCTCGATCACCAAGACTCGAGACACACTGGTCATCAGGACGGACCAGACCAACGGCGGAAACTTGGCGGGGTCAACGCCGTAACGATCGAGAACCGTCGACAGCGCTTTTCGTTGCTCCTCGCGAAACCGCTCGGCGTAGTAGGCAATCTCGGCCTTGAGCGCCTTGCGATGGTTGGCGAGCGCAATGAATTCACTCGTGATCGCGGTGGCCGCCGGGTCGGTACTGAACCGCCACAACGCCCACAGCGGTTGCGGCGCCTGCAACACCTGCGCTTGCACCTCAAGGCCTTCTTCGGCGCGGCGCCGGAACGCCGCGAGGAACAACTCGTCCATGGTGCGGAAGTAGTAGTGGACCAGTTGCGGCTTGAGCTCCGCCTTCTCAGCGACTCGCCGCGAAGTGACTGCGGCATAACCCTCTTCGAGCATCAGCTGCTCGGCGGCGTCGAGCAGCACGCCGCGGTTCTTGGCGTCCGGTGCTCCGATCCTGCGCGCCGAAGTCATGCCGTGATTCCAAACTCTCGCCGAATACCTGCTGAACATGCCGATCGTAGCGTCGGGCCACAGTCTCGCCTTGACCACGACATTAGCCCCATGCTAAGCAGGTGCTCAGCAAGAACTACACTTTGCCCATCTCAGTCCGGGGCGGCATACGGCTCATGGCGGACCGCCCGCCCCACACCATCACGGGTACATCAGCCTCGGGAGGCGCGCGACACCATGGCAGTCTCTGATTCAGCGTTCGATTCCATCGACTTCTTCGCCGACCCGTCGTTGGTTCCCGATCCGCATCCCTACTTCGATTACCTGCGTAGCCAGAACCCGGTGACGCGTCTCCCGCACCACAACGTCTTCGCAGTGACTGGTTGGGAAGAGGCCAACGCGGTCTACAAAGACCCCGACACGTTTTCAAATGTCGTCGCGCTCGGCGGGCCGTTTCCACCGCTGCCGTTCGAGGTCGTCGGCGACGATCTCACGTCGCTGGTCGAGGCGCACCGCAGTCAGTTCCCGATGAACGAGCACATGGTCACGA
>NZ_JBAPRN010000289.1:0-3435 GCF_049281135.1 Mycobacterium sp. | reverse complement strand
TGTACTCAAAGCCCTTGGAATGCAGTCCTTTTTGCTGCCGCGGCAGGTTGGAGAAGTCCTGAGCCGGGATCGGCGGCCAGCGCGGATCGTTCGGCGCCAGCGGTTCCGGTGGTGTGGGCTTTCCGGTGGACAGGTCACCCGGCATCCGGGTCAGCGACCAGATCTCGAACAGGGTTTCCTCTGGGCCGAGCGGACGGATCCGGTAGGAAGAGGCGCTGCTGTAGGTGGGCAGGATGAAGTGGTGCGGGAAGGCGAAGCCGATCGCATCGGTGATACCCCGGCGGACGAGGTCGTTCAGGTCGGGCATGTCGCTTCCCCGCGCCCGATGCCAGGCCACCACCGCGTCGTTGAGCGCGCCGCGCCAACCCGCCAGCGCCTCAGCCGGATCGGAGGGCAGCGTGATCGTCTGCATGCCCTCGGCGATGCGGATGTCGTTCTCGTGGGTCATGCCAGCCATGCCGTCGCCGAGCGTGCGCATGAAGTAGAGACTGCTCGCGACGACGGGGTGTACCGCTTCCGACGGGGTACCGGTCTGCGCCGACGGCAGCAACTGCGGGTGGGTCTGCGGGACGTGGTAGCCCTCCATGAACGCGGCCGTCGCCAGCTTCCAATTGACCGGCAGTCGGCAGGATTGCCACCATTCGACGCGCAGCGATTCGACCTTCCAGGCGTCGTAGATCGATGCGAAGGGTTCCATCCAGTCGCGTAGCGGCGGGGCGTTGTCGTCGAGGTTGATCCACACGCATCCGCCCCAGAGTTCGCATTTGACCGAGACGAGCTGTAGGTCGTCAGCGGACATGTTCTCCTCGGCGAAGGCCTCGGGTCGCAACACGAACGTGTTGCGACCGTCGATCCCCCAGCACCAGCCGTGGAACGGGCAGACGAGGGTCCGACGGTTTCCGTTGCCCTCGACCAGCTTTACGCCGCGGTGGCGGCAGGCGTTCTGGTAGGCCCGCACGGTGTCGGCATCGAGTCGCACGACAATGATCGACTGGTCCAAGATCTCGTATTCGACGAAGTCGCCGGCCTTGGGGATCTCCTCGAGCCGGCACGCCATCTGCCACACTCGCGGCCAGAACAGCTCGGCTTCCAGCGCATAGAAGTCGGGGTCGTAGTAGCGCTGCTTGGGAATCCGGTCCGGGCTCTCAACGGCCAACGGCACCGGCAGCGGTGTCCAGTTAACGTCAGTTCGCGAGTTCATCCGATTATCCTTGTCAGCTCATACGATCCGTGACGCGCGCCCTTGCCAGAAGCGTTCGCGGATCCGTCTCTTGTAGAGCTTCCCGTTCGGGTCGCGCGGCAGGACATCGAATTCGATTGTGCGTGGACATTTGTAGCCCGCGAGGTGTGTTCGGCAATACTCGATCAGCTCGGCTTCCAGCTCCCGCCCGGCCGCGACACCGTCGATCGGCTGCACGACGGCCTTCACCTCTTCGCCGAACTCCTCGTTGGGCACACCGAACACCGCCGCGTCAACCAGCTTGGGGTGCATCACCAGCAGGTTCTCCGCTTCTTGCGGGTAGATGTTCACCCCGCCGGAGACGACCATGAACGTCGATCGGTCGGTGAGGTAGAGGTAGCCGTCGTCGTCGACGTAACCCATGTCCCCCAGTGAACGCCAGCCGTGCTCGTTGAAGACCGAGGCGGTCTTCGCGGGATCCTTGAAGTATTCGAACTTGGGCCCACCTTCGAAGTAGAGCTCACCGGTTTGCCCGACCGGGAGTTCTTTCCCGTCGTCGCCGACCACATGCACCGGGGACATCGGTATTCCGACCGAGCCCGGGTGGGCCAACCACTCTTCCGGGCCGATCGTGGTGCCCGCGAATCCCTCGGTCCCGCCGTAGTATTCGTGGATGATCGGGCCCAACCAGTCCATCATCTGGTGCTTGACATCCACCGGGCATGGCGCGGCCGCGTGGATGACACACCGCAGGCTGGAGACGTCGTATCGCCGGCGAACGGCCTCGGGCAGCTTCAGCATCCGCACGAACATCGTCGGCACGAACTGAGCGTGCGTCACCCGGTGCTTCTCAATCAAGCGCAGTACGTCTTCAGCGTCGAACTTGCGCATGATGATCGCCGCAGCGCCAACACGATTGACCGCCATCGTGTAGTTCACTCCGGCGGCGTGATACATCGGTGCCGGCGAGAGATACACGTTCTCCGCGCTCATGCCGTATTTGTGGATCAGCGCCATCTCGAGGACTGACTGCGCCCATGAGCCGTTGCCGTCGGCCGGAAGTGGCCGCCGAACGGCCTTGGGCCGTCCGGTGGTGCCCGACGAGTACAGCATCTCCGACCCGTCCGACACCGGCGGCGCATCCCGCGCCGCCGCCATGGCGTCGTCGTAGGACTGCCAGCCCGGCAGATCCCCGCCGACCGCGATGTGGACGTCGACGGCGGAATTCGCACTGCGCAGATGCGCGGCAAGGTCGCCCATCGACGCGTCGACGAACACCGCCCTCGCGTCGGAGTCGTCGATCACATAGGCGACTTCATCGGGCGTGAAATGGGTGTTCACCGCGGTGTAGTAAAGCCCGGATAGCTGGCAACCCCAGGTGATTTCGAAGAATTCCGGCCGGTTCGGCAACACCAGCGCTACGCCGTCGCCGGGGCGCAGCCCCGCACCGTGCAGCACCGCGGCAACCCGTTGGCTCCTGACATGCAGCTCGCCAAAGGACATCACCCCATCGTCGGACACGATCAGCGCCGGCGACTGCCCGGCGCTGATCGCATGATCGACGATGTTCACGAACGACTAGCCTGCCGTGGCGCCGTCGGTAGATGCGGCGGCAGCGGCCTGGCGTCGGGCGTGCTCGGACGGCAGCACCTTGTCCTTGAAGACGGTCTGAATCAGCTGCTGCACATCCTTGCTGATCGACGCCAGCGCGACGAGGTCGTTGGAGCTCTGCCAGTGCACCCGCATTCCCATCAGCTCCCAGGCTCGCTTCAGGTTGGCCTTGGTGAGCATCAGCGTGGTCAACGGCGCCTGGGCAATGTGGCGGGCGATCGCGTCCACGCGGTCGTCCAGGTCCTCCCGCTTGACCACCTCGTTGACGAGGCCGACCTCCAGCGCCTTCTTGGCGTCGATCACCTCGGCGGTGAACAGATAGTAGGCGGCGCGGCGCCAGTTCATGAACACCCAAGGCTCGATGGAACATTCACCGGATGGCATACCGAACCCCTGCAGCGGCGGGTACGAGAAGTAGGCGTCCTCAGAGGCGATGACGATGTCGGTGGTCAGGCCCATGTGCGTACCGCCGCCCACACAGTAGCCGTGCACCTGCGCGATGGTGGGCTTGGAGAACTCCCACAGGTTCAGGGTTGGCTTGACGAAGAGGTCCGACTGCGCCTTCCACGGGTGGCCGGTCACCATGGCGTTTTCCACGAATGCCGGATAGTCGACGGCGTTGTTGCCGATCGCGTGCCCCGAGC
>NZ_JBAPRN010000288.1:0-5928 GCF_049281135.1 Mycobacterium sp. | reverse complement strand
TTGACGCGCTTGTGATGGTCCCGGACGAAACGAAAGTGGGTGACCATCGCTCCGAAACTGTCCCAACCCGGGAATTCCGGGGCGTCGATGATGAGGCCGGCGAGATCACCCGTTGCCTCGATCTGGGTGTCAACCGCCCTGGCAAGTTCAGTGAAGTCGCTTTTGTCCAGTGCGGACTTGGGATGCACCACAAGGGTGGAATGCGCGGTATCCAAGTTGTATTCGATCATGATCTGCTCCTGAGGATCGTTGTGGTCGAGGGCTGAAGTGAAGTTAGTGACCGTACCGGCAATGCCGCACAACGCGTTTCGCGGCATTGCCCTCTTGTTTGGCATGCTGTCTCTAAGACGGCCGCGCCACGATCACCGGCACACGGATGGATTGAACGACGGCGTTGCTGACCGACCCCAAGAATGTGCGGGTCAGGACATTTCGGCCATGACTGCCGACCACGACAAGCTGTGCAGATTGCGATGTTTCGACGAGCGCACGCGCTGGCCGCTCACAAACGAGGAGCTTGGTCAACGTCACGTCGGGATAGCGTTCCTGCCACCCCGCGAGCGCCTCGCTCATCAGACGCTCTTCTTCTGCTTCGACCGCCGGCCAGTCGACACCTGGAAGTTCGATGAGTTCTCTGTCGCTCCACGCGTGCAGTGCTATCAAGCCGACGTGGCGACGCGAGGCTTCGTCGAATGCGATCTCGGTGGCGAGCTCCGAGGCTGATGAACCGTCCACTCCCACCAGAACAGGAGCATTCGTGGGATGCGGCATTGGTAGTTCTGCGTCATGGATAACCGCCACGGGGCAACGGGCGTGCCGCACTAGCCCCGAACTGACCGAGCCAAGCAAACCGCGAGCCAAAGCGCCGCGCCCGTCGGTGCCGACCACAATCAGTTCGGCATCTTCGGACTTGTCGATGAGCGTCGGGCCGGGAGCCGAAAGCTGCAATTCGCCGTTGATTGGTATCTGCGATGCGTCTTTCGTGATGTCATGGGCAATCTTCGATGCGTTTGCGAGAATGCCGCGGCCCTGAGCCTTCTGCCATCCCGCCACCTCTTCTAACACCTTGATCTGCGACCAGTTGCGAGCTGCGGGATCTTGCACGTGCATCAGGGTCAGCGGTACGTCGCGCATCACCGCGTCGTGCGCTGCCCAACTAACAGCGGCGTCTGATGCGGGCGACCCGTCGACGCCGACGAGGATTCCTAAATCTTTTGTTGTTGAGGACATTTGATTTCCTTTCGTCAAGGAGAATCATGTGCCGATACGACCTGCCCGGCGTAGCGCCGAAGGGTCACAGTCGTCGGGGAGAAGGTCACTACATGCTGGGCCAAAAGTCCCTGGCCATGGCAACGGGCGAACGGTGTCACCGCGCATCGATAACCGTGGATCACCGCCGCCGCAACGTTACTGCGGCACCGTCGCGAAGCGTCCAGGGATACACGTCGTGGACGAGGTTGCTTCCGGTCATGCTCGGCTGCCAGGGTGTGCCACGCATCGCAACTGGGATCGGACAACAAGCACGCAGCACTCGGCGTGCCCGAGGATGGGGTGGCGATGTGGCCCAATGAGCCTCGTGAGCTGATCTATATCGGCGCTGCCGATTACGGCGAACCGAGTACTGTCCGCGCAAAGCGTCCGATGCCCGTCGAACCGACGCATACCGTTACGGCGTAGCGGGATTCGGCTAAAAGCACCCCCGCAGGATCGCCCTGAAGAATGGCACTCTCGACTTTGACGACTTTCCCGTCGGCTGCCACCGCAGCAGCGGCTATCCTCAGCGAGGCCTCCGCGTATTCAACTTCCATCCGGACATTACCCACGGACGCGGGCGGGGAGGGCTCGGCCTGCCGCGGGATCACTTCGACCAAACGCAGCGGGACCTCTCGGCTGACAGCTTCATCGATCGCCCATTCCGCGGCCTGGATCGCTGCTTGCGAGCCGTCGATACCGACGACGATCGGTAACGTGTTGTCGTCGAATCGCGCATCGCTATTCCCCATAACCTCTGAGTCGTAGAACTGCTGAGAGTGGGCGCCGTGGCGTGGGCGGCGGCACCTTCTCCGTGACCGGAACCACGCCGACACGGACGAGAACTTGCGGCACGGCGTCATGGTCCATCAGCGACCGGATGAGTTCGCGGGTGACGCCGAGTTCGGTGAGCTGCGTGACCGGGCAAGTCGCCAGACCGGCCATCGTGCATTCCAGCAATGTTGCGGAAAGCGCTTCGCCGGCGGCCAACGCGTCGGCGCGAGTGTCGCCGTCGGTGGACAATAGCAAGACCTTGGCATGGTCTTCGGGAACTTCAAGACGTCGTTCGGCTCGACGAGGGAGGGGGAATGCCCGCCCGACTCCTACCCGGTCACCTTCGGCCGCCGAGACGAGGGCACTGTACGGGATTCCTTCTGATGCCTCGAATGGCGCTGTCCACCAGTGCAAATCGTGTTGGTAAGGAATGTCGTAGAACCTTAATGACTCCGCGATCTGGGCAGCCTCTTCGAGGCGCGGGTGCAATGCGTCGTCGATGACCTCTATATGTACGGCGTGCGGGTTGGCGCTACTGGCCACTACGGCTTCGATGGATTGCCACGCTGTCACCGAGCTGAACGGCAGGCGGTCGGTGCGACGTGCCTCAATGGCGCTGGCGAGCCCCCGATCTCGTTCGGTCACGAATTCGATCGGAGTGAACTCGATCGATGCCAGATGATTGCGACTGTTGGGATTGGGCAATCGGTCGATATGGGACTGCCACCCGGCCGCGGCCATCGCTACCCGCAGATGGTCGAGCGCAGCGCCACAACTGATCACTGCTTCCCGCGCGGAGTGGTCGGTGTCCAGTACTCGACTTGGATCGAGAAACAACCGCAATTGTCCGCGATTGAACACCCACTGCCAGGGCTGACTGTTGTGTAGTGACGGCGCGCGGCACGCTGTCCGCACCGCATCCTCGATGACGTCGGTTTCCACTGCGGTAGTTGCCATCTGTCGACCTCCCGATCTTTTATCTGCCTTGAGGGTCCTCCTCGACGCGAGGCGGCAGCAGGGCCATAGGTCCCCGATCCCGATGCCATCGGGCGGTACGTAGGCGACTTGTCGATTTGTAGGCCAAACCCCGACCCGAAGTAAGGGCCGTGTCCGTCGCCTCAAGCTCCTTGGTCTTCAGGAAGCCGCACCGGTGTCGGCGGGCAGGCGGCACATCGGACAAAGAGACCAATATCCCTCTGGGTGAGGACTAAAGCCTCATGACTGGCGATCCGATTCTGCATAGCGTTGTCTCGACGGAAGGACATCGAATGCTCGCCAATCCGTCCGCGGACCGCTGATCGTAGCGCGTCCCGCTCGGTAGCAAGCTCCGTAATACTCTTCGTGTCAATGGTTTTGGAACGTCAACAACCCGGGAGTGCAGATGTTCGAGATGTGTCCGCCGAAATCGGTCGTGGTTGGGATCGACGGGTCGCAGGCTGCCGTTCGGGCGGCGCGATGGGCCGTCGACGAGGTTGCCGGCACTGAGACTCCGTTGCGGCTGCTTTACAGCAGGGAACTGAGTCTCGGCGCTGACCAAAGCGCATGCCATGGACTACTAGCGGCGGCAGAGGACGCGGTTTACGACGCCTATGCCGCTGTCGAAGCGACGGGAAAGTCAGTCAAGGTCGAGATCGACATCCTCGAAGGGTGCGCTGTACCCGCCCTGATCGATGCTACGGAATCTACGCGATTGCTGTGCATCGGAAACGCTGAATCCGGCAATGCCTGCAGCACTGGGTTTGGTTCGACCGCAGCGAAACTGGTGCAGTCTGCGCATTGCTCCGTAGCAGTCGTCAGAGGTGAACACCACGCGGATCTGACCGATAATCGATCGATCGTGGCCCTAGTTGACGGAACGCCCGACGACGATGCCGCCGTTGAGTGGGGCTTCGAAGAGGCCACGCGGAGGAACGCTCCCCTGGTGCTGATGACCGCCTACCGGACGGCATTCGATCTCCTTCAACAGGATTGGATCCTTCGCGACCACGATCGACGGATGCGGGCGGCTCTCGATCACTATGTCGCGGCGAGAGGGCCGCACTATCCCGACGTGCACCTGCGCACCGTCACTGCGTTCGGCACTTTCCTCACCTACCTCGCCGACCATGCCACGACCACGCAACTCGCGATAGTCGGCGCGCACCACACGAGCGAGATCTGCCAACTTGTCGGCCCCTCCGGAGCCGATGCACAACACCGCGGTGACTTTTCTCTGCTTGTCGCGCGCTAGACGGACGTCGACACTCAGGTGGTCGCAGCGCCGACCGCATGACCGATCGCATAGGTGACTGCCGACGCAAGACCACCGCCAATGGCATTGCGGACCAACGCCCGACCCTTTGGCGCCGCGCCCAATCCCGCCGACAACAACCCGGTGATCACCAAAGCCAGAAGTACCGCCACGACGGTGACTGGGATTCTCCACGTCGTCGGGGGCGCCAAGATTGCGATTAACGGCAATAGAGCACCAACGGTAAAAGACAGCGCTGGGGCCAGCGACGCTTGCCACGGGCTCGCGAGCTCCTCAGGATCGATACCCATAACAACCTCACCTCGGGCTATTTGCGACGCTGTATACAGCGTCGCGATCCAGAAATGCCATTCGTAGAGTCCAATGTCCACTGGTGAAAGGCCCTACGGCACCTGTGTTGCGGTTGGCTTCTGCATAGCGTCATGGGTGTTGATGTCCGTGTCGGGATCAGGAGCAGGCCATGATCAGTGCAGGGTCACCCGGACCGGTTGTGGTGGGAGTCGACGGCTCGGACGCGGCCATTGGAGCAGCCGTATGGGCGGCCAAGGAAGCGATCCATCAAGATGTTTCGCTTCGGCTCGTTTACGTCGTCCAGATCCCCGACGGGCCAGTGAGCTCCGATCATGCTGATGCTGCCGAGCATGACTATGCCGAGATCTCTTTGCGTGCTGCTTGTTCCGCGGTGGAGGAGACCGGCCTGCCGGTCAAGATCGACACCGCCGTGCTGTACGGCGATGTCGATTGTGCACTGATCGCCGAGTCGAGCGGCGCCACCCTCATCTGCGCCGGATCTGTGGGGATCGGCCGGGTGGCCAACATGGCGCTCGGCTCGACCGCGGCGATTCTTGCCGAGGAAGCGTACTGCCCGGTGGCGATTATTCGGCGCGATGAGAAATCGGCGCCCTTGGGGTCCGGCCTCATCGCGGTGGTCGTCGATGACAGACCCGGCAACCGCGACGTCGTGCGTTGCGCGATAGAGGAGGCTCGCGTGCGGCAGGCACCCGTGCTTGCGTTATGCGTCGGGCGCAGGGCATTTTTCGAGAGCAGCCGGGACAGTTTCTATCGGCGCCTCGACGGCTTGCTGCGGCGTTATCCCGACGTCGAGATTGAAGTCGCGACCACGCGATTGAGTGTGACGCGATATCTCCAAGAACGTGTCGGTACGGTTCAGCTGGTCGTTATCGGCAGCGGCGATCACCGCCGGGTGACCCAATTAGTGGGTCCGCACGGCATGCCAATCCTTCGCCACGCCGACTGCTCCGTGCTCATCGTGCGGGGTCAACAACAGACGAGGGCGTAACGGGCCGGCAGAGCCGGATAACATCTACCGGGCGTGGACCATCCGCTGCCGAAGCTCAACGGCATGATCGCCCAGCCCGTCGACGCGGTCGACGACATCCATGACTGACCCCGAATGGGCACCGTCTCCTGCTGAAATTGGTAGTGGTGCTCCACTGTTCGGCGTCGCATTGCCCGAAACATGAAGCCGCTGAGCGTATCGATCTAGGGTCATTGGACCTCGGGCCTGCTGCCGAAATGCCTGTGGTTGCTGGGACCTCGGCGTGGTGGAAGCGTGACCGAAGCACTTCCAACCGGATTCGTTCGGCTCTACTCGCCGCACCAGGGGAGTGGTCGGATCAACTTCAAGGATG
>NZ_JBAPRN010000287.1:0-2119 GCF_049281135.1 Mycobacterium sp. | reverse complement strand
GAGGAGTCGCAATGAACTTGCCGTGGTCTGATTGGCTACCGCAGCAGCGCTGGTACGCCGGACGTAGCCGCGAACTGGCAACCGCCGAGCCTGGTCTCGTCGTAGGTTTGCGCGACAATCTCGATCTCGCGCTGGTGGACGTGACCTACACCGACGGTTCGACCGAGCGCTACCAGGTGATCGTCGGCTGGGATTCCCAGCCGCCCACCGAGTACAACACCGTCGCCACCATCGGAGCCGATGGCGATCGCACCGGCTTCGACGCGCTCTACGATCCGGACTCCGCGGCGTTTCTGCTGTCGCTGGTCGACTCGTCGGCGACCCGGGAGGGCGTCTCGTTCGGCAAAGAGCCGGACGTCACCCTGCCTCTGGATGCCTATCCACGCGTGTCGGATGCCGAGCAGAGCAACACCAGCGTGATCTTCGATCGCGATGCGATCTTGAAGGTGTTCCGCCGCGTCAGCCCAGGCGTCAACCCCGATATCGAGCTCAACCGGGTCCTCGGCCGGGCCGGAAACCCGCACGTGGCACGCCTGCTGGGTACCTATGAGCTGACCGCGTCGGACACCGATAGCAGCTGTCCACTCGGCATGGCGACCGAGTATGAAGGCAACGCGGCCGAGGGCTGGGCGATGGCGACGGCCAGCGTTCGTGACTTGTTCGCCGAGGGTGACCTCTACGCCTACGAGGTCGGCGGTGACTTCGCCGGCGAGTCCTACCGGCTGGGCGAAGCCGTCGCGTCGGTGCATGGCGGGCTCGCCGAGGCGCTGGGCACCTCGCAGGCCCCGTTCCCGGTCGACACGATGCTGGCCCGGTTGTCGTCGGCGGCCGGCGCGGTGGCCGAGCTCGAGCAGTACGTGCCGGCGATCGAGCATCGGTTCCACAAGTTGGCCGAGCAGACCATCACGGTGCAGCGGGTGCACGGCGACCTGCATTTGGGACAGGTGCTGCGCACACCCGAGTCGTGGCTGCTGATCGACTTCGAGGGTGAACCGGGCCAGCCGCTCGAGGAGCGGCGCGCACCGGACTCCGTGCTGCGCGACGTGGCAGGGGTGCTGCGATCGTTCGAGTACGCCGCCTACGGACCGCTGGTCGATCAGTCCGCTGACAAGCAATTGGCTGCGCGTGCTCGAGAGTGGGTGCAGCGCAACCGAACTGCCTTCTGCGACGGCTACACCGCGGCATCCGGCGCCGACCCGCGTGATTCGGCGCTGATTCTGGCAGCGTACGAGCTGGACAAGGCGGTCTATGAGGCGGGTTACGAGTCTCGGCACCGGCCCGGTTGGCTACCCATTCCGCTGCGATCGATCGCCAAGTTTGTAGCAGATTGATGTGAGTCTCGCCTGAATGGCATTCCCCGCACTGCCATCGGCGTAGCTCTTTTGACAGCATGGGTTTCATGCTTCGTGAGACATTCGACAGTGAGGCGCGCTTGTCGTGGGTGCTGGCGGTGCTTGCCGGTGTGCTCGGGGCGACGGCCTTCACCCACTCCGCCGGATATTTCGTCACGTTCATGACCGGAAACGCGCAGCGCGCGGTGCTGGGTTATTTCCGCGACGACGTGCTGTTGTCGGTGACGGCCGGCCTGCTGCTGTTGAGCTTCGTCGCCGGCGTGGTGGTCGCATCGGTGTGTCGGCGGCATTTCTGGGTGGCGCACCCGCACGGCCCGACCGTGCTGGCGACGTTCAGCTTGCTGGCGGCCACACTCGTAGATGTCCTGGACGAGGGTTGGGAAGAGAACCAGCTCGACTTCCCGCCGATCATGTTGCTGACCTTCGGTATTGGCGCGCTGAACACGTCGTTCGTCAAGGACGGTGAAGTGTCAGTGCCGTTGAGCTACGTCACCGGCACGCTGGTCAAAATGGGACAGGGCATCGAACGGCACATGGCCGGCGGAAACCTGTCGGATTGGCTCGGCTACTTCCTGCTGTTCAGCAGCTTCGTGTTCGGCGCCACGATCGGTGGCCTCATCAGCATGGTCGTCAACGGGACCGGGATGCTGGTGTTCGCTTCGGCGATGTGCACGTTGGCGACCGCCTACACGTACTTTCACCAGGACCGCCGGGCCTTACTGAATTAGGCTGCCTTGCCGCTTGCCGACACGTAAACCTTTGCGACG
>NZ_JBAPRN010000286.1:0-1503 GCF_049281135.1 Mycobacterium sp. | reverse complement strand
ATCACGTTCTCGTCGGGGTGTATCAGCGTGGCGGCCAGCATCCCGAACCGGAACTTGTCGGGATCCCGGCCCTTCTGCACCAGCAGGTCGCGAGCCTTCTCCCGACGTGCGAGGGCTTTTTCCGCGGTGGGGTACTTGACCGGCATCACCGAGCTGATGCCATCGGCGTAGCTGGTCACGTTGTCGAGAAGTTTCGGGCCCTCGCCCAGTCCCCAGATCTCTGGACGGTGCGGCCGGGCCCCGCCCAGCGTCGCGTTCTTCATCGACCAGTGATTGCCCTCGAAGTCGAACGGCTTGCCTTCGCTGTCCCAGACCGCGTTGAAGAACCGGAACAGATCCTCCATGCGCCCCAGTCCTTGGCGCTTGTATCCATAGGGGGTGATGTTCTTGACCTCGCCGGCACCGATCTGGAACATCGCGTGGCCTTCGGTCATGTTCGCCAGCGTCAACATCGCCTGGACGAACTCGGCGGGGCCGCGGCGGATCGAATCCGACAACAGCGTGAAGCCCATGCTCGGCGCCGACGCCAGAATGTAGCCCGCAGTCGTCCACGCCTCCTGGATCGAGTCCGGGTCCGGCAGCACCGCCGCCATCGGCATCACGTCCGGTGTCCACAACGGACGCGGGAAGAAGTTCAACAGCTGATCAGAGAGCGCCAGCCGGTCGACAGCATGACTGGCCTCGATCGCCTTGACCATCTCGCCGACCGCGGACGCCGGCGCGTTGCGGTCACCCCACACCACCAGCGACGTTTCCAGCGGGTGAGTCATGACGTCACCTCAGTCTTGGCTTCGCGGGCGACCGCACACATGTCGCGCGCCGGCGCCGGGTTGCACTCTGTGTTCATCACTGCCTCTCTGCACGAAGAACAAACCGGCTTCTGCGCGAAAGCAGCGGCCGTTGCGGCACTTTCGAACCGGTTGAGTTTTTCGGCGGGCCGCGGCAGTATTATTAGCACAGTCGTACGTAAAGTCAAGTATGGCGATCACGCCGACAATGCGCGCGGGCTCAGGTATCGGCGGTAAGGCCGTTGAGCAGGTGGCGTAGGCCGTTCTCGACCATCTCCGGTGGGATCGCATGCGCCCAGACTCCGGGGCTGCCTGCCACTTCGGGGAATTGCCCCTCGGGCAGGGTCTCGAGATGGGTGCGCAGCTCGTCGGCACGTCGCGCGCGGCCGATCTCGACTGCCGCCACGCCGATCAGGTAGGCGCCCAAGGTGTTGAAGATGTCCACCGCGCGCTGGCGTGGCATGCGCGATCGAGCCATCACCGATAACAGCCGCTCCCTCACCGTGTCGAGCGCGGGACCGGTCATCGCGCGCGGGGCGACGAGCAGCTCGACGATCACCGGGTGGGCACGGAAGGTTTCATAGAGCCGCATCAGCCCGGCTTGCATCTGCTCACGCCACGGCTCGTCATGGTCGGGCTCGAAGACGAAGCTCTCGATTCCCACCGCGACCATCAAGTCGACGATCTCGTCCTTCGTTCGCGCGTAGTTGTACAG
>NZ_JBAPRN010000285.1:0-12975 GCF_049281135.1 Mycobacterium sp. | reverse complement strand
TTTCGGTGGCGAGGATGAGGCCGGTCACCGGGGCGTTCACCGACGCGGTGAAGAAGGCGGCCATCCCGACGAGGGCGCAGGCGGCCAGGCTGGGCATGGCGTGCGGCGTCACGTGCATGGCGATCAGCCCGACGATCAAGCCGGACTGCGATCCCAGGACCAGCATCGGTGCGAACAACCCGCCCGGGGTGGCGGCGGCGTAGGAGACGATGCCGAGCACGAACCGCAGCACGAGCACTCCGGTGATCGCGAGCAATGCGCCGCGCCCGAGTAGCGCGTTCTGGGTGAGGTTGTCGCCGCTGCCGGCCAGGTCCGGTGCCACCCAGACGAGTAGCCCGACGAGCGCACCGGTCGCGGCGGCGCGGGCCTCTTTGGGCAGGCGGCTGGCGTCGGCTCGGCGCAGGGCGAACATCACCGCCGCGTTGTAGAGCACGCCGAGCAACCCGGTGACGGCTCCGATCGCGATGACCCAGCCGTATTCCACGAGCCGTGGTTCGGCCAACGGCGCCATGTGGAACTCGGTCCGTGATTTCACAAGCAGGTGGGCGGCGGCGAAGCCGGACGCGGACGCGACGAGGGTGGCGACCGTGGTGCGTGGATCGAACCGCTTGACGAGCTCTTCGAGCACGAACACGCCGCCGGCGATGGGCGCGTTGAAGGCGGTCGCCAGCCCGGCCGCGGCGCCGCCGGCGACTAGGACGCGCAGGTCCGCGAGGTTGCGCCGGGTCAAAGTGGCGACGATCACGGCCGCGGTCCCGCCCATCTGGACCGATGGTCCCTCACGCCCCAGCGCCATGCCGCTGCTGATGGCCAGCAACCCGCCGATGTATTTGACCGGCAGGATCCGGAATCGGTCAGGCTTGACGCGGCCGTCAGCGACGGCCTCGACGCGCGGGATTCCGCTGCCCTCGGCGTGCGGTTCGATCCGATGGACCAGCGCGGCCGCAACGGCGGCGGCGGCCGTGCAGACGAGCACGACGACGAAGAGTCCCATCCAGCTGCCGTGCGCCCAGCCGGCGAGGCTGGCGCGTAGCCGCGCACCCTGTTGCAGGAGGAGCCGGAAGCTCGCCGCGCTGACGCCGGTGAGCACCCCGACCAGAGCGGCGGCCACCACGAACCCGATCAGGCTTTCGGCGCCTTCGCCGCTGTCGTCCACCGGATGGGTGGTCGGACGCTGCCATCCGGTGAACAGGCTGCGCAGCACATTTCGCCAGCTGTCGCGTCGGTCTTCGTGCATCCCCCTTGCTTAGCGGAGGAACCTGCGGCGGGTGGTCGCGGGGGTCGTTATCCGGACACCCAGCTGGGCGGCCGCTTCTGCAGAAACGCCAGCATGCCCTCGCGGGCTTCGTCGGAGACGAAGAGCCGCGCCGACTCCGCACCCAGCCGCTCGGCGTCGCGGTCGAACCCGTCCAGCACAGCGGCGGTGGTCAGCGCCTTCGACGCCGCCAGGCCCTGCGGTGAGCCGCGACCGATGTCGGCGACCAGCGAGGCCACCGCGGCATCGACGTCGTCGGCGGCCATTGTGATCAGCCCAATCGAGGCGGCGGTGGCGGCGTCGAACGTCTCGCCGGTCAGGTAGTAGCGGGCCGCGGCGCGGGCGGACAACTTCGGCAGCAGCGTCAGCGAAATGATCGCCGGCGCCACCCCGATCCGGGCCTCGGTCAGCGCGAAGGTGCTGCGTGGTCCCGCGACGGCGAGATCGGCGGCCGCGACCAGACCCATGCCGCCGGCCCGGACGTGGCCGTCGACGGCGACGATCACCGGTCGCGGCGACTCGACGATGGCACGCAGCAACGTCGCCATCTCGCGGGACCGCTGGGCGGTTGCCTCGGCGGGATCCGCGTTTACCGCCGAGCCCTCGGACAGGTCGGCGCCCGCGCAGAACGTGTTCCCGGCGTGGCCGAGCACGACGACCCGCACCGCGGGATCGCCCGCCGCGTCGCGCAGGCCCTGATGCAGCTGGCCGACCAACGTCGACGACAGCGCGTTGCGGTTGTGCGGCGAATTCAGTGTCAGCCGCGCTACCTGCCCGTCGACGGCGTACTCGACGAGAGTGGCCATCAGTAGGACCGGGGCAGGCCGAGCGATGTCTGAGCGACGAAGTTGAGCACCATCTCGCGGCTGACCGGTGCGATGCGGCCGAGCCTGGCCGAGGCCAGCATGGCGGCGACGCCGTACTCCTTGGTCAACCCGTTGCCGCCGAGCGACTGCACGGCCTGGTCGACCGAGCGTGTAGCAGCTTCGGCCGCAGCGTATTTCGCCATGTTGGCGGCCGTCGCGGCGCCGCCGTCATCGCCGTTGTCGTAGAGCGTGGCGGCCTTCTGCATCATCAGCTTGGCGAGTTCGACCTCGATGTGGCACTGCGCCAACGGATGTGACAAGCCCTGGTGCGCGCCGATCGGAGTTCCCCACACCTGGCGGGTCTTGACGTAGTCGGCCGCGCGGTCCAGCGCGAAGCGGCCCATGCCGACGCTGCTGGCGGCGCCCATGATGCGCTCGGGGTTCAGGCCCGCGAAAAGCTGTGCGATTGCGGCGTCTTCGGCACCGACGAGTGCGTCGCTGGGCAGTCGCACGTCATCGAGGAACACCTGGAACTGCCGTTCGGGGCTGATGATCTCCATATCGATCGGGGTGTAGGTGAAACCGGGCGAATCCGTTGGCACCACGAACAGCGCCGGCCGCAGCTTGCCGGTTTTGGCTTCCTCGGAACGCGCCACCACCAGTACCGCCTGAGCCTGGTCGACGCCGGAGATGTAGACCTTCTGGCCCTTGAGGATCCAGTCGCCGCCGTCGCGGCGGGCCGTGCTGGTGATCTTGTGGGAGTTGGAGCCGGCGTCGGGTTCGGTGATCGCGAACGCCATCGTCAACGAGCCGTCGGCGATACCGGGAATCCAGCGCTTCTTCTGCTCCTCGGTACCGAACTTGCTGATGATGGTTCCGTTGATGGCGGGCGACACCACCATCAGCAGCAGCGCGCTACCCGCGGCCGCCATCTCTTCCATGACCAGCGACAGTTCGTACATGCCTGCGCCACCGCCGCCGTACTCCTCGGGGAGATTCACGCCCAGAAAGCCGAGTTTGCCTGCTTCCGACCATAATTCGTCGGTGTGCTCTTGGGCGCGGGCTTTCTTCAGGTAGTACTCGCTGCCGTAACTGGATGCCCATTCGGACACCGCCTTGCGCAGCGCCTTGCGGTCTTCGTTTTCGATGAAGCTGCTGTCGATCATCGTGTGTCTCCTTCTGCTTCGGGATTGTGGGGCCCGTCGACGCGTGCCAAGACGGCACCGACTTCAACTTGGTGGCCGGTATCGACGTTGAGTTCCGCGAGCACGCCGTCGGCCGGCGCGGTGATGGTGTGCTCCATCTTCATCGCCTCCAGCCAGATCAGCGGCTGGCCGGCCGTGACGGTATCGCCGACCGCGGCCCCAAGTCGAATGACGTTGCCGGGCATGGGTGCAACCAGCGAGCCCTTCTCGACGGCCGATCCCGGCTCCGGGAAGCGGGGCAGCGCGGCCAGGTGCACCGGCCCGTGCGCGGAGTCGACGTAGACGTTTTGGTCGCGGCGCGCCACTGCGAAGCTGCGTGCCACCCCGTGGTCGTCGGCCAACACGACCTCGTGAGGCGTCACAGAGACAAGCCGTATCGACTCGTCGACGGGCAGCCGTAATCCGGTTCGGGTGAAACGGTATTCGACGCGATGCTGCACGCCGTCGTCGTCGGCATACGTCTTGACCTGGTAGCCCGACGCCAGGTTGCGCCACCCGCTGGGTACCGAGCCGAGCACGGTGGCCGTCGCCCGATTCTCGGCCGCGTCGGCCAGCGCCGCGGCGATCGCCGACAACCGGATCACCGCGTCGTCCACCAGCGGGGCGGACAGTTTCGCCAGGTCGTGCGTGTCGAAGAATGCGGTGTCGGTGGCGCCGTCCAGGAACGCCTGATGCCGCAGCACGTTGACCAGCAGATTGCGGTTGGTGCGCAGGCCGTGCAACTGGGTTCGCGCCAACGCGTCAGCGAGCACCAGCGCCGCTTGGCGGCGCGTCGGAGCGTAGGAGATCACCTTGGCCAGCATCGGGTCGTAGTGAATGGAAACCACCGAGCCGTCGACGATTCCGGAGTCGAGCCTGATACCGGTCCGCGCTCCGAGTGTGCTGAACTCGGTGCGGGCCGCCGCTACATCGATGCGTTGCACCTGGCCGGCCTGCGGCTGCCAGTCCCGCGCCGGATCCTCGGCGTAGAGCCGGGCTTCGATGGAATGTCCATGCGCGGCAGGCGGTTCAGCGTCTAATCGGGCGCCGTCTGCGACGGCGATCTGCAGTTCGACCAGGTCGAGTCCGGTGGTCTCCTCGGTGACCGGGTGCTCGACCTGCAGCCGGGTGTTCATCTCCAGAAAATAGAACGCGCCGTCGTCGTCGGCAAGAAACTCCACCGTCCCCGCGCCGGTGTAGCCGATCGCGCCGGCGGCCAGCCGGGCGGCTTCGAACAGCCGGGCCCGCATGCCCGGTATGCGCTCGACCAAGGGTGACGGCGCTTCCTCGATGATCTTCTGATGGCGGCGCTGGATCGAGCATTCCCGCTCGCCGACCGCCCACACCGTGCCGAGGGAATCGGCCATCACCTGGACCTCGACGTGGTGCCCGGTGGGCAGGTAGCGCTCACAGAACACGGTCGGGTCGCCGAACGCGGACTGGGCCTCGCGCTGCGCGGCGGCCACTTCGCTTGGCAGCGCGTCTAATTGGTCGACCACCCGCATTCCGCGTCCGCCACCGCCAGAGGATGCCTTCACCAGCACCGGCAACTGGTCGGCGGTGACGGTGTCCGGGCCGAGTTCTTCGAGCACGGGAACCCCCACGGCGGCCATCATTTTCTTGGACTCGATCTTCGAGCCCATCGCACGCACCGCGTCCACCGGCGGGCCGATCCAGACCAGCCCTGCGGCTTGCACCGCAGCGGCGAAGTCGGCGTTCTCCGAGAGGAATCCGTAGCCGGGGTGCACCGCGTCCGCGCCGGCCGCGCGAGCCGCGGCGATGATCGCGTCGGCGTTCAGATAGTCGTTGGTCTTGGGTAACCGGACCCGGGCATCGGCCTCGGCGACGTGCGGCGCGTCGGCGTCCGGGTCGGTGTAGACCGCGACGGTGCCCAGGCCGAGAGTGCGGCACGTCGCGAACACCCGTCGGGCGATCTCGCCGCGGTTGGCTACCAGAACTCGAGTTATTCCCATCAACGTCACATCCGGAAGACGCCGAAGTTCGACGTCCCCTTGATCGGGCCATTGGCGATGGCGGACAGACATATTCCCAATACGGCGCGAGTGTCGCGAGGGTCGATCACCCCGTCGTCGTACAGCATCCCCGACATCACCAGCGGCAGTGACTCGGCTTCGATCTGGCCTTCGACGGCGGCTCGCATCGCCGCGTCGGCGTCCTCGTCCACCTTCTCGCCGCGGGCCTCGGCGGCGGCCCGGCTGACGATGGACAGCACCCCGGCCAGTTGCGCGCCACCCATCACCGCGGATTTGGCGCTGGGCCAGGCGAACAGGAAGCGCGGATCGTAGGCCCGCCCGCACATGCCGTAGTGGCCGGCGCCGTAGGACGCGCCGATCAGCAGTGAGATGTGCGGGACCGTCGAGTTGGAGACGGCGTTGATCATCATCGAACCGTGCTTGATCATCCCGCCTTCCTCGTAGTCCTTGCCGACCATGTAACCAGTCGTGTTGTGCAGGAACAACAATGGCGTGTTCGATCGATTCGCGAGCTGGATGAACTGGGTGGCCTTCTGCGACTCCTCGCTGAACAGCACACCGCGGGCGTTGGCCAGGATGCCCAGCGGATAACCGTGCAGCCGGGCCCAGCCCGTGACCAGCGACGAGCCGTACATGGCCTTGAACTCGTCGAATTCGGAGCCGTCCACGATGCGCGCGATCACCTCCCGAGGGTCGAACGGTATGCGCAGATCCGCCGGGACGATGCCGATGAGTTCCTCGGTGTCGAAGAGCGGGTCGATCACCGGTGCGGGCGTCGGGCCCTGCTTGGCCCAGTTGAGCCGGGCGACGATGCGACGCCCGATTCGGATTGCGTCCAGTTCGTCGACAGCGAAATAGTCGGCCAAACCTGAGGTGCGGGCATGCATTTCGGCGCCGCCGAGCGATTCGTCGTCGGACTCCTCGCCGGTGGCCATCTTCACCAGCGGCGGGCCGGCCAGAAACACCTTCGAGCGTTCTTTGATCATCACCACGTGGTCGGACATGCCGGGCACGTAGGCCCCGCCCGCAGTCGAGTTGCCGAAAACGAGTGCGATGGTGGGGATCCCGGCCGCCGACAGCCGGGTCAGATCGCGGAACAGCTGACCACCGGGTACGAAGACTTCCTTCTGGGTGGGCAGGTCCGCGCCGCCGGATTCCACCAGCGAGATCACCGGGAGTCGGTTCTCGAAGGCAATCTGGTTGGCGCGCAGGACCTTTTTAAACGTCCAGGGATTGCTGGTGCCGCCTTTGACCGTCGGGTCGTTGGCCACGACCACGCATTCCACGCCGTTGACCACGCCGATGCCGGTGACCATGCTGGCGCCGACCTGGAAGGCGCTGCCGTAGGCCGCCAGCGGACTCAGTTCCAGGAACGGTGCGTCGTCGTCGACCAATAGCTCGATGCGCTCCCGCGCGGTCAGCTTGCCGCGCTCGTGATGACGTTCAACGTATTTCGCGCCCCCGCCGGCGAGCGCCTTGGCCAGCTCGGCATCGATCTCCTCGAGCCGGGACTCCGCAGCTGATGCCGCGGCCGTGTAGGTGTCGCTCTTCGGGTCGAGTGTGGACCGCAGGGCGCTCATGACTGGAATCCCAGCAGCTTGGCGGCCAGCGAGGTGAGGATCTCGGTGGTCCCGCCGCCGATACCGATGATCCGCATGTCGCGGTACTGCCGCTCGATCTCCGACTCGGCCATGTAGCCCATCCCACCGAACAGCTGAACACCCTGGTTGGCTACCCATTCGCCGGCCTCGACGGCGGTGTTCTTGGCGAAACACACTTCGGCGATCAAGTTGGTCTCGCCGGCCAACTGCCGCTCGACGACGTGGTGGGCGTACACGCGGGCGACGTCGATCCGGCGGGCCATCTCGGCCAGAGTGTTCTGCACCGATTGCCGCGAGATCAGCGGTTTGCCAAACGTTTCCCGGTCGCGGCACCACTGTACGGTGATGTCCAGACACCGCTGGGCGCTCGAATATGCCTGCGCAGCAAGGGCGATGCGCTCCGAGACGAAGGCCTGCGCGATCTGAGCGAAGCCGGTGTTCTCGGCGCCGACCAGGTTGGCCACCGGCACGGCCGCGTCGACGTAGGACAGCTCGGCGGTGTCCGAGGACCGCCATCCCATCTTGTCCAGCTTGCGGCTCACCTCGAATCCGGGCGTGCCTTTGTCGACCACGATCAACGAAACCCCGGCTGCGCCAGGGCCGCCGGTGCGCACCGCGGTGACGACGAAGTCGGCGCGCACCCCCGAGGTGATGTAGGTCTTGGCGCCGTTGACGATGTACTGATCACCGGAGCGCTTCGCTGAGGTGCGCAGGTGCCCGACGTCGGAGCCGCCGCCGGGTTCGGTGATGGCCAGCGAACCGATCAGCTCGCCGGCCAGTGTCGGGCGGACGTACGTGTCGATCAAATGTTGGTCCCCGGAGGCAATCATGTGCGGCACGGCGATGCCACAGGTGAACAGCGACGAGAACACGCCGCCGGGCACACCGGCCTGGTGCAGCTCCTCGCAGACGATCACCGCGTCGGCGCCGTCGCCGCCACCGCCGCCGACCTCCTCGGGGAAGTTTGAGCCCAGCAGGCCCGCATCCCCTGCGGCGCGGTGCAATTCGCGCGGCAAGTCGCCGCTGTTTTCCCACTCGTCGACGTGCGGCAAGATCTCGCGTTCGGCGAAGGAGCGCACGGTCTTGCGGAGCGCATCGCGTTCCGGCGTGGTCCAGATGCTCACAACAGCCCTTCTCTTACAACAACTCTGTTGGGATGTCGACGTGGCGGCTGCGCAGCCATTCGCCAAGTCCCTTGGCCTGCGGGTCGAACCGTGCCTGATACGCCACGCCCTGGCCGAGGATCTCCTCGATGACGAAGTTCACCGCACGCAGGTTGGGCAGCAGATGCCGGTTGACCGGCAGGTCCGCGGTCTCGGGCAGCAGCTCGCGAAGCAGCTCGACCGTCAGCGTGTTGGCCAGCCACCGCCACTGCTCGTCGGTACGCACCCACACCCCGACATTGGCCGACCCGCCCTTATCGCCGCTGCGCGCGGCGGCGATGCGGCCCAGCGGTGTCCGCTGCGTCGGGCCGTCCGGCAACGGCTCCGGCAGCGGTGGCGCATCGGCCGGCTGCAGCTCGAGAGTGTCCGTGGCGCAGGGAATCCCGATGCGGGAGCCGTCAGCGTGCACGGCGACGTGTTGCACCTTGGCGGCGTCGACGTAGCCGGGGGTGTACACCCCGTAAACCTGACCGTCGCCAGGCGGCGCGGTGACGGTGAAACCCGGATAGCTGGCCAGTGCCAATTCTACTGCTGCCGAGGAGAACTGGCGTCCGACGTTCGCCGGGTCTGGGTCGCGGACCACGCAGCGAAGCAGAGCGCTGGCGGCTTCCTCGGTGTCGGCATCGGCGTGGTCGGTGCGGGCCAGCGTCCATTCCAGCTCCGCGGGCTTCACCGACAGCGCGGAGTCCAACTGCCGTCGGACCAGATCGGCCTTGGCCTCGATGTCCAAACCGGTCAGCACGAACGTCATCGCGTTGCGGAATCCGCCGATGCTGTTCAGCGAGACCTTGAGGGTCGGCGGCGGCGGTTCACCGGTCACCCCGCTGATCCGCACCCGGTCGGGGCCGTCCTGGGACAACTCGATGGTGTCCATCCGGGCCGTCACGTCCGGGTTGGCGTAGCGAGCGCCGGTGATCTCGTAGAGCAGCTGCGCGGTGACCGTGTCGACGCTGACCAGGCCGCCGGTGCCGGGGTGCTTGGTGATCACCGACGAACCGTCGGCGTGGACTTCGGCCAGCGGGAAGCCGGCGTAGGTCAGGTCGGGGATTTCGGTGAAGAACGAGTAATTGCCGCCGGTGGCCTGGATGCCGCATTCGATGACGTGCCCGGCGACCACGGCGCCGGCCAGGCGGTCGTAGTCGGTCCGCTGCCAGCCGAAGTGGGCGGCCGCGGGCCCCACGGTCACCGACGCGTCGGTCACCCGCCCGGTGACGACGATGTCCGCGCCGTCATTCAGGCAGTCGACGATGCCCCACGCCCCCAGGTAGGCGTTGGCCGTCAGCGGCTTGCCCAGCCCGAGTTCTTCGGCGCGGGGTGCCAGGTCGTCACCGTCGACATGAGCGACCCGGACGGGCACACCGAGGCGCTCCGCCAGGGCGCGCACCGCGTCAGCGAGGCCGGCGGGGTTCAGTCCACCGGCGTTGGCGACGATGCGCACCCCCCGATCGGAAGCCAGCCCCAGGCATTCCTCGAGTTGGGTCAGGAAGGTCTTGGCGTAACCGCGCTCGGGATGCTTCATCCGGTCGCGGCCGAGAATCAGCATGGTCAGCTCGGCCAGGTAATCACCGGTGACATAGTCGAGCTCGCCGCCGACCAGCATCTCGCGCATCGCCGAATGCCGGTCGCCGTAGAAGCCCGAGCAGTTTCCGATCCGAACCGGCGCCGCCACTCGTCTGCCCTCTCCATTGGGATGTGCCAACCAACCGGTAGGTTAGCCGCTACTGGCGGTGCCACGTCAAGGCCGCCGGCGAACTCGACCGCCCATTTTTGACCGCAGCAGGTCAGCCATTACTATTAACTCCAATCGTCGTTGCCGAGGCGTTTTTGCGGCGACCCCCCTACCAGGAGTAAGGCCTGATCATGGCTGTGCCAAAGCGGCGGATGTCGCGCTCGAACACCCGTAGCCGACGCGCGCAATGGAAGGCTGAGAAGCCAGAACTCGTCGGCGTCACGGTGGCCGGCAAGCAGCACAAGGTGCCGCGCCGACTGTTGAAGGCGGCGCGCCTCGGTTTGATCGACCTCGACCGACGCTAATTTCTTTGCCGTGAGCGTGGTCTCCCGGCAAAAGCGCAACAATTTGCGGCAGTCGGTTTTGGCGACCTCTCAGCAGGTTCTCAGGCGATTGGTTAAAACTGGTGGTCGTGCGAATTCTTGTCGTTGACGACGACCGCGCTGTGCGCGAGTCACTGCGTAGGTCACTTTCCTTCAACGGGTACTCGGTCGCGTTGGCCGAGGATGGCGTTGAGGCCCTGGAGATGATCTCCGCGGACCGGCCGGATGGGCTGGTGCTCGATGTCATGATGCCCCGGCTGGACGGCCTGGAGGTGTGCAGGCAGCTGCGCAGCACTGGGGATGATCTGCCGATCCTGGTGCTGACCGCCCGCGACACGATCTCCGAGCGCGTCGCCGGCCTGGACGCCGGAGCCGACGACTACCTGCCCAAGCCGTTCGCTCTGGAAGAGCTGCTGGCGCGGATGCGGGCGCTGCTGCGTCGCACCAGAATCGAAGACGCCTCCGAATCCGTGGCGATGACCTTCGCCGACCTCACCCTTGATTCGGTGACTCGCGAGGTCACCCGGGGGCAACGCCAGATCAGCCTGACCCGCACCGAATTCGCTTTGCTGGAGATGCTGATCGCCAACCCGCGACGAGTATTGACGCGTAGCCGCATTCTCGAAGAGGTGTGGGGTTTCGACTTCCCCACGTCGGGTAATGCGCTCGAGGTGTATGTCGGATACCTGCGTCGCAAGACCGAGGCCAATGGCGAGCCGCGACTGATCCACACCGTTCGAGGTGTGGGTTACGTGCTTCGCGAAACTCCTCCCTGATGCCCTTGAAAACACTGTTCCGTCTGCAGAGCCGACGTCAGCTGCGGACCAGCACCTCGTTGTCACTGCGGTGGCGGGTGATGCTGCTGGCCATGTCGATGGTGGCGATGGTCGTCATCCTGATGGCGGTCGCGGTGTACGCGGTGATCTCCGCGGCGCTGTACAAAGACATCGATAACCAGCTGCAGAGCCGGGCTCAGCTTTTGATCGCCAGCGGATCGTTGGCGGCTGACCCGGCGAAAGCCATTGAGGGCACCGCCTATTCCGATGTCAACGCGATGCTGGTGACTCCTGGCCGGTCGATCTACACGGCCAACCAGGAGGGTCAGACGTTGCCGGTGGGGCAACAGGAGAAGGCGGTCATCCGCGGCGATCTGTTCATGTCCCGGCGCACGGCCGCCAATCAACGGGTGCTGGCCGTGCATCTGCCGAACGGCAGCTCACTGCTGATCTCCAAGAGCCTGGCGCCGACCGATGCGGTGATGACCAAGTTGCGCTGGGTGTTGGTGATCGTCGGCGGGGTCGGTATGGCCGTGGCCGCGGTCGCCGGCGGCATGGTCACCCAGGCCGGCCTGCGCCCGGTGGGACGGTTGACCGAGGCGGCCGAACGGGTGGCGCGCACTGACGACCTGCGGCCGATACCGGTCTTCGGTAGCGACGAATTGGCCAGGCTCACTGAGGCATTCAACATGATGCTACGAGCTCTGGCCGAATCCCGGGAACGCCAGACCCGGCTGGTCGCCGACGCCGGTCACGAGCTGCGGACCCCGCTGACGTCGCTTCGCACCAACATCGAACTGCTGATGGCTTCGAGCGCACCCGGTGCGCCGCCGATCCCCGAGCAGGAGATGGTCGACCTTCGGACCGACGTCATCGCGCAGATCGAGGAATTGTCAACGCTGGTCGGCGATTTGGTGGACCTGACCCGCGCCGATGCTGGCGAAGTGATTCATGAGCCGGTCGACATGAGCGAGGTCATCGACCGGTCACTGGAGCGAGTTCGCCGGCGCCGCATGGATGTTGAGTTCGATGTCGAGGTCACGCCCTGGCAGGTGTACGGCGACTCCGCCGGCTTGTCGCGGGCGGTGCTGAACCTGATGGACAACGCGGCCAAATGGAGTCCGTCGGGCGAGCATGTCGGTGTGCGGCTCCGCCAACTCAACGCGACGCACGCCGAGCTGGTGGTGGCCGACCATGGACCGGGCATTCCGGAGAACGAGCGCGAGCTGGTCTTCGAGCGGTTCTTCCGCTCGATTACGGCGCGGGCCGTGCCCGGCTCAGGGCTGGGCCTGGCGATCGTCAAACAGGTGGTGCTCAAACACGGCGGTGCGCTTCGCGTCGAAGACACCGTTCCCGGCGGCCAGCCGCCGGGTACATCGATTTACGTCCTGCTGCCGGGTCAGCCGATGGCGGTCTCTGACTACCCCGGCGACGGTGAAGATGAGGCGGATGTTTCCAGCTCGTCAACTCCGGGGAACTCTCCACCACCAGCGAACGTTATCTCAGTCGAATCTCAGACCACGCAGGCAAGGTAAATCCAGTTACTGTTTGAGTCTGAACCGACTGCACAAGAGAGAGCGACCTAGCGACATGACGAATCACCCGAGGTATTCGCCACCGCCGCAGCAGCACGGATATGGTCCCGTGTCCGATCAGCGCGGGGCCACAGGCCATTCCAGCCCAGGGCAGCAGCAAACCTATCAGCAGGGCTACGACTGGCGTTACGGCCAGCAGCCCCAGCAGGGGCAGTACCGGCAGCCCTACGGCCACTTCGCCGGCGGTCAGGGTGGGCCTCCGCCGCCGGCTCCCCGAAAGCGTTCTCGCGCAGGCGCATTGACTGTCGGCGCGGTGGCGGTTGCGGTGGTGTCGGCCGGTATCGGCGGTGCCGCCGCGTCGGTTGTAGCGCACCACGGATCGCTCTCCTCCGTCGCAGACGGCTCGCTATCGGGTGGTGCGACCCCCGGGATGCCGGCCTCGAACGCACCGATGGGCAGTGTCGAGCAGGTGGCCGCCAAGGTGGTGCCCAGCGTCGTCATGCTGGAGACCAACCTCGGTCGTGCATCCGAGGAGGGCTCGGGCATCATCCTGTCCGCGGACGGTTTGATTCTGACCAACAACCACGTCGTCGCGACCGCGGCCGGCAA
>NZ_JBAPRN010000284.1:0-4599 GCF_049281135.1 Mycobacterium sp. | reverse complement strand
TGGGCCTGTGTTTCCTGCCCGCATTCGTGTGCCTGGGCATCATCCCGGTCGTCGCGGGGCTGGCCGGTGACGTACTGCAGTCGGGCTCGTTGTGACGGCGCCAGCGAGCGCTGTCTGGGATAATAGTCAAGGGAAATATGAAGACAGCCAACCGGTTTCAGGCATTGAAAGCACGGGTCATGTTGCTGGCGGTGGACGAGTCCGGGATGTCCACGGTCGAGTATTCCACTGTTAGAAATTACAACGCGGTGAAATTGGTGTATGTCCGGCCTGGAAGGTCTGCGGGGGCGGCGGCGGGAAAAGCGAAGTAGTCGACTACTTACGGATCATGGAGAAATCGGTCCTAGGTTGCTGTCATGAGTGAGCAACAGCCACGTAGCCGTGAATCGGACCCGAAATATGCGCCGCGACCGCGAACTCGAAGTGCTGTCCCCAAGCACAAGACCGCGCCGGTTGCCCTCAAACGCAATGCATTGGAAGAGTTCCTCGCTTGGGCAGCGAGTGTCCCTCACACGGAGACCAGCATCATCTGCGAGACAGTCGCTCGCGGAAAAACTGACCAGGCGTTGACTGATGCGCTGCTTGACGCTCTCGAACGCGTGCCTGTCCTGGATGTAGGTCGCCATCTGATGTTGCTGGCCACGATCGGTGAGATGAGGGACGCTCGCGCCGTTGAGCGGCTGGAAGCGTTTGCTTGGTCGACTGAACCGATGGTCCTGCGTGCCGATGAGGAGCTAGCCGACCCCCTGGACGGGGACAAGAGTTCCTTTCTCGACCCAAGGGGAGCGCTTCAAGCCCGTGCAGCCGAGATGTTGTCGTTCCATGGCACCGAAGAGGCCGACGCTGCCACGCTCCGTTTGGCGGCGGAGCATCCCGATCAGGCTGTCAGGATTGCCTCGATAGACGCACACCTGTACAACCACGGTGACTCACCTGAGGCGGTCGAGCAATTGCTGGAGATCGTGCGGCCGCAAGACCGAAAGTTTGTTGGGCTACCACGGTTTTTGGGTGACATGCAGTCAGACGAATTTGACCAGCGAGTCTTGGCTTTTTACGAGCAGAATCCCGATGAACGGCCTCCTCAACCGGCACAAGCCCCAAATCACCCCACGGCGGAGCCGCCGCCACCACGGCGGACGCCCGAAACACTGGACCAGGAGAACAGAGATGTGTAATGACGGCAGCAACCTCGAGGAAGCCGCAGTGCAGGCTCTCTATGGATGTTGGCGCGACCTGTATATGTGGGTGTGGCAGGCGTATCAACTTACTGACGACTCATGGAACCCCGCTGGCATTTCTGACGCTTGCAACGTCGCGCTGCCCTTCGCCAAGGTCGTGAACAGCGCCTTCCTCATTGGGTACTGTCTCACGGACAACTTTGAGTCCCAGTGGCATTCGGCCATGGACTACGAGAACTCTGCCCGGGCCGCTGACAATCAGTTCCACGGCAATTTCTACCAGCGATTCATCCAATACAACGGCGCAGCTGAAGCAGATTCAGAAACCGGGCGATTTGCCGCTGAAGACAGAACGAATCTGCACTGCCCGTTGTTCAATCTCGGTTCAATCTCCGATTCCGCCGGCAACCGCGCGTCGGTGATGCTCCACGAGTCGTGGCACCATTGGCAGTACAAACATGGTTTCCAAACCAACCACATCGGCGGCTGCGCCAACGGCCAATGCGATTACTACTACTTCCACACCGTGAATTCGTACCGCTTCGGGCATTTTGATGCCTACGACACGAACCCAAGCCATCTGCTGTTCCACTCGCCATATCAAGTCTGCGCTGAGCTTGAGGGTGATCTCGCGGAGAACGCGAAACCGTTTGTGCCAGTGATCGTTACGCAGACCGCTCGCACCCTCGGCAACCAACGTCTGGCACAGTGCTTCGCGAATGCCGTTGGCTATCGGATAGGCGACCCACGGCCCTTTTAAGCAGCGTCCACGGGTGAGCGGCAGCCACTCGCTTCCAGCTGCGAACGATGGTGTGTGATAGCTCAGAACCCACGGCTGGTGGTGAGACGTCCGGTCTAGAGGCCGGGGCAGGGGGTAGCCCCCTGGGGTGGCAAACAGCCGGCCGACCTGGTCCGGCGTCTGCCCTCCCGTCGCCTGGCCCTAATCCGGCATGCGCTATACCGTGAACAGCCGGACACCGGAGCCTCGCACGCAGGGAGGAAGATGCACGCGTCAGTCAGCCGCGACGGGGACGGGCGAGACCTCGGGGTCGGCGACCCGATATGTCCATCTCATGGCGGAGTTTGAAACGAAGTTGCGGCAGCAAACGCCGGCGACCAGAGTCCACGATAGGTACGACGGCAACTTCTCCGACGGCTGAAGCCGTCGGCTTCTATTATGTTGCGGTTGCGGCGTGTAGGGCCAATCCAGGCCTGACGATGTTGCAGGCGGCGTGTTCGTCTGCCGGTGCGCTGTGGGCGCTGCGTTGGGAGACGAATTCGGCTTGGCTGACGCGATTCTCCGGGCTGAATGTCTGCAGGACCGAACACGGAAACCAGAACCACGCTGTTCTGACCCGGCGGCCCAAATAGTTGGCCGAGGCGGCCGACCAGTCAGGGAAGAGCAGCGAAGATGTTGGTAATGCGTACCCATCCCGACGCCCGTTCTGGCACCGTGTCGTCGCTTTCAAGGTGGATCGGCATCTCGTAGCTCTGCCCGGTAGCCAACTCGCGACCAGGGTCAGACACCACGGCGTTGACTTCTCCTTCTCCGGAGTCATAGAACGTCAGCGTCGTATCGACAACGACTGTGCCGTCGTACGGGGTCCCGGCCATATTCGTCTGCTTCAGTTTGCCTTTTACTTCGACGCGAACGTGCACACCGCTGCCCACCTCTGGGGTAACCATCGGGGGTATGGAGCCGTCCAGCTTGGTGTTGCGCTGATCTGCTGGCAGGGCGGGATCATCGCGCGGATCCCAAGCCAAGTCGAGTTCCGCAGTGGGATTGAAGTGCCCCCAGCGGTCGTCGCCGACGACGACCTTATCGACGATGTCGAAGTGGCTGTCGATCTTGATGTGGCGTGCCAGCCCTGGCGGCGGCTGCAATTCCAAATCAAGGTCTTCGATGTTGTCCCCAGCATTGAGTGACACGAGTCGTGGTTCGGATTTCCATTCAACCGCTGTTCCTGCGGTCGGATCTTTGACGAACATCGACGCCTGCAAGAGGTAGTTCCCCGCGGCAACATTGGCGAATCTGTAGACGCCTCGCTGCTCCGCGATGACGCTGCTGGTGGTGACTTGGCAGCCGAACCGGACGGTCGCGCCGACTACCGGCTGCAGCGGGGCGGCGGGCGTATCACGTTTGAACACACGGCCGGACAGATTTCCCTGACCCAGGGTGGGGTGGATCTTGATTATCGGCTCGGCGACCCATCCGCCTTTTGACACGGCGACCGGTGTGTATGTTCCGTACACGGTGATCTTGCCGGCACGCGATGGTGGAAGGGTGTTCGGGTCAGCGTTCACGTCCCATCGCAGTTGGGTGTCGTCGGGGCTAACTGCGGCACCGGTGCCCGGGGTGGTCCATGTCTCAGCGAAGTCGGCGGTGTGGTCGAAGGCGAAGATGTTGCATAGCTGGTTTGCGACGATCGTGGCGAGCGCGTCTTTAGCCGCATCGGCGGTGTCACCGGGGAGGATGTTCAGTATTGCCTTGACTATTCCGGGCAGATCGTCGATCTTCGCCTGAACTTGGTCGGCTACAAGGTCATAGGTGTGTTTCCGCAGCGCTTTCGCGGCTTCGCGCCGCTCGTCTTCGGTGTAGTGATAGATGCCGTCTTTTTCTGCTGGCGGACGCCCGTCTCCGGGGTCAGGCTCACCTTCGAGTTCGATCACAGGCTTGCCGGCGAGCCTCAGCTTGTCGTTGGCGTTCTGTACTGCAGCCCATATGAACGAGGAGCACACTCCCGCGATCGTTCCCGCCGCCCAACCAGAGTCGGGCGGGGCGTTGAAGTTGGGATCATCGGCGATCGCGGCCTGTGAATACCCGTAAAACCGATAGTGCGCTTGAATGTCCTTAGCCGCGTCGGCGACCACGTGCAGCGCGTCTCGCACTGCAGCATCGAGCATCGGGTGTGGTTTGACCAGCACGGGCCAAATCCATTGGTTCTGCTTTGTCCGCCACGCGGGTTCGGCCTGCAGGCGGGTCTGTGGGTGCCAGGCGCGTTGACTGCGGTCGTTGTCGTTAATGGCACTCTGTGTGGCTTCAGGATCGTGGTAGCTGGTGCGCTTGTCGCGTTCAGCGGGTTCCATCTGCCATAGAGGCACTTTCGTGGGGCCTTCGGCAGCAATGACTTTTGGATAGAAGGTCTCGTAGGAGAACTGGGCGTTGGCCGTGTTGCGGCCTGTTTGTGATACTTCGCCCAGCGTTTGAGTGATCGACCCGGGCCACGCGTAGGCCAAGATGTCGCCTCTGATGCCCTGCAACGGGAGCCGCTCTTCGACGTCTCCAAACGGTGTCGTCACCTTGACTGTCCCGTTGTAGTATCGCTTGTTTTGGATCCGATCGTCTGAGGCAGTGCAATGGCGCACGGTTTGTCCGTCGTCTTCGACGAACAACACCATGTGGTCGTAAAGCTGCGGGGGG
>NZ_JBAPRN010000283.1:0-3868 GCF_049281135.1 Mycobacterium sp. | reverse complement strand
GTTGCGGGTCCGACGGCTGTCCGGCAGCGGCAACAGCCTGTGGGTGTCGACAGCGGCGTACCTCGCAGCCGCGGCCGTGCTCATCGTGCCCACCGTGGCGTTGGCTATCCCCTGGCTCACCGAACTGCACCGGCTGTTCACCGCTGCCTAACCCGGCGACCGGGCAATCACCTCGCTTTGGCGATACTTTGCAGATACCTGAATCCCGCTGTGCCACAGTGTTCGGAGCGGGGCGTTGGATGGCAGTCACGAAACGAGAGGCGTACACATGAGCTCGTCGGATTCAAAGACCGGGACCGCGCAGATCGGCGTCACCGGCCTGGCGGTGATGGGCTCGAACCTCGCCCGCAACTTCGCCCACCACGGCTACACCGTGGCGCTGCACAACCGTTCGATCGCCAAGACCGACGCGCTGCTCAAAGAGCACGGCGACGAGGGCAAATTCGTCCGGTCGGAGACCATCGAGGAATTCCTGGACGCCTTGGAGAAGCCGCGGCGGGTGATCATCATGGTCAAGGCCGGTGACCCGACCGACGCCGTCATCAACGAGCTCGCCGACGCGATGGAAGACGGCGACATCATCATCGACGGCGGCAATGCGCTGTACACCGACACCATCCGCCGCGAAAAGGCCATCCGTGAACGCGGTCTGCACTTCGTGGGCGCGGGCATCTCCGGCGGTGAGGAGGGCGCACTGAACGGCCCGTCGATCATGCCGGGCGGTCCGGCCGAGTCGTACAAGTCGCTGGGCCCGCTGCTCGAGGAGATCTCCGCGCATGTCGACGGCGTGCCGTGCTGCACCCACGTCGGCCCGGACGGCGCCGGTCACTTCGTCAAAATGGTGCACAACGGCATCGAGTACTCCGACATGCAGCTGATCGGCGAGGCCTACCAGTTGCTGCGCGACGGCCTCGGCAAGACCGCACCCGAGATCGCGGACGTCTTCGCCGAATGGAACAAGGGCGATCTGGACAGCTTCCTCATCGAGATCACCGCGGAGGTCTTGCGTCAGGCTGACGCCAAGACCGGCAAGCCGCTGGTCGACGTCATCCTCGACGAGGCCGAGCAGAAGGGCACCGGCCGCTGGACGGTGAAGTCCGCGCTTGACCTCGGTGTGCCGGTGACCGGCATCGCCGAAGCGGTCTTCGCCCGCGCGTTGTCGGGATCGGTGGCCCAGCGCAAGGCCACCACCGGACTGGCCTCGGGTGACCTCGGCGAGAAGCCAACGGACGCTGCGCGGTTCATCGACGACGTCAGCAAGGCCTTGTACGCCTCCAAGATCATCGCCTATGCCCAGGGCTTCAACCAGATTCAGGCCGGCAGCGCCGAGTACAACTGGGGCATCAAGCCCGGTGAGATGGCCACCATCTGGCGCGGCGGCTGCATCATCAGGGCCAAATTCCTCAACCGGATCAAGGAAGCGTTCGACGAGGACGCCGACCTGCCGTCGCTGATTGTCGCGTCGTACTTCCGCACCGCCATCGAGGAAGCCATCGACAGCTGGCGACGCGTCGTGGTGAAGGCCACCGAACTCGGCATCCCGATCCCCGGCTTCTCCTCGGCGCTGTCGTACTACGACGCGCTACGCACCGAGCGACTGCCCGCCGCGCTCACCCAGGGTCTGCGTGACTTCTTCGGAGCGCACACCTACGGTCGCATCGACGACGATCCCGACAAACGCTTCCACACCCTCTGGAGCGGCGACCGCAGCGAAGTCCCCGCCTAGCCCCCATCACCGCGCCAAGGGGGATAATCGGGGGCGATGAGGTTTCTGGAGGGGCACCGTCCCGCGTACGACCTGACCTACAACGACGTCTTCATCGTGCCGAGCCACTCGGATGTGGCGTCACGCTTCGACGTCGACTTGTCCAGCAACGACGGCTCCGGTACCACCATCCCGGTGGTGGTGGCCAACATGACCGCGGTCGCGGGCCGGCGAATGGCTGAGACGGTGGCCCGCCGAGGCGGGATTGTGGTTCTGCCGCAAGACCTTCCGATCGCCGCGCTGCAGCAGACGGTGGATTTCGTCAAAAGCCGCGACCTGGTCGTCGACACCCCGGTGACGTTGGCGCCGGATGATTCGGTGTCCGACGCGCTGGCGCTGATCTCCAAGCGCGCACACGGGGCCGCGGTCGTCGCATTCGAGGGACGGCCGATCGGACTGGTCACCGAGTCGTGCTGCGACGGAGTCGATCGTTTCGCACGAGTTCGCGACATCGCGATCACCGACTTCGTCAAAGCCCCGGTGGGAACGAATCCGCGAGAAATCTTCGAACTTCTCGAGCACACCCCGGTCGATGTCGCGGTGTTGACCGGCGCCGACGGCACCGTGGCCGGTGTGCTGACCCGGACCGGTGCGATCCGGGCCGGCATCTACTCGCCGGCGGTCGACGCGAGGGGCCGACTGCGCATCGGCGCCGCGGTCGGGATCAACGGCGACGTGGCCACCAAGGCCCAGGCGCTGACCGAGGCCGGCGTCGACCTGGTGGTCGTCGACACCGCTCATGGGCATCAGGTGAAGGCGATGGACGCGATCAAGTCGATCGCGTCGCTCGACCTGGGTGTGCCATTGGTCGCCGGCAACGTGGTGTCGGCCGACGGCACCCGCGACCTGGTCAACGCCGGCGCGTCGATCGTCAAGGTCGGCGTGGGCCCGGGCGCGATGTGCACCACCCGCATGATGACCGGCGTCGGCCGGCCCCAGTTTTCCGCTGTCCTCGAATGTGCGTCGGCCGCAAAGCAACTCGGCGCCCAAGTGTGGGCTGACGGCGGGGTCCGTCATCCGCGCGACGTGGCCCTGGCGCTGGCGGCCGGCGCGTCCAACGTGATGATCGGATCCTGGTTCGCGGGCACCTACGAGTCCCCCGGCGACCTGTTGCGCGACCGCGACAACCGGCCGTACAAGGAGAGCTACGGCATGGCGTCCAAGCGCGCCGTGGTCGCCCGCACCGCGGGCGACAGCGCCTTCGAGCGGGCGCGCAAGGCGTTGTTCGAGGAAGGCATCTCGACATCGCGGATGGGGCTGGACCCGGCCCACGGTGGCGTCGAGGATCTGCTCGACCACATCACCTCCGGCGTGCGGAGCACCTGCACCTACGTCGGTGCGTCGACGCTGGCCGAGTTGCACGACCGGGTGGTTGTCGGTGTGCAGTCCGCAGCGGGCTTCGCCGAAGGCCATCCGCTGCCGCTCGGGTGGTAAACCGCAACGGCTGACGGGCGTGTCGACGCGGCAACGCGTGCTTGCGCGCGTCGCGTCTTCGCTACCATCAAAGGTCACATCATCCGTGGTTCGTCGAAGGAAGGGTCCCCGTGCCGCAGGCACCCGCGCCGTCCGGCGTGTGTGACGCCGACTCCGAGGAGCCTCCTTCTTGCAGGTGGCCTCGATGAATCTCGTCGTCACCCTGCTCAGCCTGCTGGCCATCGCGCTGCTCACCGCCGGCACCGCATTGTTCGTCGCGGCGGAGTTCTCGTTCACCACACTCGAGCGCAGCACGGTCGATGCCAACGCCCGCAACGGCCGCCGGCGCGACCGGTGGGTGCGCCGGGCTCACCACACCCTGTCGTTCCAGCTGTCCGGAGCGCAGCTGGGCATCTCGGTCACCACGCTGATCACCGGCTACCTGACCGAGCCACTGGTCGCCGAGCTGCCACACCCGGCGATGGACGCGCTCGGCGTGCCCGACCGCGTCGCCAACGCTCTCGTCGCCTTTGTGACGTTGCTGGTCGTCACGTCGCTGTCGATGATCTTCGGTGAGCTGGTCCCCAAGAATCTTGCAGTGGCGCGGCCACTGCAGACCGCACGCGCGGTTGCCGGGTTGCAGTTGCTGTTCTCCTGGCTGATGACGGGGCCGATTCGGTTGACCAACGG
>NZ_JBAPRN010000282.1:0-8260 GCF_049281135.1 Mycobacterium sp. | reverse complement strand
CGCCTCGCGGCGGCACTGCGGATCGGTGCCGACGACATCTTCGACGCGGGCGCCCGCCTGCCCGAGCGCGTCGATGTCGTTATCGAGACGGTGGGCTCGGCGACTTGGGCGCATTCGGTGCGTACGGTGCGGCCGGGCGGCGTCGTCGTGGTCGCCGGCGCGACCACGGGCGCGACCGTCGAACTCGACCTGGGCCGTATCTTCCTGCAGCACGTGTCGATCCTCGGTTCGACGATGGGCACCCTCGACGATCTGCGGTTGTTGGCCCGGTTCTGCGCCCTGCACGGCGTGACCCCGCCGGTCGACGCCGTCTACCCGCTCGCGGCAGCACGGGACGGGGTAGCCCGACTGGAATCGGGTGACGCCATCGGCAAGGTCCTTGTTGACCCGTCCGCAGCTAGCGTCAAATGGCCGAAATGATGGTATGTTTGAGATTCATGTTTGGGGGCTTTAGCGCGCCAGTCAACGCAGACAGCGTCCGCACTCGGAGGAAACGGCATGACCACTACGCTCAACACGAAAGCGCCCGATATCCAGATCGACTTGTACTCCGCGGCGTCGTTCAGCAACGGGCACCCGTTCGAGCAGTATCGCTGGTTACGCGCTAACGCGCCGGTGTATCGCCACCCGGCCCCCGACGGCGGGTTCTTCTGGGCGGTCACCCGCAACGCCGATATCCGTCACGTCGAACACCATCCCGAGCTGTTCCGGTCAGCGCCGGGGGTGATGATTCTCGACATGAACGTCGAGGCCGGCTTCCTGGCAATGGACGCCCCGCGACACCCGCAATTCCGTAAAGTCGTGGCGCCCATGCTGATTCCCCCGAAGGTCAAGCTGATGCTGCCCAATTTGCAGCAAATCGCGGCCTCGATCGTCGACGAGATCGCCGCGCTGGGTGAGTGTGATCTCGTCGACGCGGTTGCCGGGCGCATGGCGGGCTTCACCGCGGCGGCGTTTCTTGGCATCCCGCGATCCAGCGGACAGCGCCTACACGAGCTGTTCATGATCAGCCACAGCTCCCCGGACGTGGTCGGCGAAGAGGCCATGAACGCCGCGACGATGGAGATCGTCGGCATGGGATTTGAGACGTTCACCGAGAAGCGAGCCCACCCAGGAGACGACGTGTTCAGCGCGTACGCCAACATGGAGGTCGACGGACGTCTCATCACCGACTTGGAATTCGTGGGCAATTTCGTCCTGCTGACCGACGGCGGCCTCGACACCTCACGCAACTTGATCTCGGGCGGCATGAAGCTGCTCTTCGACCACCCGCAGGTCCGCCGACAGCTTGTCGACGACATCGACGCCTTGCTCCCGGGAGCCATCGAAGAGATGTTGCGGCTACTGTCGCCCGTGGTCTACATCCGCCGGGTAGCTACCCAGGACACCGAATTGGCCGGGCAAAAGATCGCCGAAGGCGACCGCGTCGCCATCTACTACGGGTCCGGCAACCGCGACGAGGCGGTTTACACCGATCCCGAGGCGTTCGAGATCACCCGCAAGCGCAGTGAGCACATCGCCTTCGGCGGCGGGGGTCCACATTTCTGCGTGGGCTCGCACCTCGGCCGCGCCGAAGGCGCGATCATGATCCGCGAACTACTCATCAGGCTGCCCGACATCGAGCAAGCGGGACCGGAATCCTGGGCCGCCACCAGTCTGACGTCAGGGCTCTCGCGCCTGCCGGTCAGGTTCACCCCACAGTAAGCAAGCCCGCATGCCCATCGTCTATGTGTTCGGTGCCGACCAGGCCTGAGGGGCAACCGTTCCGACAACTGGGGAGCCCAACGCACAGCCTTGACCATAAGTCGACTTATGGTAATCTCGCCTGAAAGGGGTTGTGTGACACAGGTCATAAGCTGCGAGGTCGAAGGACTCATCCAAAGCGGAGCGATGTCCGTGGATGGGAAATTGAATCGAAAGTAGATTAAGGAGAGCAATGGGGTTCAAGGACGCGGCGGAGGTCACGAAATACATCGGCGGCATCTTCGAGACCGCCTTCGGCGATGCGGAGATCGGTCCCAAGCTGGTTGACACCGGACTCGTAGTGGCGTTCGACTTCACCGACCCCGAGGCTGTCGTCGTCATCGACATGGCGAACAAATCCGTGCGCGAAGGCCTGGCGGGCGGACCGGCACCGATGGCGACGATGTCCATGACGGCCGATACCGGAAACGGGTACTGGCAGGGCAAGGTCAATCTGCCGCTGGCCATGGCCAAGAAGAAGATCAAGGTCGAAGGTAACGTGGCGAGCCTGCTCAAGCTGGCTCCGCTCGGCAAGAAGCTCTATCCCGGCTATATCGAGCGACTCAAGAACGACGGTCGCGACGACCTGCTCGTCTAAAAGTATGTTTCCGGGTACCCACGCGGCGTCTGCACCCGACCGACCGGCCGTGATCATGGCCGAGTCGGGCCGAGCGCTAACCTACCGAGAACTTGACGACAATTCGGCTCTGCTGGCCGCCGCGCTATACGGAATGGGCCTGCGCAAGGGCGATGTCATCGCCATGGTCTCGGACAACGCCGCCGAAGCGTTCGAGATCTACTGGGCTGCACTACGTTCCGGTCTGTACATCACCGCCGTGAACTGGCATTTGGCCGCAGAGGAAGCGGCCTACATCCTGCGCGACAGCGGAGCCCGGGTGGTCGTGGCCTCCGTCGGTGTGCGAAAACTGGCCGAGCAACTGCGCGACTTCGTTCCTGAGGTGCAGCGGTGGTATTCCTTCGGTGGCGCTATCACCGGTTACCTGCCCTATGGCGAGCTGCTGGCCGCGGCAGCACCACGACTGACCGATCAGCCGCGCGGTTCGGAGATGTTGTACTCGTCGGGCACCACTGGACGACCCAAGGGCATCAAGCCGCACCTGCTGCCGATCCAGGTCGACCAGCCCGGCGACCCGCTTGTCGGGCTGTTGGAGCACGCCTTCAAGATCACCGGTGATGACATCTACCTGTCGCCGGCGCCGATTTACCACACCGCCCCGCTGAGGTGGTGCGGCGGCGTTCAGTCGCTGGGCGGCACGGTGGTTCTCATGGAGCGCTTCGACGCCGAAAAGGCGCTGGCTGCCATCCAGAAATACGGGGCGACCGTCACCCAGGTGGTCCCCACGATGTTCGTGCGGATGCTGCAATTGCCAGACGCAATCCGCCAAGCCTACGACGTCTCTTCGCTGCGAATGGCGGTGCACGCCGCCGCGCCCTGCCCGCCCGACGTCAAAGAAGCGATGATCGACTGGTGGGGTCCGCTTCTCGTCGAATACTACGGTGCGACAGAGGGGCATGGCACCACCGTGATCGCCACTGCGGAGTGGAAAAACAAGCGTGGGTCGGTCGGCAAAGCCGCGCTCGGTGTCCTGCGCATCTGCGACGACGACGGCAACGAGCAGCCGCCGGGCACGATTGGCACCGTCTACTTCGAACGCGACGTCGTGCCCTTCGAATATCACAACGATCCCGAAAAGACCGCTTCCTCAAGGCATCCGGCACACCAGAATTGGTCTACCGTCGGCGACATCGGTTATGTCGACGAAGATGGCTACCTGTTCTTGACCGATCGCAAGGCATTCATGATCATCTCCGGTGGGGTGAACATTTACCCGCAGGAAGTCGAGAACGTCCTTGCACTGCACCCGATGATTTTCGATGTCGCGGTGATCGGGGTGCCCGATCCGGAAATGGGCGAACGGGTCAAAGCGGTGGTTCAATTGCGTCCCGGGACAACACCATCCGCCGAACTGGCCGACGAGATCATCGACTACGTCCGGGAGCGTATCGCGCATTACAAAGCACCCCGCACCGTCGACTTCGTCGACGAGCTACCCCGGACAGCCACCGGAAAGCTCGTGAAGAGAACTCTCAAAGCCCGCTATACGGAGGCGACCGCATGACTACTGAGATACCGCCGAAGATCGACCGCCCGCCCTTCGATCCGGTGAGCATCTCGCCGTTGGATTTCTGGGCGCGAAGCTTCGACGAGCGCGAGAAGGCGTTCAAGATCCTTCGCGACGAAAGCCCGGTCAGCTGGCACCGCCCGATTCAGGGCTCCATGATGGAGCCCGAGATCGACGGCGTCTGGGTGGTCACGCGCCACGAGGACGTCAGCTACGTCAGCAAGAACCCAGAGATCTTCTGCTCCGGGCAGGGCATCACGTTCGAGTCCGTTCCCGAAGAGATGCTCGAGGCGGCCCAGTCCTTCCTGGGCATGGACGGTGCGAAGCACTCGAGCCTGCGAAGGCTCGTCAGCTCGGTCTTCACCCCGCGCCAAGTCGCCAAGATCGAGGACCAGATCGATCACCAGGCGAAGTCGATCATCGACGACCTGCTCAAGACGAAGGAGGGTGACTTCGTCCAGCAGGTGTCCAAGCGTCTGCCGATGTGGACCATTTACGAGATGCTTGGCCTGCCCGAGGACGAGCGCGATGAGGCTGCGCACCTGGCCGAGGGCATGGTGGCCTGGGCCGATCCCGATGTCGCCGCCGGTCGTGAACCCGCCGAGGTGCTGACCGATTCGCTGGTCGGACTGCTCAATATCGGAATCAGTTTGGCCGAGAGCCGGCGTGCACATCCGCAGAACGACCTGATGACCTCGCTGGTGCAGGCCGAGGTCGAGGGGCGGCGGCTCACCGACGACGAGCTTGGCCCGTACTTCGTCCTGCTTTCGGTAGCGGCTAACGACACCACCCGCACCACCACCACTTTCACCACGATCGCGTTGCAGCAGTTCCCCGAGCAGAAAGCGTTGCTGGAGAAGGATTTCGACGGGCGCATCAAGGTCGCCATCGAGGAGTTCGTCCGCTGGACGACCCCGGTGATGACGTTCCGCCGCACCGCCACCCAGGACACCGAGCTACGCGGCCAGCACATTCGCGAGGGTGACTGGGTGACGATGGTTTACTCGTCAGCCAACCGCGACGAGCGGGTGTTCACCAACCCTTACGAATTCGACATCACCCGATCGCCTAACCCCCACGTTGCATTCGGGGGCGGTGGCGCGCACTTCTGCATGGGGGCTTTCATGGCGAAGATGCAGCTGGAGTCGATCTTCCGGGAGCTGATCTTCCGGGCGCCGAACCTGCGGGTCGGTGAACCGGAATACCTGACCGGCAACTTCATCACCGCCGTCAAATCCCTGCCCTACACCCTCGACTAGGAGAGCCATGACTGACTTTTCCGGCAAGCGCTACGTCGTTACCGGCGCGGCATCAGGCATCGGCCATGCGGTCGCCGAGCGGTTGCTGGCCGCGGGTGCGGAGGTCCACTGCCTGGACCGAAACCAGCCGACCGCCAAGGTAACCCAACACATAGCAGTCGACCTGGCGAACCCGCACAGCATCGACACCGCCGTAGAGCAACTCGGCGGCGAATTCGACGGGCTGATCAACGTTGCCGGTATCCCCGGCACCGCGCCCGCCGACTTGGTGTTGGCCGTCAACAGCCTGGCGGTGCGTCACTTGACCGAGTCGTTCTTCGAACGCCTGAAGCCAAGCGGTTCGGTCACCATCGTGTCGTCGACCGCCGGCTTCGGCTGGCCGCAGCGTCTTGAGGCGATCCGCGACCTGCTGGCCACCGATACCTTCGAGGAGGGTGCGGCCTGGTTCAAGGCCAATCCGCAGCAGGGTAATGCGTACAACTTCTCCAAAGAAGTCACCACCGTCTACGCCATGTCGATGGGCTTGGCGTTGGCCGAGATGGGGTTTCGGATCAACGCGGTGCTGCCCGGGCCGGTAGAGACGCCGATCCTGGTTGACTTCGAGGAGTCGATGGGTAAGGACACCCTCGACGGATTGAAGAATCTGCTTGGCCGGCACGCCGACCCGGGCGATATCGCCGATGTGGTGCTGTTTTTGGCCTCCGACGATGCCCGCTGGGTCAACGGCCAGGCGCTTGCCGTCGATGGCGGCATCACCGGAGCGGTGGCAAGTGGCGTGGTGCCAGCCCCCGAAATCTAAGGTTGTCAGGGAGAATCTGTGACTATTCATGCACCGGAGACGACCGGTAACGCAGCCGTGCTTGCCGACCTACGGCGGGTCTTCGCTGGTGGCCGCACCCGCGCCCTGGAATGGCGGTTAGAACAGCTGCGCGCGATCGAGCGCTTCCTCGACGAGCGAGAGCCGGAGATCGCGGCGGCGCTGGCCGAAGACCTGGGCCGCTCGCCAGCGGAGGCGTGGCTGGGCGATGTCGCTTCGTCCAAGGGTGAAGCTGTCTATGCACGCAAGCATCTGCGGAAGTGGATGCGCAGGCGGCGGGAGTCGTTGCCCTTGGCGCAGCTACCTGGTCGCGCATGGGTGCAGTACGACCCGCTGGGTGTGGTGCTGGTCATCGGGCCGTGGAACTATCCGCTGTATCTGAGCGTGGCGCCGCTGGTTGCCGCGGTCGCTGCCGGCAACTGTGCGGTCATCAAGCCCTCCGAGCTGGCGCCCGCCACCTCGGCGCTGTTGGCGCGGGTGCTCCCGCAATATGTCGATGCCGACGCCGTGCGGGTCGTCGAGGGCGACGCCGCCACCACTCAGGAGTTGCTGGCGGCGGGATTCGACCATGTCTTGTTTACCGGCGGCACGGAGGTCGGTAAGAGGATCATGGCCGCTGCCGCGCCGACCCTGACCCCGGTGACGCTGGAACTCGGCGGCAAAAGTCCGGTAATCGTCACGGCCGACGCCGACATCGATGTCGCGGCCCGACGCATCGCCTGGGTGAAGCTGTTGAATTCGGGCCAGACCTGCATCGCGCCGGACTATGTGCTGGCCGATCACAGGATCGCTGCCGATTTGGTCGACAAGATTGTCGCCAACGTCCGCGACTTCCGAGCGGACGAGGCGGATCCGGGGTTGCGGATCGTCAACCAACGTCAGTTCGACCGATTGGTTTCGTTGATAGCCACCACCGAAGGCAAGGTGGTCACCGGCGGCCGCTCGGACGGCGCCTCGCTGCGGATCGAACCGACGTTGATCGTCGACCCACCACCGACCGATCCGGTGATGGCTGATGAAATCTTCGGCCCGATACTGCCTGTCCTCACCGTCGAATCCCTCGACCAAGCAGTGCAGTTCGTCAACGGCCGTCCAAAGCCCTTGGCGTTATACGTCTTTTCCTCTGCGCAGCTTGGCCGCGACCTGATTGACCGCATCCCGTCCGGCGGCGCGGTAGTCAACCACGTCGCTATGCACTGTCTGGTGCCCGCACTGCCGTTTGGTGGTGTCGGCGCCAGCGGCATGGGTGCGTATCACGGCAAGTGGGGCTTCGAAGCCCTCAGCCACCGCCGCGCAGTGCTGTCCAAACCGGCAAGACCCGATCTGCGCCTGGTCTATCCGCCCTACAGCCAACGGGCGCTGGCCATCATGCGGAGGCTGTTCTGATGAAAGTCAAAGTCGACACCGCCAAGTGTTCGGGAATCGGATTGTGCGAGGTCAGCGCACCGACGGTATTCCAGGTGGGTGACGACGGCCAGTCGCACGCAATCGATCCCGAACCGCCGGAAGACGACCGAGCAGCAGTCGAAGAGGCCGTGAACAACTGCCCGACCGGCGCGCTGTCTATCGAGGGCTGAGACCAGGTCAGCGCTGGGCAGCGCCTCAGGGCGCCGTCAAACCACCGCCGGGCTCGTCGGGCCGCTGGGTGACCCCGTAGAGCACCAAGGCGATAATCTCCTCGATGATCGTCGCCGTGTCAGGCCGGCGGCCCGCGGGGAAGATCCAGTCGTCGAACAACACGATCGCCAGGATCATCCCCGTCGCGCCCGCGATCGTGGCATCCGATGCCTGCAGACCTGGGTAGCCGTGGATCTCGCTTTCGGCCACGACGATGTTCCGCATCACCACGAGGCCCTCGGTGAACTGCCGACTGACCCGATCGGCGATCACCCCCAGCACGCCGTCGTCAGCTGACGCCGTGACCAGTAGCCGCATCGTGTCGCGGTGCTCGTGCAGCATCGTGAAGAAGCCGGTCGCATAACGCCGCATCAGTTCGGCGGGGTCGACCTCCCCCAGCGGCTGCGAGGACCAGTACGCCGCGTGATCATCGAGGAACTGCTTGAGCGGCCCCAGCATTGTGGCCTCGAAGAGATCGGCCTTGGACTCGAAGTGCCGGTAGAGGGTCGCCGCGTCGATGCCCGCCTTGTCGACTATCTGCTGGGTCGTGGTGGCCCGGTAGCCCTGCGCCTCGAACAGTGTGCCCGCCGCATCGAGGAGCTGCTGGTGGATCTCCCCGGACGTTCGCCTCGGTGCGCGACGTTTCCGCTGGGGGACGGTCACCACGCACCTCATCCTAC
>NZ_JBAPRN010000281.1:0-4640 GCF_049281135.1 Mycobacterium sp. | reverse complement strand
TTGAATCACCTGCTGGAGATCCGGGAGAATCCGCGGCCCGGCCTGGTGGACGCGATGGCAAGACTCCAGATCAATGGTGAACCTGCCCCCGACATGGAACTGCTCGGAATGCTGACCTTGATCATCGGTGGCGGTTTTGACACGACAACGGCGCTGACCGCTCACGCACTCGAATGGCTGGGAGAAAACCCCGAGCAGCGCGAATTGCTGAGGCGAGAATCGGAAACACTGCTCGACCCCGCGACCGAGGAATTCCTGCGTTACTTCACGCCAGCGCCAGGAGACGGTCGCACCATCGCCGCCGATCTCGACGTAGCGGGCACACACTTCAAAGAGGGTGAGCGCCTCTGGCTGTCCTGGGCGATGGCCAACCGTGACCCCGCTGTGTTTCCCGATCCGAATCGACTTGAGCTCGGCCGAAAGAACAACCGGCACTTCAGCTTCGGGCTTGGCATCCACCGCTGCATCGGCTCTAACGTCGCGCGCGTCGTGTTCAAATCGATGCTCACGGCCGTACTCGATCGGATGCCCGACTACCGCTGCGATGCCGAGGGCACCGTGCACTATCGGACGATCGGAGTGATCCAGGGCATGCAGCACCTTCCGGCCACCTTCACGTCCGGCAAGCGACTGGGACCGGGGATCGACGAGACGCTGGAGAAGCTGCAGCGGGTCTGCGACGAACAGGGGATCGCACGGCCGATCACCGAGTATAAGGAGACCGCCGTCATCGACTAGACGGACAGGTCGCGGCGCAGCTTGGCCACGTGTCCGGTGGCCTTCACGTTGTACTGCGCCTCGGCGATCTTGCCCTTCTCGTCAACGACGAATGTCGAGCGGATCACGCCGCTGTACCGTTTGGTAACATGTACATATGGCAACCCCCGCAACCGCCGTCTACCTGCGGCAGAGCAGAGACAGTGAGGGCAACGAGCTGGCCATCGACCGCCAGCGCGACGGCTGCCTGACGTTGTGCAGGCAGAAGGGCTGGAACGACATCCGGGAGTATCCCGACAACGATCGCAGCGCCAGCAACGGCAAGACGCGGGAGAAGTACCAGCAGATGCTCAAGGACATCGCCGCGGGCAAGGTCGCGCGGGTGGTGGTGTGGGACCTGGACCGGCTGCATCGCCAGCCCATCGAGTTGGAGCACTTCATGAAGCTGGCCGACGACCACCGGCTCAAGCTGGCCACCGTCACCGGCGACGTAGACCTGGCCACCGACAACGGGCGCCTGTTCGCACGGATCAAGGGGGCTGTAGGGATGGCAGAGGTAGAGCGCAAGAGTGCGCGGCAGAAGGCGGCAGCCAAGCAGAAGGCGACAAACAAGGACGGCGGGAGACCAGCCTGGCCGAGTAGACCGTTCGGGTTCGACGCCAAATCAGACCCGGTGACGGGGAAGTGGTGGACGGCCAAGCGCAACCCCACCGTCTACAACGAGATCCGGCTGCACGAGACCGAGGCCAAGCTGATGCGTGATGCCTACAGCCGGTTCCTGGCCGGGACCAAGCTCTACGAGATCGCCATGGGGTGGAACAAGGCGGGGGTGGCGACGCCCCGGGGTGGAACGTGGAGCGGGACGCGGGTACGTGAGCTGCTGCTTCTGGCACGCAACGCGGGACTGCGGGAGTACCACGGCGAGGTGGTGGGTGAAGGCACCTGGCCCGCCATCGTGACCGAGGAGACCTGGCGCGCGGCGCACGCGAAGATCACCCACCCCGACCGCCGTACCGGCACGTTCAAGGGCCGCAAGTACCTGCTTTCAGGCATCGCGCTCTGCGGCCACTGCGGCCACGCGCTCACCTCCCACGTCAGCAACCGGGGCAAACGCCAGTACGGGTGCTACAAGTGCCGCAAGGTGAGCCGCGGCGGTGAGCAGGTGGACGCGCTGATCACCGAGATGGTGGTGCGCCGGCTGGCACGGGAGGACGCCGTGGACCTGGTGGTGACCGATGACGAGGAGGTCGACGCCAACGCGCTGCGGGAGCAGCGGCGGGAACTGGAGCAGGGCTTGGTGCGGCTGGGCCGGGACTTCGCCACGGCTCCCGCGGCGTTCAGGCAGTCGGCGCTGGATGAGACCAACGAGAAGCTGGCGGCGATCGACGCGCAGCTCACCGACGCCGTCAAGGTCGATGTGTTCGAGGGCGTGATCGGCGCCGAGGACGTCGCGGCGGCATTCGGCGGCCTGGGCCTGGGGCGGCGGCGGACCATCGTGGATGCGCTGATGACGATCACGGTGCTGCCGGTCGGCAAGCGTGCCAGGGTGTTCGACCCGGACTACATCGACGTGGTGTGGAAAGAGGACCTGTGAGATGTACGGGCGGCAGGGTGCCGTACGACGAGAAAGGATCTCCGCATGAGATACACGACCACCGTCATGGGGGCCGCGCTGATTGCGGCGGGGTTGATGCTGGGCGCACCCGCCCACGCCGATCCGGACGACCCGGACACCAGCAGCCCGGACACCACCACCAAAGAGGTGTGCGGCGCGTTCAACCTGGGCGTCCCGCCGGGAGACATCCCGGGCCGGCTCGGGGCGAACGACGGCCGCGAGAACTACTGGACCGCACAGCGCCAGAGCGCGTGGCCGATCATCGAAGGTGACTGCGGGTGAGCGTCTGGACCGGCACGCCGCCGCTTCCGGTGGAGATAACGAATCACACCAGCCTTTGGGAGACACTCGTCCCACCACTACTCGCCGCACTACTCGCCGCCGGCGCCACGCTCGGGGCCGTTGCTCTCACGCAATGGAATCAGCGTAAGAACGACCGTAACTCGGCGATTCGCAACCAGAGGATCGAGCAGATCGCCAACTTCTTGGACGCTGCTCACGCTGTCCAGCGCGTGCTGCAGGAACGTGCCCAGAACCCCGCCCATGGCGCGATGGTCCAGCAACTCACCGGCGCTGCTGGTACGCCAGTCCACCAACTCTGGTTGCGTGAGAAGGCCATCTTCATCGTGTGCACTGAGCCGGTTCGGCAAGCCGCCAAAAAGTACGCACAGAAGCTCACCGAGGCGGAGAAGAAGGGTACGGGCGGTACAGACCCGCAGAAGTACTGCGAGGCCGAGGAATGGAAATTCCTAGAGGCAGCTCGATTAGAGTTGGACAAGTGACGCCAGGCGCGTCGTCAGCTCCTCGTCATTCCCTGGCCGAACCCGCCGTCCTTGATGCGCTCTATCGCGCGCCGTACTCCGCTGCCGTCCATACCGACCGCCTTGCCGATGCGGGCGTAGGTCCAGCCCATGCGACGGAGCTGCAGGATCTTCTCGTCGCGCACATGAGGCGGCAGTGCGTAGTAGCGGCCGGGCCGGTCCATGGGGCCATTCTCGCAAACGAAGCGCGCTCACCGAAGTGCTTACTTCGCCGGCAGCTCGTACAGAATGTACAAGTCCGTTGCGGCACAGCGCATCTCGCTGATTAGACCCTCTAGATAAGCCCCTCTCGTCACGGGGAGAGGCCGTCACTTCCGCTTTGTGGGCATTTCCGGCGGGGGGGTAGCCCACACGCTCCGCGTTGGTGCGCCATCGCGCGGCCCATAGTTTTGAACCCCCACCCCTCAGCGCTTTCGGGCATGCAGAGAATCAAGCGCCTTTTGCCCAGGCCCAGGCCGTCAGACGCCAGTCTGCGCCGACTTTACGAAGCGCGACCGTGTACACCGAGCCAGTTTGTGTGACCTGCTGACCGCGCAGGTCGAACGTCATGGTCGCGGGAGCAACGACATAGGCGTAGTCGCCGGTGACATCGACGTGCCGTGGCTCGCCGAGCGAGATGCGGTAGCCCGAAGCTCCGAGATGCTCGCCCTCAGCAAGCACATCTCTCCACCAGTCTTCGGCGGCTGTCGGCCCTTGCCAGACATGGGGCGACATTCCGTCAAGAATTTGCATCGGGTCAGCGCATGTCGCTGCCATTGCCGTCGAGTCACCTTTGTTGAACGCCTCGACGTATTGCAGCACTGCGCCCATTGGACCGTCCGAGGTAGGCACGACGTGTTCTCCTCTCCTCCTGGCGCGTCATACCCTAGTCGCCCGCGCTAGCCGCGAGGGGAGCGTGGCGAATACCACAGTGCCACAAGGCTTTTCACTCTCAGCAAACTACCGAGTTGAGCTAACGGACGGTAAACTTGCTGGTAGGGACGGCAAACAGCCGGACCCCAGCAAAGGAGTAGAACAGATGAGCACCAACGAAATGGCACCGGTGACCAACCTGCCCGCAGCCCGCAAGGAGCAGGCAGCGGCACGTAAGGAGACGGCGGCGACCAAGACCCGGCACCCGGCAGGCAAGGCACCGGCCAAGACACCCGCCAAGAAGGCACCGGCCAAGCCCAAGGTGGCCAGCACCAAGATCACCTGGACGAACGACGGCGAGAAGGACGCCAAGGGCCAGGCCCCCGGCACCGGCGTATGCGGGGATCGCACGTACAACATCACCGGCTCCGGTGAGAACTGGAAGTGCACCGTGCAGATCGGCAAGGCCAAGCCCGAGGTGCTGGGCGAGAACCTCAAGTCCGGCGGTGCCGCGTGGCGCAAGTGCGTCGACCACAACAAGGGCCGGGCGGCCGCGTGATCGCGCCGCTGCTCGGCGCTCTGGTTGGCGGCTACGTCGGCCGCAAGGTCGGCCGCAAGGTCGGTCTCGCCTACGG
>NZ_JBAPRN010000280.1:0-5943 GCF_049281135.1 Mycobacterium sp. | reverse complement strand
AGACACGAGTGGGCAAGGTTGCCTACAGCGACATCGGAGAAGGGCCCCCGGTGGTGCTGCTGCACGCCACGTTGCATGACCGCCACGATTTCGACCCCATCGCGGCACCCCTTAGTCGCGATCACCGCGTGATCGCACTGGACTGGCCGGGCCACGGTGAGTCGCCGGCACCGAGCCAGCCGCCGACCGCTGCGTTGTACGCCGACGTGCTGGCCGACGTTGTCGCCGCACTTGATCTGCCGCCCGCCGCATTCGTCGGCAATTCGGTCGGCGGTTTTGCTGCGGCACGGTTGGCGATCACTGATCCACAACGGGTTTCGCGGCTGGTGTTGGTCAATACGGGCGGTTTCATCGCCAGCCCGGTCACCAACCTCTACTGCCGAATACTCAGCACGCCCGCGGTGATGAAACGCGTTCTGCCGCGGTCCATCCGCAGCTATATGAAGGCGACCAGCGAAAACGATCGCGCCGTTCAGGAACGCGCACTGGCCCGTGCTCACACCCGCGAAGGTGTCGTTCTCACAGCGTCGCTGTGGCGCAGTTTCGCTGCGCCCGAACATAATCTGCGACCCTACGCCGATCGCATCACCGCGCCGTGCCTGATTATCTGGGGATCAAAAGATACCGTAGCTCTCATGCGATTCGGTCGCGCTACTGCGGCCGCAATACCGGGATCGCGGTTGGAGGTGCTGCCCACGGGTCACGTGGTGTTCTCCTCGGACCCTACTGGCTTCTTGGCCTTCGTCGCGCCGTTCCTGGCCGCTGCTCGCGACAGACAGTGACCGGAAATGCGTCGACTCAGAACTCGCCGAGATAGAACGGCGAGCCCAGGTCGTCGGTGCACTCGGCCTGCATCCCGTACGGCTGCCGTGCGGGCTCCGCCACTACCGTTCCGCCGGCTGCACGGACTCGCGCGACGGCCGCGTCGATGTCTGTCACCGTCCACATTGGGACGATGACCGGCCGTGCATTGCCGCCCCCGACTCCGGCCATCGGGCGGGTGTTCTGCACTTGCCAACCGTCGTCGATCCGCCCCGCCATAGCAGCAGAACAACGTGGGCGCGGCCGAGGTGGCGGCGATGCCGATCGAAAGCTCGGTGCTGGTCACCTGGTGCGCGGCGGGATCATAAGACCAGCCGAGCACGTGCCGGTAGAAATCGGCCGCGGGTGCGGGGCCGGGCACCCAGACCGACACGTACCCGATGTCGCCGTGCTGAATGAGTTCGCCGGCGGAGGGCTGGTTCAGTGGCGCGGCGAACGCCGGACGTCGTTGGGGTCCGGTGGCGCGCTCACAGTCTTATCGTCGCGGTGGCGCCGGAAACTCCGACGGGTAAGCGAAAAGAATTATTCGCCGGCGTCGCTATTCCCAGGTGACCGGCGGACCGTGTGGCGAGCACACGCCCAGCAGCCGGTCATCCCCACCGGGCCAGCAGCGGACACGGACCGCGAACTCGACCGGAGCGTCCGGCGTTCGCCGATGCGGTTCCAGCATCAAATGGGCGAACGGTGACTCGGCCCGCGCGCGTGCCCCCAACTCATCGATTTCGGCCGAGACGGTTTCCTGCTCGGTCACCGACAGGTATTGCCACATGATCGAATGCCACAGCACGGTAAGCGAGCCGGACGAAAGCTCCAGGTCCGCAACGGCGTCGGTGGCATTGCGGAGGTGCAACGGCGCCGGCACCCGCTGGGCAATATCGATCGCGCCACGCAACCGCTCCAGCCGCGCCGGCTGGTCGGGCCAGACATAGCTCAGCAACGTCAACTCGCCATCGGCGCCCGTCGCGTCCAGCGGCGCGATGTCGTAGCCACGACGTTCGGCGATCCGCAGGCTCGCGGCGGGAGGCAATCGGCCCCGCCACGCATCGTCGACGATCACCGGTGAATCGGCCGGGCCCCACTCGCCGCCCGGATGGCGATAACGGTAATGGTCGGCGCGCAAGTTCAGCCCGGCACTGCAACCGATCTCGAAAAGACTTACCGGCGAATCGAATCGGTCGACCAGAGCCAGCAGGCCGCCGATCAGCGCGGCCGACCGGCCCACCTCGTTGGTCTGCGGAGGTTGGTCGAGAGCGCCACGCAGATAATCCGTGTGCTCGGAGGCGGCCTGCAGGATATCGGGCCATCCGGCTTCGGTATCCCAGTGCCCGCCGACACTGGGATACCAGCGGCGCAACGCCGGCGCGCGGCCGTCGAGAACCAACCGGTGCAACCCGCCGAGCAGCCTCAGCGGCAAAGCCAGCCGGCCGGAATCATCTTCGTGTCCGGCCAGGATCGCCGCAAACACACCGTCGGTTTCGACGTTGGCGGCGACCTGATCCAACACGTCGCCGTACATCGACGAACCCATGGCCGTGCAAACCTGCCCCTGCACCTGAATCGTCTGCAGCAGCCGGCTCATCGATCCAGGTCCTTCAGTCCGGCGCGGACGACCTCGAACGCATCCCCAATCGCCTGCGGCAGCGAAACGGATTCATCGTCCAACCAGTGCTCGTAGGCGCTCAGCGCCACGCCGAGCATCATCCACGCGACCGTCTGTGGCTGCAGGTCGGCGGTCTTCGCCCCGGTTCGCCGTGCCACGAAGCCCGCGATCACGTCGCGCCACCCCGCATACATCGTCATCGAATATGCCTGCAGCTCAGCCGTTTGCAGGATCACCCGCATCCGCTGCCGATGCCGGACAGTCTCGGACTCGTCAAAGGTGTTGAACGACAGAAGCGCATCGCGCAGCGCCTCGCCGAGCGGCATATCCGGGTCGACATGGTCCAGCAGGTCTCGTAGGTGCTGCAGGTGAGCGTCGAAGTCCCCCCAGGGGATTGCGTTCTTCGACGCGTAGTAGCGGAACACGCTCCGGCGGGCGATGCCGGCCGCTTGCGCCAGGTCATCGACGCTCACCTCGGAGAATCCGCGGTCGGCGAACAGCCCGAGCGCGACGTCGGAGATGTACTCACGCGTGGTGGACCGGCGGCGGCCGACCCGAGGCTGCTGCTGCGCCATGATCCCCGCCCTTCCATTCCGGCACTCGATGCCATATTCTGACTGAGATTTTGACCACACCGACTCGAATTGTCGAGCCCCGAACGAAGGAAAGGCAACGTCATGGAGCCGAACCAAACGATGGATAGCGACGCCGGAGCCGCCTCGCCGGCGACATCCACATCAGAACTCGTCACCGAGACCCTGGTTGAAGAGGTGTCCATCGACGGGATGTGCGGGGTCTACTGATCGTGAGCGCCCCCGCACAGGGGCTGGACGGCCCGGCTCCTCAACCGGCCGTTGTCCGGCCCGCATCGTCGCCGGGCGAGCGGGGCGAGTTCGATCCCGATCGCGCATGGCGGTTGCACCCACAGGTGGCCGTGCGGCCAGAGCCCTTCGGTGCGCTGCTGTATCACTTCGGAACTCGCAAACTGTCGTTCCTGAAGAACCGCACCATCCTCGCGGTGGTGCAATCGTTGCCCGAATACCCGGACGTCCGCGCCGCCTGCCGGGCCGCAGGCGTGGCGGACTCGCAGCAGCAGCCCTACCTGCATGCGCTCGGCGTGCTCGCCGGGTCGCACATGCTGGTGCGGGCCGAAGCCAAGGAGGCAGCATGACACGCGCCGGCGACGATGCAGTGGGGGCACGCACCCTCGCCGCTACGCGGCTGGGGGGACCCCCACCCGATTGCGGGGGAGAGCGGCGCATATGACCTCGACGGTGCCACGTCTCATCGAGCAATTCGAACACGGGTTGGACGCACCTATCTGCCTGACCTGGGAGCTGACCTACGCGTGCAATCTGGCCTGCGTGCACTGCCTGTCGTCGTCGGGCAAACGCGATCCGCGTGAGCTGTCCACCCAGGACTGCAAGAACATCATCGATGAGCTGGAACGCATGCAGGTGTTCTACGTCAACATCGGCGGCGGGGAACCGACTGTGCGGCCCGACTTTTGGGAGTTGGTGGACTATGCCACCGCTCACCACGTTGGTGTGAAGTTCTCCACCAACGGCGTGCGGATCACTCCCGAGGTGGCAGCCAAGCTGGCGGCCAGCGACTACGTCGACGTCCAGATCTCGCTGGACGGCGCGACGGCCGAGGTCAACGACGCCGTGCGCGGTCCCGGGTCCTTCGCGATGGCCATCCGGGCGCTGGAGAACCTCGCCGCCGCCGGATTCTCCGACGCCAAGATCTCTGTGGTCGTGACTCGCCACAACGTCGATCAGCTCGACGAATTCGCGTCGCTGGCAAGCCGATACGGTGCCACACTGCGTATCACCCGATTGCGGCCCTCTGGCCGCGGCGCCGATGTCTGGGACGACCTGCACCCGACCGCCGACCAGCAGGTGCAGCTCTACCAGTGGCTGGTTGCCAAGGGCGATCGGGTGCTGACCGGCGATTCGTTCTTCCACCTGTCCGGGCTGGGCGAGCCGGGCGCGTTGGCCGGCCTGAACATGTGCGGCGCGGGGCGGGTGGTATGCCTGATCGACCCGGTCGGCGACGTGTACGCCTGCCCGTTCGCCATCCACGACCGCTTCCTGGCCGGAAACGTGTTGTCCGACGGCGGGTTTGACAAGGTCTGGAAGGATGCCCCGCTGTTCCGGGAGCTCCGCGAGCCGCAGTCCGCGGGCGCCTGTCGCAGCTGTGGGCACTACGACAGCTGCCGCGGTGGCTGCATGGCGGCCAAGTTCTTCACCGGCCTGCCGATGGACGGACCCGACCCGGAGTGTGTTCAGGGCTACGGTGCGCCGGCACTGGCGCAGGAACGCGACAAACCACGTCCGGCAGGTGACCACTCGCATGGCCGGCGGAAGAGCGGACCTGTACCGCTGACGCTGTCGGTGCAGCCACTCACTCCGCCGCAGCGGTTGTGCAACGAAAGCCCCGTCTAGCCGTGGCCCGTGATGTCTGGTTCGAGACGGTTGCCATCGCGCAGGAACGGGCGAGGCGGCGGCTGCCCAAGTCGTCCTATGCCGCGCTGGTGGCGGCCAGCGAAAAAGGGCTGACCGTTTCCGACAACGTCGAGGCGTTCGGTGAGCTGGGTTTCGCGCCACATGTGGTCGGCGCGCCCGAGAAGCGTGATTTATCGACAACGGTTATGGGACAAGAGATTTCGCTGCCGGTGATCATCTCACCGACGGGCGTGCAGGCGGTCGATCCGGATGGCGAGGTGGCGGTCGCCCGCGCGGCCGCGGCGCGCGGCACGGCGATGGGATTGTCGTCGTTCGCCAGCAAGCCGGTCGAGGACGTGATCGCCGCCAACCCGAAGTTGTTTTTCCAGGTCTACTGGTCGGCCGGGCGCGACGTGATCGCCGAGCGGGTCGAGCGAGCCCGCCAAGCCGGCGCCGTCGGTTTGATCGTCACCACCGACTGGTCGTTCTCGCATGGCCGGGACTGGGGCAGCCCCAAGATCCCGGAACAGATGAACCTGCGGACCATGCTGCGGATGTCACCGGAGGTGATCACTCGGCCCGGTTGGCTGTGGAGATTCGGCAAGACCCTGCGTCCACCCGATCTGCGGGTGCCCAACCTGGTCCGCCGTGGTGAGCTCGGGCCACCTTTTTTTGCCGCCTATGGGGAGTGGATGGGCACTCCGCCGCCGACCTGGGCGGACATCGCCTGGTTACGGGAACTGTGGGGTGGCCCGTTCATGCTCAAGGGCGTAATGCGGCTCGATGACGCGAAAAAGGCTGTGGATGCCGGTGTTTCGGCGATCTCGGTGTCCAATCACGGCGGTAACAACCTGGACGGAACCCCGGCGTCGATTCGCGCGCTGCCCGCCGTCGCCGACGCGGTCGGCGACCAGGTCGAGGTTTTGCTGGACGGCGGCATCCGGCGAGGCAGCGATGTCGTCAAGGCGCTGGCGCTGGGTGCCCGCGCCGTGATGATCGGTCGCGCCTACCTGTGGGGACTGGCCGCCAACGGCCAGGCCGGCGTGGAAAACGTGCTCGACATCCTGCGCAGCG
>NZ_JBAPRN010000279.1:0-8106 GCF_049281135.1 Mycobacterium sp. | reverse complement strand
CACGACATCCCACCCGCCCTCGACGTGCTCACTCGCGAGCGACCCCGGCTGACCGCGGCACTGGACAAGCTCGGATCGTTCAGCGCCATCACGACACGCCTCATCCACGACAGCCAGCACGATCTCGTCGCCAACCTGCGCAACCTCGAACCGGTCCTGGGTGCGCTCGCCGATGTCGGACCCCACCTCGATGCGATCCTGGCCTACGTGTCGGTATTCCCGTTCGGGCAAAACGTCATTGACCGCGCGGTACGCGGCGACTACCTCAACCTCTACGCCGTCATCGACCTCACCCTCCCCCGGCTCAAACGCACCCTGTTACGCGGAACCCGCTGGGAAGACCTCACCGCCAACCTGGTGCCCGCCCCCGGGGACCCCTACTACCTCAACCACACCCTCGACCCCCTCGGTGCTCCTCTGGCCCTACCACCGCCTGACCCTAAGCAGTCCGATCCCGTTGCCCCCGTTCCGCATCCGCCATCTCTGACACCCCCGCCACCCGCGCAACCCTCGACACAGTCGGACCCATTCCGCCGGCCAGGGAGCCGATGATGCTGACCCGGTTCGTGCGCATCCAGCTGATCATCTTCACCACACTGTCAGTCATCGGGACGATCACGATGGCGCTGGTATATATCCAAGCCCCCACGCTGCTGGGCATCGGACGCATGAGAATCACGGTCGATATCCCCAATTCCGGTGGCCTCTACCGCTTTGCCAACGTCACCTACCGCGGGGTACAGGTCGGCAAGGTGACCGCATTAGATCTCACCGACGGCGACAACACCCACGCCCGCGCAATCCTGTCACTGGACAGCGGCGCGAAAATTCCCGCCGCCCTTCACGCCGAGATACGCAGCGTCTCTGCTATCGGCGAGCAATACGTCGACCTCGTCCCACGCACCGACGCGCAGCCCTACCTGCACGACGGCTCAGTCATCGCCCAAAAAGACACCTCGATGCCCCAGGCTGTCGGACCGGTGCTCGACCAAGTCCACGCGCTGCTGAGCAGCATCCCCAACGACAAGATCAACGCTTTACTTGGTGAAACCTTCAACGCCTTCAACGGCGCCGGCTACGACTTCGGCTCACTGGTCGACTCGACATCAGCGCTGTCCCACGACTTCAACAGCGTCTCCGGCAAGCTTGGCACCCTCATTCACCAGGGCGCACCGCTCCTCGACACCCAAGCCAAGACCCAACAATCCATCCGCACCTGGACACACAGCCTGGCCGGCATCACCGACCAGCTTGTCCACAACGACGCCCAGCTGCGCTCAGTGCTGCACGACGGGCCCCCGGCGATCAACGAAGTCTCGCGACTGCTGACCCAACTCAAACCCACCCTGCCCCTGCTGTTGGCCAACCTCACCACCATCGGCCAAATCGGTATCACCTACAACCCGTCCATCCAACAAGTACTCATCCTGCTGCCCCCGTTCATCTCGACCATCCAGGCCGCCCTGCCCCGCAACAACGCCACCGGAGTCCCGACCGGCGGCGAATTCGGGCTCACCGTCGGTGATCCCAACCCCTGCACCGTCGGCTTCCTGCCCTCCACCCAGTGGCGATCACCAGCCGACACCACCACTATCGACACCCCCGACGGGCTGTACTGCAAACTCCCCCAAGACTCACCCAGCACAGTGCGCGGCGCACGCAACTACCCCTGCATGGGCCACCCCGGCAAACGCGCCCCCACCGTCCAGGAATGCAACAGCGACAAACCTTTTGAACCGCTTTCCACCCGCTCACACATCCTGGGCACCAGCCCGCTGGACCCGAATCTGTTGGCCCAAGGCATCCCACCCGATGAACGGACCACCCTCGGCGAACACATCTTCGGACCCACCCAGGGAACACCCCCGCCGCCAGACAGAGCACCCGTGCCCCACACGAGTCCGCCGCCGCACGCCCCACCACCACCCGAACCGCCCATCCCCATGGACCAACCTGACCCCGACCCAGCCAAACCAACGACAACCCCGAACGCGTTGCACACCAACGGCACCAGCGCACAACAGCTGGGCATCGCCACCTACAACCCCCGCACCGGCAACTACCTCGGCCCCGACAACCACCTCTACAACCAAGGCGACCTCACCGAACACCAGGACAGAAAAACCTGGAAGGACCTCTTGCCACGATGAACCGCGCCACCAACACTGCACACCAACTGCCTTACACCTACTTGCCGACGAGATCGATGCTTCTTTGCGGCGACGCCGCGGCAACACATAAAGGCACGAAGAGATTTCGATTGATGAGACAGATCATGGTGCGTTCCGGTCCGCGGTTGCGGCGAATTACTCACGCAGCCTTAGCTATTAGCGTTATCGGCAAAGGCGTATTAGTCCCGCCGGCGGCGCAAGCATCTGCTGACCTCGCACTCAACGGGCGGTACAACGCAACCTCGCTGGGAGGCTGGGCCAAAACCAACGAATCATTCCACGACGAGGCGACCGTACGAAGTGTCTGGACCATAACCTCATCCTGCAGCGATGCCCAAGAATGCGCCGGCACTGTGCACAGCGATCAGGGCTGGGATGCACCACTAGTCATGCACGACGGCAAACAATGGAAGGTCCAGCGCGACATACCCAATTGGGAACAATGCGAAGACAAAACCACCTACACCGGACACCAGACCTACCTCTTCGCACCCGTCGCCGAAGACGGCTCCGTGGAGGACGGGTCACCCACACTCGCTGGCAGAGACAAGACGGTCGGGCCCAGCGGCGCCTGCCGAATCAACAAATGGCTCGCCATCGACATGCCATTCCGGCTCGACAAAATCAGCTGACACGCATACCTGGTATCGCGCGATGAATTGTCTGCGACTGTGTTTATCGGACCATCGCCTCGAAGACCCCCGACGGTTCAGTGCCTGCTCACGGTCGATCAGGGCGCCTAGCGCCGATCACTCGCTCAGCGAAAGACGGAAATAGCCGCGCGCGGCGGTAACGGCCGCGACAGCAAGGGAATAGCCCTCCCAGGGATTGGCGGCCGGGCCATCCCTCTTAAATTCCCGCACCTAGGGCGGCCAACGTCGAGGCCGGGACCAGCCGGTCCAACGGGTCGGCTAAGCGAAATGGCCGGCTTACGCGGTGCGCTAGCTGTGGTGTTTCACGACGTTGGTGCCTGGATCTGTCGCTGCGCGGGCCGGTAAGCAGATACGTCTTGCACCGCTGCTGGGTGCGCCCCCGAGTCGGGTCTAGAACGTGTTGGTCAAATACAGTTGCAGGGACTCGAAGAGGCTCTCGAACAGTCCGCTGCTGCCGATCCCGTTATCGAGTGCACCGATAAGCGCGTCGAAGCCGTTGATGCTGTCGGAGATGTCGATATTTGTGAGGTCGCCGTCGATCGAGGTGGTCGCGTCAGCGATTTGCGTCGTTGTCAGACCCAAATATTCCGCATGCGTGGTGAATAGGTTGTACAGCGAATCCCACAGTCCTCCGGCATTGAAGTCCTGTTGGAAGTCGGCGACCCCGTCGCCGTCGAGGGTGTAGATCGTCGTCGGGTAGAGATCATTGGGCGTGGGGTCGGCCAGGACGTTGTAGACGCCGAGATCGCTGAGACCGAGGTCGGTGAGAATGGTGTTGGCCTCAGTCGAGCCGATGAGCGAGCTCAGGTCTGCCATCAGATTGGGCCCGATGCCGCTCGGCAGGGAGGGGTCGCCGATGAACACGAAGTGCAGATCGGCACTGGGGATGCCGTCTTGTGCGAGTTGGGTCATGGCGACCGACTCGGCGGCGGCGCTTTGTGAGTAGCCGAAGATGGTCAGCGGGTGCTCGGCGCTGAAAGCGCCGGGGTTGGCATCGAATTCGTTCTTCACGGCGAGGACGACGTCGTCGGCGTCGGTGAGACTGCTCGGGCCCTGCTGGATCAGTTCGGGTGTCGTCAGTACCTGCAGCGGCGCGGCACATGGGTCGGTCCCGACCATGTCGCAGACCGTCGAGGAGGTCGCGCCATCGTCGAAACCCAGCGGGTGCAGATACAGATTCTCGGCGGCTTGCGCGAAGGAGGTCGACGGTGTCGACTCGAAGGTTCCGCCGAGGATGATCGCGGTATCACTGCCCGATAGCGGGTCGTCGCCATCGCCGAACGCGGACGCCGCCGTCAGCACCGACGTCAGCGCGAGCACCCCGCCGCCGGTACCGGCCAACATCCCGAACCGCCGCCAACCAAACGTGTGAGCACTCATTGCGACCCCTTAAATCCCGCTCGAACGGGTTCTTCCGAAATGTTGTTTTGTGCAGGCGCGGCACGCGGTGCGTCCGGGGCGGCGCTCGGTTGGGTCTCGATGGGGGCGATGCCCGCGGCGGCGCCGGCGATGGCAAGGAAAATGTCGAGAAGTCGTTGGCTGAAGGCCGGCACGTCGAGGGGGTCGGGAGCCTCGATCAGCCATGTGTTGATGACGGTGGCCCAGCCTCCGGCGATGAACAGGGTCAGATCTGCGACGACGCGGGGTTCGAGCCCGGATGCGGACATGAGGTCGATCAGCGGCTGGTTGAACGGGCCGAGGATGCCGTTGAACGCGTTGGTCAGGTCGTAGGAGCGTGAACTTTTCAGCATCGCTCGGTAAAAGCGTCGATGCTGAGCGAAATGCCCCACGATGGCCTCAAGCTGAGGTTCCTGGGTGATCAGCGGGAGGAGCTCGCGTTCGGCCAGGTCGATCGCGGCTTCTAGCAGCAGCGTGTCGCGGTTATGGAAGTGCTGATACAGCAGTGGGCGGCTGACGTCGGCGGCGTCAGCGATCTCGGAGACGGCGATGTTGGTGGTGTCACGCTCGATGACTAAGGCGACCGCGGCCCGCATCAGAGCGGCGCGTGATCGGCGGACCCGGCGGTCGGCGGTCCGGCCGGCCGGTGTCGCGTCGATCTTGCTCTCCACATCGCGATTATTTACTACATGCTTACGTTAAGCAACAGTTGTAATTAATCGAACGACTGTTAATCTCGGTCGATGAGGGGTCCCGGCACGGCGCAGCGCGCGGATGACGAGGAAAAGCTCCATGTCGCACTGAGGGGTCTGCGCGGGTTGGTAGGTGGCAGCGGCAGCGTGAACACGCGGCTCAGCGACATCGCTCACCTCGCGACGCAGGCGATTCCGTGCGTCGACGGGGTGAGCGTGGCGTCCTTCCATGTGGTGGACGGCATGTTGCAAGTGCAGGGATGGCAGATCAGCGCCCCCTTCATCCGCGACGTCGACATCCTGCAGTACGTGACGCTCAATCAAGGGCCCTGCATTGCCTGCACGACGGCGCGGCGCCCGATTGTCAGCAGGTCATTGACCAGCGACGTTCGCTGGCAGCGCCTCGCCGCCAAGGTCACCGGCCTCGGCGTCGAATCCGCGCTGTCACTGCCGTTGCTGACTGACGATCGGCTGATCGGCTCGATCAACTGCTACAACCATCACCGTGACGCCTTCGGGCACCACGAAGTACAGCTGGGCATGACGTTCGCCCACCCCGCGGCCATGACGCTGGACAATGCACGGCCGGAGCGCGTCGCGCACCAACGGACCGAGCAGCTCAAGCAAAGCCTCCGACGCGGTTCAGCGATCGATCAGGCGATCGGCATCATCCGGGGCCGCACCGGGGCCAGCCCCTGACGCCCTCTCACCTGCGCGAACTGGGCCACACTGACAAGGTTCATCTCGCGGTCATCGCCCAGCGCGTTGTCAGCGATGCCATGTATGCGGCCCACGACAACAGTGCACGACCCGACGAACATCGCGAGCACTCCGGATGACGTGCCAGCCGGATTGGCTCACCACCGACATTCAGCGCGCACCGCCAACCGGCGACTTCTACGACGGGAAGCGTCAGGCCGCGCGATTTTTCTACCGCTACGAACTGCCGAAAACCGCGCCTCAGCTGGACCTTCTCGAGTCGCTCGACCGGACCACGCTAGGGATGGCCGACTCGTGGTTCGGATGACAAACGAAAGGCCCTTCTGGTGACCGTGCCCATGGGGTTCGTTCCTTTCGAAAGTGATGTGTTAAAGCGAACCCATCTCGGCACGCACAGCAGCGAGGGCTTCCAAGTATTCGAGATAGTCCACGAGGCTGTCGTGAGCACGGCCTACAGAGACCTGATTGCCCCTCAGATATAGCTGCACGAGAGCGGACTTACCGTCCTTGCTCTGCGAGCCGGCCGCGGTTAGCGGATCGCCCCAGAAGTCCTGGATGTGCTCGACGTGCTTGGCGTCCTGCGACAGCTTCTTGACGAGGATGTCGTAGAACTGGTGCGCGTCGGCGCCAAGGGGTCGATCGCCTTCCAGGACGATCATCGCGTTGCTGTCGGAATCGAACTCGCCGAAGACCTTCCCGATGTGCTCCATTGCCTTCAGCGACGGGGATTCCGGCGAGCTCTGCGCCACCGCATGCGCCGCTCCGACGACCTCCAACTGCGGGGCGAAGACGTTCGTCAAGGCGGCGATGGCGACCCAGAGGACTGCGATGGGCACCGCGAGTCGGCGGATCATGCGCGCCGCCGCCCGTGACCCCGCGGTCGAATCTGGGAGGTAGTCCTGCATACGGTGCTCGCTCATGCGGACTTCTCCAGGCAGGAAATGTAGCCGTGGACGTTGCTGGTGGACCTTTCGTCCTTGACGACGCCATTGACGGTGATGCGGCAGGAAAGAGAGTCCGCGTCCCCCTGCGCGCGCAGGTCAGCGAAGAGGGTGGGATCAGTCGTCGTCAGTACGTGCGACCAGGGCAGCTTCGCGTCGTCGACGCGCTGGGGCTGGGCGTGTTCGTCGAGGTAGTTGATCGTCGCCACCGCCCCGGGACTACCGAAGACCTCGAACAGGATGCGCTTGGGGTTGTAGTCGGAGTTTTCTATCGAGTCGGCCCGCGGCCATGACACCACGTCATTCGAGCCGAAGATGCCGTGCAGCCGGTACACGCCGAAACCGGCGATCGACACGACGAACGCGGCAACGATCACCATCCACCGTCGCCGAAGCAAGCCGCCACTCACGCTGCCGAGGATCGGGACGCGGTCCAGTAGGCGAGCACTGTTACGGCAACAGCTGCCAGGACCGTACCGAAGGCCAGCACGACGTTTTCCGGTCGGTCGGCCATCAGAAACGCGGCAGCCAATGTCATGGCAGGTACTCCCCATTGAACGGCACCGACCAGGCCGGTGCGATCCAAGGCGGCTCGTCGCAGTCGAAGCCGCAACCACACCGACGCGATTCCGATGATCAGCGTGGACAGCACTCCGGCACTCACCCAGGGTCCGCGTCTGCTGCCGTCGGCTATTACGGCGATTCCGGTGATGAAGGTGAGTAGCGCCAGTATCGGTGTGGACCATAGCGCGGCCTGTAATGTTCGCGCGGCGGGTTCGGTGGCCGAATCGGATCGTATGCGGGCCAATTCGGCGCTTTGCGCTCCAACGGTGATCGTCAGGGCGATCGCGATGGTGATATGGGTGGCCAGCAGCAATGGGTCAGGCACGTGTGTGACCTCCTTCGGGGTTGGCGTGCTCAGTCGGAATCGCCATTGCGAACGAACTGGGGACGTGCTGTGGTGTTGGCGTCCTGGAACCTACGGCTTGGGGTTGGGTCGGGCTCGCAGGCGGATGACCGGCAGTTCGCGGTCGGTTTTCTGCTCGTAGCCCGCGAAACGTTTTGCGGTGCTGGTGATGTGGCGCCACGCCTGCTCGCGGGCGTTGCCGCTCAGCTGCTCGGCGCTGACCGCGATGGTCTGCCCGGCGAGCTGGATCTGCACGTTGTCGGGATGCGCCCGCAGGTTGTAGTACCAGTCGGGATTCTTGGCGGCGCCCGCCGCGGACGCGCAGATCAGCCAGCTGTCGGTGCCGTCGGGGAAGTAGGCGACCGGGGTGTGGCGTGGGGTGCCGCTCTTGGCGCCGACGGTGGTCAGCACCAGCGACGGGAAGCCCATCACCTTGGTGGCCTTGCCGCGGATCCGCTTCATGTTCCAGGCGTTGATCCAGTTCATCAGCCTCTTGCTGGGCAGGCGGGCACCGCGGGTGCCGTGGGGGGTGTTAAAGCTCATCAACTCTCTCCTTCTACTCTCAACTGTCGTTTTTGCTTTGGTTGACGGTCAGCGGCCGGAGCCCGTCGGACGGCCCGGTTC
>NZ_JBAPRN010000278.1:0-16938 GCF_049281135.1 Mycobacterium sp. | reverse complement strand
TGCGGGTCAGCGTCGCATCGAATCTGCAGTACTACCACGTCGACTATCGCCAGTTTTCGAACGCCGAAGGCGTGCGGACGTTCTCGCCCGCCGATCCCGCGCTCGACGTGGTCGATGCTCTCCGCGCCGCGGGCACCGCCGACCCCAAACCACCGACCCCCGGCGCAGCACACCACAAGCGGGTCGTCGAGCTCGCCGCCGGCGCTACCGCAATGATCGCGGAATCGACTGGCTCAGGCAGCATTTCGTCGCTGCGCCTCAAATTACCCAACGGGGCCGATCAAGTCCTCAACGGGTTGCGGCTGCGGATCGAGTTCGACGACCGAGCCACGGTGGACTCACCGCTTGGCGAATTCTTCGGCGCCGGATTGGGCGTCAGTGCCGTACGATCGTTGATGTTCGCCACAACCCGACAACCCGACGGATCGGTCTCGTTATCGGATTGGTGGCCAATGCCTTTCGCCCGCGCGGCACGTGTCGCGCTCGTCAATACGACCGCCGATCCAGTTGTGGGTATCGACGCCGATGTCGTGACCGCTCCCGATCCGCAATGGGCGCCCGCGCTAGCCAGCGGCCGCGCCGGCTACTTCAGCGCATATTCACGTGCCGGGCCGACGATCCTCGGTCAGGACTGGTTGTTCGCCGACGAACACGGCCACGGGAAATTCGTCGGCGTCAGCCACACCATCAGAGGCGCCCGCACCAAAACGGGCTACAGCGACGGCGCCCCTTACTTTCTCGAAGGAGCCGAGCGGGTATACACCGACGGTTCCCCGTCGCCCCAGTGGTACGGCACCGGCACCGAGGACTTCTACGAGGGCGGGTGGTATTTCAACAACGGGACCTTATTCAGCGACCCACTGACCGGCCAACCCGATCAACGGACCGCGGCCAGTGGATGCGCAGACTACTGCGTAGCGGTCTACCGGCTGATGCTCGCAGACGCCATCGGCTATCACTCCGCAATCCGCTTCGGGATTGAGCACGGCAAGCGCAACATGGTGCAACCCGACTACAGCTCAACGGCATTCCTCTATACCCAACCAGGCGACACCATTGCGTCCAGCGACGAAATCGACCCAACCGATCTGGTAAGCCGAATCATGCATATCTACACCGATGCCAACGCCGAGGAGCAAACGCTGATCAGCACGTACGAGGGCAGCGACGACACCCGCACGATCGCCGGCTCAGTCCGCGCCACCCGAGCTCCGATCACGTTCGACGCCCAAATCCGCCCCGACAATCGCGGCATCCTGTTGCGTCGCACGTCGGATCAAGCGGCCGGTTATCAATCGGTAAGTGTGGCCGTCGACGGTGTCCCGGCCGGGATCTGGTTACAACCGCGCAGCAACACCTTTCACCGTTGGCTCGACGACACCTACCTCGTGCCCGAATTCCTGACCGCAGGCAAAACTCGGATCACCATCACACTCGCACCCACCCCCAGCGCCCCGGCTTGGACTGCCAGCCGCTACCGCGTCGAAACGCTGACCGGGGCATAGGTAGCGGCACGGCGCCCGCCGGGGACCTGGCAGCCCGGGCCAGCCGGATCAAGGCTGGCCCGGTAGGTTGAACGCGATTCCGGAGTTGCCTGAAGGGAGGCACCGTGGGCAAGATCGCGGCCATGCCCGAGGCCGACCGCGGGTGGATGATCGACACGCTGTTGGCTCTGTTGCAGACCCCGAGCCCATCTGGGCGCACGGACGCCGTGATGCAACTGATCGGCGACATCTTCAACGACTTCGGTGTGCCGTTCTCGTTGACCCGCCGCGGGGCGCTCACCGCCGAACTCCCGGGTGAGTCGAAGAACACCGACCGTGCTCTGGTGGTTCACGCCGACACCATCGGCTGCATGGTGCGCAGGCTCAAGGACAACGGCCGCCTCGAGCTGATTCCGGTCGGCACCTTCTCGGCCCGCTTTGCCACCGGCGCCCGCGTGCGAATCTTCAGCGACGACCCCGACGAGTTCATCACCGGCACGGTGATGCCGCTCAAGGCCAGCGGACACGCCTTCGGCGACGAGATCGACACCCAGCCCACGGACTGGGAGCACGTCGAGGTCCGCATCGATCGCAAGGTTTCGTCGCGGGAAGACCTCGTCCGGCTCGGCTTGAAGATCGGGGACTTTGCCGCGTTTGTCACCAGCCCCGAACTGGCCGCCGACGGCTTCATCGTGTCCCGTCACCTCGACGGCAAGGCAGGCGTGGCCGTGGCGCTGGCACTGGCCAAGAACTTCGCCGAAAACAAGGTCGTGCTGCCGCACCGCACCACGCTCATGGTGACCATTACCGAGGAGGTAGGCCACGGGGCCAGCGATGGCCTGCCCGCCGACGTCGCCGAGCTGGTCTCGGTGGACAACGCGGTGTGCGCGCCCGGCCAGGACTCCATCGAGGATGGCGTGACGATTCCGATGGCCGATCTGCACGGCCCGTTCGACTACCACCTCACCCGCAAGCTCTGCCGGCTCGCCGAGGAGCAGGGCATACCGTTCGCGCGAGATGTGTTCCGGTACTACCGATCCGACGCCGCCGCGGCGATCGAAGCCGGGGCGGGCACGCGCGCCGCGCTGGTCGGCTTCGGGCTCGACGGTAGCCACGGTTGGGAGCGCACCCATATCGAGTCGTTGGAGGCGACGTACAACCTTCTGCATGCCTGGCTGCAGACACCGCTGACGTTCGCCAAGTGGGACGCGAAGCCATCAGGCAAGCTGCGCGACTTCCCGTCGTCGAAACAGCCCGCGCCGACCGAGCAGTGGGTGCCGTTGGCACGCGGCGAGCACGCCGAACCCGGCGATGGGTCGCCAGGCTCGCACTGGCCGCCGTCGTCGGCACCCGAGGCGAGCGACTGACCCTAACCATCGGCGCCGATTTGTACGAGGATGAAGCAATGCGATCTCACGTCGTCCTCGTGACCATGGCCGCGTTGATCGGCCTGGCTGCCCCCGCACACGCCGACCCGAATCCTGATGCCAAGTTTCTTGGCGCGCTCAACACGGCCGGCATCACCTATCACGACGGTCCCGCCGCGATCGCCATCGGCCGGCGGGTATGCGAGTTGATGGACCAGGGCAATCCGCAAGCTGATGTCATTAAGAGCATGACCCAGGAGAACTCCGGATTTACAGATGACGGCGCAACGAAGTTCACCCAAATCTCCGAAAACGTCTTCTGTCCGCAGCACACGTGGGGAATCGTCCCAACGCCCGCGCAGCAACCGTGGTCCCCGCCAATCGATTTCCCATTGCCGGCCCTACCGGCCGCGTTTTAAGCCGATGACCGTCTTCGCCAGTAGTTCCGCACGGTGCCTCGCACCGGTGGCCGTCGGCACGTTCATGCTCGTCCTTGCCGGTTGCTCGCAGCCACCCGGGCCGGTGACACCGCCGGCCGCGGCGGCACCTCCGTCGACGACCATGACGGTCGCGGCTTCGCCGAAGGCGCCGGATGGCGCCCAGCCGCGGCTGGCGTCGGATCCCGCGCAGTTGGCCGACGACTTGGTCGCCGATGAGCACGCGTTGCGTGACCCGTCGACGGGGGAGCCGGCACTGGTCGCGGCAGCCCACCGCCAGCAGGCTGCTTATCGGGCCATCGGGCAACATCCCGAATGGGATGCTGCCACCCGGGCGCGCATCCCGGCGGAGCTCCTCGACGTCTACGACCGCAATGTCGACGCCCGTCGTCAGCTCACCGCGATGACCCCGGTTCGAAGCACGCTGCCCGCATGGCGCATCGTGCCGCCGGCACCCGCCGATCAATTGCTGGGCTTCTACCACCAGGCCGAGGCGGACACCGGTGTCAGCTGGAACTACCTGGCCGCGATCAACCTGGTCGAGACCCGCTTAGGCAGCATCGACGGTGTCAGCACCGCCGACGCGCAGGGGCCGATGCAGTTCCTGCCCGCGACGTTCGCTGCGTACGGACAAGGGGGTGATATCCATTCGCCGCACGACAGCATCATGGCGGCGGGCCGCTATCTCGCCGCCAACAACTTCGCCAACGACCGCGATCACGCCCTCTACCGGTACAACCACGCCAACCAATATGTGCGCGCGGTTGATCAGTACGCCGCGCTGATCGGCGGCGACCCCGCCGCATTCGCCAGCTTCTACCGGTGGGACGTCTATTGCCGGACGACCGCAGGAGATGTGTTGCTGCCCATCGGTTATGCCGCGGCGTCACCGATCCCGGCCGCCGACTACGTCGCGTCCCACCCGCAGTGAGTCAGCTCGGGGTGGGCACCAGGTCTTCGGTGAGAGCCTCGTCGGTCAGCTCTTCGAGCTCTTTGCCTTTGGTCTCCGGCCCGAGCAGGTAGCCGATCACCGTCAGCACCCACAAGCCGGCCAGGGCCAGGTACGGCGTCTGCAGCCCGTAGCGGGTGATGCCCCAGCCGATGATCGTCGGAGCGGCGATGGAGACGACGCGCCCGCCGCCGACCGCGATTCCAAAGCCGGTGCCGCGCAATACCGTTGGAAATAGCTCTGCGATGTAGGTGTCGCCGACGCCCCACAGCCAGCCGAGGGTCGCGATAGCGACCGCTCCGAAGATTTGATAGTGAGCCAGCGAGTCGGAGGTGGCCGCCAGGATTGTCGACGCGACCTCGACGACCGCGGCGAGGATGGCCGAAGGCCGTCGACCTATCCAGTCGGCGAGTGCCGTGCCGAGGTAGGCGAACACGGCTTGCAGCAAGAAGAACACCAAGGCGTAGCGAATCGCCTCGATGGGCGTGGCGTGGAATCTCTTCACGATGTAGGTCGTCAAGAACAACGTCATGCCCCAGTAGCCGACTGCGTTGGCGGTGTAGATCAGCCAGCCCGCGACCAAACGACGCCGCACGCCGGGCAAGCGCCACAGCGGGGGCTTGGGGGTCCCACTGGCGCGGACGTCCACGTAACGATGCGATTCGGTAATACCTTGCCGGACAAGGAACAACACAATGGCCGGGACAATGGCGACGATGAACGCCGATTGCCAACCGAAGTGCGGCACCAATACCAGCGCGACACCCGCAGCAAGGACGTAACCCAGCGAGAAGAGCGAAAAGATAACGCCGCCAACGCCGATCGCGCGGGTCTTGGCGGGCCAGACCTCGGCGGTGTAGGGCGCGCCGACAGCGAGTTCGCCCGCGCCTCCGACTCCGGTGAGGAATCGCAGTCCGGTGAACGCGGCGATGTTGGTGGTGAGTCCGGCGAGGGCAGTCGTGACGCCGTATAGCAGAATCGACGCTCCCAGTGTGGCTTTGCGTCCCCACCGATCGGCCGCTACGCCGAAACCGATGGTGCCGATGGTGTAGCCGAGCAGGAAGATCGAGCCGATGTATCCGGCCTGTGCGTCAGTGATGTGCAGGGTCTGCTTGATCTGGGGTAGCACCAGACCATAGATGTTCACCGCATACGAATCGAATCCGTAGCCCAGGCCCGCTGTCACGGCGACGAACAGCGCCTGCCTGAACGTCACGGGGGAGGATCGGGGGACCTGGACCGGAATGCTGCCGACGCTCAACGCCACGCGTGCACGGTATGCAACAAACGTAGGTCTCCAGAAGAGTCGCAATCGGCGTGATCGGAACGAAGACCGCAACGCTCCTCACAACGCGTTCAGGTCGTTAACATAGCTAATTCATAGCCATGCTAGCTAAATTTCAGGGGTACGACGACGACTATCCGTTCGATAGCCGCACACGGGAAAGGTGATCGTCATGACCCTGAAGAACATGATCAGCGCGGGTGCAATTGCTGGCGCAATGAGTCTGTCGGCAATTGGACTGGCCGGTGCCGCCAACGCCGCGCCGGCGCCACAGCCTGCACCGAGCACCGTTCAGCATGCGCAACTGGTCCATTGGGGTGGCGGCGGTCGTGGACCCGGTTGGGGCGGCCGCGGCTTCGGCGGACGCGGTTGGGGCGGCCCCGGTTTTCGTCCCGGTTGGGGTGGACCCGGTCCGATCGGGTGGGGCGGTCCGCCGGTTCCGCCGTGCCTGATCGGGCTATGTATCTGAGTCCAACCCAACGCGGCAACTGCCTACTCGCTCCTAGGGGAGTGAGTAGGCAGCCCGCGCTCAGCTTCCGGCGCTGAGGATTTTGATCGCGAAGATCAGGCTGTCGCCCTTCTGGATTCCGGCCTGGGGCTGACCTTCGGGGTAGCCGTCCGCTGAGGCCATCGCGACGCCGACGGTGGAGCCGACCTTTTGTCCGGAGATCGCTTTCTGAAAGCCCGGCACCACTCCGTCGAGCGGGAATTGGGCCGGTGTGCCGCGGTCGTAGGCACTGTCGAACACTTTGCCGTCGCGTCCGTTGACACCCATGTAGCAGACAGAGACCGTGGCGTTGGGTGCCACAACCGGTCCATCTCCGGCATGCAGCGTGTGTACCGCGGTCTCGGTGACACTGAACGGCGTCGTGACGGTGACTCGCGGCGCGGCAGTATCTGTGGAGCCGGTCACCGCGACGCTGCCGGTTGCCCCGCTCAGGGTCCAGTCCGGCGTTCCGCCGTCAGCCGGCGCCTGGGTCGGGCAGCTGCTGTCTGCGGTCGCGGGTGGGGGCGAGGCCGGCGACGCGGCTTCAGTGAAAGCAGACACGCTGGTCGAGGATGTGCCTTTTGACGAAGCCGGCTTGTCGGAGCTGCACGCGGCAAGCGTCATGACAGCCGATGCCGCACAGACAACGAGCCCGACCGAGAAATACGTACGCAAGAAGTTCACGGTCGTCACGCTACAGTCGCCGGTTTCGCACGATGTCTCGGAGTAGAGCTCAGCGCCCCCGTTCACCTTCGACGATCGCTAGTAGGTGAGTCCGGACAGTTCGTATGCCACGGCGTCGAATGCCCGCAGCGTGTCTAACAGCGCGTGCGGGTCCTGAGACTGCGGTTGCGTGGACAACTTGGTGGCGACCACCTCCGCGGCACGATTGATGTAGATCATCTGTCCGCACATGCCTTGGCATAAAACAACATTCGTACCGGAATAGGGGAGCCACACTTGGTTGCGGTACATTCCGCCGGGCATTCGCGTGTCGTCGGGGCTCGCGGCGAACGCCCGACGTGAGTCCGGCCCGCCGTCGAGAGTATCGGCGACCCAGGCGGCCGGCACCGCTTGCCGACCGGTCAACGAGACGCCGTCGCGCAAGAACAGCGAGCCGAATCGGATCATGTCGGTAAGACATGCGCTGATGCCGCCGTCGAAAAATCCGGTGCCGACCCTGTCTACGCCGATGTCGGCATCACACTGGGCACCGATGCGGCTCCACAGCAGTTCCGACATCAGTTCGGGCATCGGTCGGCCGCCGACGGCCTCGCAGATCCAGCCGAGTACATCCGTTTCACACGAGCGATATTCGAACGGGCCGCCGTGAGCCGACTTCTGTCGGAGGGTCAGCAAGAAGTCACGCATCGTCGAGGGACCGTCTGGGCTCATTTTCGGCGCCCACCCGATCGCCTGATCAAGGAGGTGTATCTCCGCGGCCTCGTCGCCGTAATTCTCCGAGAAGGCGATACCCGACCTCATATCCAACAGGTGTCGCACCGTCGCACCGGCGTAGCCGCACCTCGCCAGATCAGGAACGAATGCTGTGACCGGCGCGTCAAGCTCGATCGCACCGGCTCCGTTCAGCACACCCACCACGGCCGCCACCAGCGACTTACTCACCGAAAAGAGTAGGTGCCGAGTCTGGGCGCCCAAGCCGTCGAGATACTCCTCGGCGACCAGGGTCCCGCGGTGGGCGATGGCCCACCCATCGGTCGCGGTGGTGGCCATTACCGCACCAACGGTGGAGGCACTCCCGTCAGTGATCGTCACCTGTACGTCGGCCACCGGCGCACTGGCTGCGGGTAACGCCGCGGCAGGCTCGGTCCCGCGCGAGATGACCGCGGTCGGCACCATATCTTCGACGTGCTGAAACGACCAATGCGCATATGGCGCCGACAGCCAGTTGTTTAGTGAGATACCGGCTGGGACTTCGCCGTTGCTCACGCCCGTGCGACGAGCCGCGAGACGATCGGCGTGGCCGGTGTGAGGGGAGTCGAGGCGAACTGCGCCTTGATGCCTTTGACCCAGCGCCGACAGCGGTCGGTGAGCTGGTAGTCGTCGGTCTGCAGGTGCCCGCGGGTGACAAGTACGCCGAGCTGGGCGCCCTCGCAACGTAAGTCGCCGGGCGCCGCGACGCGCATGTAGAAAGCCTCGGATTCGTCGAGCAGCGTGGCCCAGTCGGTGCCCGGGCGCGCAAAGGAGGCGCGCCCGTCGTCGTCGATGCGCCACACGCCCGTGCGCGGGGTCGCGGTGAAGAGCTCCACGTCCGGCGCAGTCTCCGAAATGATCAGCTGACCCCAGACCTCGTCGTCGCCATAACCGCGCTCCCAACGCGCGTTGATCTCATCGATATCGACCTCGTACTCCACGTCCATGTATTCGAGCAGGTGAAACAGGAACAGCGGCATGTCGGCGTAAGCCTCAGTGGTCAAGTTCGTCATCGGGCTCGCGCCGCTGAGGCGCGGGTTCACCTCGCCGAGATAGAGCTCGTCGGAATCCAGGTCGCGCAACAGGTCCACTTCGAAGTAGCCGCGGTAGCCCTCGCGGCGCAGAATGTCGCCCAGCTTTCGAACCATCTCTCGCGCGGCATGCTTCTTCGCGGGCGGCAGCACCTCGCGCCAGACGTCATTGCCGCACCAGCCGCCCTTGCTCGGAGTCAGCTCCGGGTAGCCGACGAGGCTCGTCATCGCCGGCCCGATCACAGTGCCGTGACGGGTCACGGTGCCCTCGATGCATACCTCAACATTGCGGATGCGCTTCATGACCTTGACTTCCCCCTCGACCAGGTCGCCCGCGCAATGGTCCCAATCCTGCTGGCCGCGCACAAAAAACACCGTGCTGCCGGCATCGCCATACGCGGCCTCGACGACGAGGTCATCTCCCAGACCGGCGCCTTGCGCGAGCGCCGTCAGGTCGTCGTAAGAACCGGCCCGCCCGATCGCGTGAGGGACGCTGGGCACGCCCGCTTCGTCGGCTAGGCGCGTCATGACGATCTTGGAGCCCAGGCGGTGGCGAAGCTCCGCCGGCGGGTGCATGACATTGAGCTTCGCCTGGCGCGCGAGCGCCTGGGTCTCCTCGTCAAGCATCACAAAGCAGGCCTTACCACCGGGGCCTCGTCGGGCGATGAACTCAAGCGTCTCGGGATCACCCAGGAGGTGGTTGCACACATCTCCCATGCAGTCGAAATCAATGCGGTCGCGGCGGCGGGGCACGAACACGCGCGAATGTACGCCCTCGAAAGAGTCAAAATAGTTCAGGTAGAAGAAGTTCCGCACCCAGCGGTCGATGCCGAGCAGATTGAACGGAGTGGGGGAGATGAAGTACAGCGGCACGGTGTTGGTGTGAAAGAACGCGCGAATGTCCGAAATGCCGTTCAGCACGCGGCGCGGCTCGGGCTCAGATCCGCCCGCGGGAACGGTCACGCTGACCGCAATGACGTCGGCGCCAGCATTCTGCGCAACAACTGCTGCGCGGGCAGGCCCACTTTGGCGATGGTGAAACCACTTAACTCCACTCGATAAGTGTGCGCCCTGCCCATGGTTGTTGTCGCGGTCAAAACAAGTCGGCGCGCGTGGTCTTCGAAGAGGCGCTCAGCGGCTATCTGAACCACTCCGAACATCTAGTTGTCGAATGGCCGCCGGTCCCGCTGAGAGACCGCGTGGCCTAAGGCGTTGCGGGACAACCGAAAATGCAGCTCTTATCGCGTCCGGTATTGCGCTGCGCTAGCGGCCGAGGGGGTCCGAATGCGGTTTACCGCCTACCGGTCGTGGCCTGTGCGACGGGTGCGAGCAACGGCACGCCGCCGCGCAGGCGGATCGCGCCGGGCAGGTCGAAACCGCACTGGCGCTTGGCCATCTCGTTGCCGTCGATCGTGATAGCGCCGGTGACCGTGCACTTGCCGGTCTCGATCGCTGTCAGTCGAGCCTGACTGATTACACAACGCACCGCGACGATCTTGAAGGCGATGCTCAGCTCGACTTCGAGTGTCCCGGCCGACATGCCATCGATGAACAGTTGCACCGTCGATGTGTGGCTTGACTTGATCTGATGTGTCGCCAGTTCGACTTTCTCCTTGGTGCCCTGCGCGTCGCGCGTGCGACGTGCGGCGTCGGTGAGGGCGTCGTACTTTTGCCATCCGCCGATGAGCAAGTCGAACACATCCGTTGACAGAAGCCCATTCGCCTCGCGCGCGACTTCACTTTCCGCGAGAGACCGGACGCCGGGGTAGCCCGCGACGAGAGTGTTGAGAGCGCCCCGCTCGTGCAGGGCCCCAGCGAGCGCATCGGCGGGCGCCCGAGATTGTCCGCCAAACAGGAGGTCCCGTGCGGTCGCGGTCTCATTCAGCTGGGATGTGTCCATCATTTACCTCTTCGACAGTTAGGGCGCCGGCACCCGAATGGGTTTCCAGTCGTAGGGCATGGGTGGATTCGCCTGGGTCGGGTGTCTGACGCACCGTGACCAGTGGTGGGCCGGCCAGGCGAGACACCGCGTGGACGGGTGGCGGCTTGAGTATGTGGTGGACGGACCCGAGCAGAGCTACGGCGACGGCAATCAATACAAGCGCCCACCAGTAAGACGTCAAGGTCCTGGTGGCGGCGCCGTCCCGGTGGTGGGTGGTCACCGTGGTGGTGGAGGGCACGGGAGGGAGTTCCGTTGAACTGGTGACAGGGACAACGGGCGTGACCTTGGACCCGGACCCCGTGGTCGTCACAGTGCTTGTCACCGTGAAGGTTTGGTGGTCGGTGATGTCAGGGTGGTTGCGGCAGGATGCGACTACGGTGTGGTAACCAACGGACGCTTCGGCCGGGACGCTGATTTGCCCGCTGAATGTGCCGGATGAGCCGTGGCCCCGCACGTCACTGTCAAAGGCAATGTCGACACTGTCGGTGCCGTCGCCGCACGCGAACCCGGTACCCTTCGCTTGCAGTTGTGAGCCGGGTGGCCCATTGCCAGGATCGATTGTGAGGGAAGGTTTCTCGACGACTGTGAACGGGCTCGAGGCGAACATTTTTCCGTTGCACGTTGCGCTCACTTTGTGCGGACCCGTAGCCGCATCCGCAGGAACAGTGAGGTTGGCTGTTGTGGTGCCTTTGTCCACGTTCACGGGCGGATTGCTGTCCCATGCGAGCGTAATCGGCTCCGAATGGCACGGCACTGACCCTGTAACTGTGGCAGAGAACGTCGTGCCCGGAGCGCCGTGATCACGGGAAAGCCTGACTGCAGGGGCAATCAGCTGGCGCAGCTGCGGGGACTGGCTGGTAGTCACTGCCGGCGACGGGACCGGCGATCTGTTCGGTACCGGGGCCGGTGTGGTGGTGAAGGAAGGGTCAGGCCCAGGCGGGGGATCGCCCCAAGCCGGCGCCGCTGCCACGCATAACATTGCCAACGCGGCGGCGTTTGCCATCGCCAGCGCGAATACCGCAGCGTTACGAGAGCGGCGAGACCATGCACATCTCATGCCAAGTCCTCTCGCCGTATCGCTACCGGCGATTCTTGTCAGGTCCGAGCACAGCGACGTGAGTAGTCCACTACTTAAATTTGTGACCTTTTCCGGAACGCCACGAGCAGATCGGCAACGGCCTCGGGAGATACGTTCAGCGACAGCGCAATTAGTGCACGACACGGTAATCTTGCATATTCAATTGCTGCGAAAATCCTGATCTGCTGGCGAGAGCGGATAGGCGCACGTCGTCGGCCGCTTCTCGGATCGCCTCGGCGGCGTTATCGGCATGGCCGGTGCGTCAGGCGTTTAGCCTTTTGTGATGGCGTCGAGTGTGTCGGGAAAGGTCGCGTTCATTACTGGCGGCGCGTCCGGTATCGGCGCCGCGCTAGCGGCCGAGTTGGCCCGACGGGGCGCTGATGTGTGGATCGCCGATCGACAAATCGGCGAGTCGCAGGAGTTGGCGCGGCAGCTCAATGAAGCTGGCGGGCAAGCGCATGCGATTGAGCTCGATGTGCGTAGCTATCCTGACTTCGAACGCGCAGTCGGCGTGGCCGTACGGCATTCCGGGCGGATCGATTACCTGTTCAACAACGCCGCCATCGGCGTTGCCGGTGAAATCGATTCTTACGCGCTCGAGGACTGGAACGACGTCTTTGATGTGAACGTGCACGGGGTGGTCCATGGCATTCAAGCGGTTTATCCGGTCATGATCCGGCAACGCAGCGGCCAGATCGTGAATACAGCGTCGATGGCCGGTCTGGTCGCCACCGCAAGTCAAGCAAGCTACTCGGCGACCAAACACGCCGTTGTCGCGATCTCGAAGACGTTGCGGCTCGAAGCGGAGCGGCACAGCGTGCAAGTCTCGGTGCTGTGTCCGGGTGCGGTCCGCACACCGGCCATCACCGGTGGCAAGTACGGGCGGACCCACCGCTACAGCGATGAGGGCCTGCGCGCCATGGCGGAACGAGGGCGTCCGATCAGTCCCGAGAAGTTCGCCAAGCGCGCCATTCGAGCGGTGCTGCGTGGCGACGCCATCATCGTGATTCCGGCGTGGTGGAAAGCGTGGTGGTATTTGGAGCGGCTATCACCGACGCTGTCGATGAGATTCGCAAAGATCGTCATGCTCAAGCCAATGCGCGCAATTGAGGCGAGCGACTGAACTTCCTCTGACTGCGGGTTGGGCTATCTTCCAAGGTCCGGGCGGGCTTGCAGCTCAGGCGCGGCGGCGGCGAGGATCTTCGCGCGGTCGCCGTCCAGCGGGGGATAGATCCGTTCTGTGTTGATGACGCGCTTGGTGGCCTTGGCCTGGGCGCCGTGCGCCGCCACCTGCCGATCCCAGCCTTCGGTATACAACGCACCCGCCGGTCCCAGGTCGAGAACAGTTACATACCAAGGAATCCGAAGCGCAAGCATCGGTTCACCCAGTAGGTCGCTCACGACGTTGTAGCCCGCGTACCGGCCCATCGGCCGTCCGTGCTGACACGACATCACCGACAGGTGCTGATCGTCCATCTTCGCCGCCGCAACATCCCCGGCAGCAAAGACGCCTGGCACGCCGACCACCTGGAGATAGTCATCGACCGTCAGACGCCCCAGCCGATCACGCTCGGTCCCGAATAGCGCAGTCACAGCGTTGGCCCGCATGCCGGCGCACCACACGACCGTGGCGGCTGCCACTCGCTGGCCGTTGGACAGCGTCACGCCCTCGGCGTCGAGGGACGTGACACCAACGCTGGTCAGCGCCTCTACACCGTTATCGGCCAGCGCCGCTTCGATCAGCGGACGCGCGGAGTCGCCCATATCGGAGCCGACGAACGGGTTGCGGTCGATCAGCAGCACTCTTGGCGTGTACCCGTTACGGCCGGAAAACAGCTCGGCGATCCTGCCGGGGAGCTCGCAAGCGGCCTCTATTCCGGTCAATCCCGCTCCAACAACCACTGCGGTCGCCGCGCCAGGCGTAGGCGGGCCATCGGCCAGCGACGCGAGATGCCGACTCAGTCTCATCGCCTGGTCGTAGGTGTCGACGTCGAAGCCGAATTCGCGTAAGCCCGGTAGGTCGGGTCTGGCCACAGAACTGCCCAGCGCAACCACCAGCCGGTCATAGTCCTGAAGGCCGAATCCGTCAGAGCCCGAGAACACTACGGTGCGTGCGGCGGTGTCGATCGCCGTGACCTCGGCGGTGATATGTGCAACACCGACCGGATCCAACACGGTGCTCAGCGGGATGCGGCACTCGCTCAGATCGGACTCGTAGTTGCGCACCCGGATGTCGTGGAACGGCTGCGAACTGATGACGGTCACACATACATCGCGCGCGGGGATATGCAGTTCGTCGAGTCGACGTGCCGCCGCGACCGCGGCCCACAGGCCCGCGAAGCCGGAGCCGAGTACGACGACATTCTTCACGGCCGTACCTTACTCAACTACCGGCGGTTACGGCGGAGATGGCGGACGGCAAGGCTGGGGACAGGGCGCGTCAGCGGTGTATCCAAAGATGTGGCCCAACAACCCAACACGCCATCGCTTACCGGTAATTCTCCATATTCCATCCCGCCGTATTCCTCCTGAGGGAGGCGCGCACGCGCGGTCGCGCGACGCGGGGGAGCGGCCTGGGCGTCGCCGCCCCGCGCAAGCAGATTGATGCCTCGGTGTTGACCGACTTATCCCATAATCGCCCGCGCCGCGCGCTCTGCGATGAGCATGACCGGCGCGTTGGTGTTGCCGGAGATGATGGTGGGCATCGCCGACGCATCGACCACTCGAAGGCCGGCGACGCGATACACGCGGCAGTCGGTGTCGAGCACCGTGGCGGCCGACCGCGGCCGACCGCGGGCGTCAAAGGCTCCCATCGCGCAGGTGCCCACCGGGTGGAAAATAGTCGTACCGAGTTCACCGGCCGCCTTCCGCAGCTCTTCGTCGCTCACCAATTGCGGGCCGGGAAGCAACTCTTGCGGGCGGTAACGGGCCAGAGCTGGCGCCGCCATGATCTGCCGGGTCATCCGGAGACCCTTCACCGCGGTTTGACGATCGGCGTCAGTCGACAGGTAGTTGCAGAAAATCTTCGGGTTGGTCAGTGGATCTGCACTGGCCATGCGCACATGGCCACGCGAGCTGGGTCGCAAATTGCAGACCGAGGGAGTGATCGCTCCGAAGGGGTGCAGGGGTTCGCCGAACTTCGGCAAAGACAAGGGCTGCACATGCCACTCCAAATCGGGACTTCCTAGCGCGGGGTCGCTCTTGGTGAAAGCCCCAAGGGTGGACGGCGGCATGGTCATAGGCCCCGATCGCAACAGCAGATACTGAAGTCCCATGCCCGCACGGGTGATCCAATTCCGGTACAGCGTGTTGACGGTGGGGGCACCCCGGATCCGGTAGATCGTTCGAATCTGCAGGTGGTCCTGGAGGTTTTCGCCCACTCCTGGCAGATCGACGGCCACCGGCACGTGATGCTGGGCAAGCAGACCAGCCGGGCCCAGACCCGAGACTTGCATCAGGTGCGGCGAGCCAATAGCTCCGGCGCTCAGGATCACCTCCCGGCGGGCCCGGACGTCGATGATTTGGCCACCTCTGAGCAGCCGCAGGCCGGTGACGCGTTGCTGCGCCGTGGTCCAGGCACCGCGACGCTGATCCTCATGGACCTGGTCGTCCATCAGGAGCCGCAAGGCCTGCGTCTGCGTGTAGACGGTGAGATTGGGTCGGTGGGCGATGGGATGCAAGAAAGCATCAGCCATCGACCAGCGGCGGCCACGACGTTGGTTGACATGAAAGTACGCACTGCCGGCGTTGTCGCCCCGGTTGAACTCATCGATTGGGGCAATTCCCATTTGAGCAGCTGCGGCCTGCCAGGCATCCAAGATCTTCCAGCGCACACGAGGCCGCTCGACGCGGATCTCACCACCGACGCCGTGCCACTCGTCGGCGCCGCCGAAGTAGTCTTCCAACTTTTTATAGATCGCCAGCGTCTCGCCTGGACAGTCCGAACCACCCCAAAGCCACCTCTCGTCACCGGTAGCCTGCGCCCACAGGTTGTAGTCGCTCGCCTGTCCGCGCATGTGGATCATCGCGTTGATCGACGAGCAACCTCCGATCACCCGGCCCCGAGCGTAGTGAATGCTGCGGCCGGCCAGGCCGGGGTCGGCCTCAGTCGTGAAGCACCAATCGGTGCGGGGGTTGGCGATTGTGTACAGATAGCCCACCGGCACCCTGATCCAGAACCAGTCATCTCTGCCACCGGCCTCGATCAGGAGCACACGGCTATCAGGGTTGGCGGTGAGCCGATTGGCGAGCAGGCAGCCGGCGCTGCCTGCTCCCACGATGATGAAGTCGAATTCGTCGACCGGGCTCATTCCGGTATCGGCCCTCCAGGCGTCGGATGCGTGTCCCAGTGTGCGCCCAGCGACTAACGGAGTTGCAGAACACCCTCCTCGGCCTGTTTGCCAGCGCGGAGCAGCCGTCGACCTTTGACGTTACATGTAACGTTGCGGTATGGCGGTGAGAGAACGGGTCGGCGAGTACCGACGGCGGATGAGGGAGCGCGGTCTCCGGCCACTGCAGGTCTGGGTACCTGACATGCGAACCGAGAGTTTTGCCGCCGAGGCACATCGCCAGGCGTCGTTGGTCGCACGAGCAGACGAGAGCGGCGATGACCAAGAATTCGTTGAGGCGATCTCGACACCTTGGGACGAGGAGTGAACCGAGGGGAGATTTGGACTGTAGCAAGGGGCGTCTACACGACGAAGCCACGTCCGGCTGTGGTCGTCCAGGATGACCTCTTTGACGCCACGAGTTCAGTGACGGTTGCTCCGATGACCAGCACACTGTTGGATGCGCCACTGATGCGCATTCGCATAGCAGGCGGCAACGAGCGGCTTTCAGGACTCGACCACGACAGTGACGTGATGATCGACAAGCTCACAACCGTCAGAAGGTCGAACGTCCATGCCCGCGTTGGCCGGCTGACGGCCGAGCAAGTAGTCGAGGTCGAGCGGGCAATGATGGCATTTCTTGGCCTTGCCCGGTAAGTGAAAACCGTTGCGCAGCAGTACAAACGCCTTCGCTAAGTTGACATAATGTAGCTTATCGGCAAAAGGATGAGCTGGGGCGATTCCGCGCAAGGCCCGACTCTGCTCGTCAACGGGACTCTTGGCGCGTTCGATGAATGCTTGAGTTCCGGCCGCTGCGTGGTTTCACCGCGTACTCGGCGCCGGGTGGTACGCCCAAATCGACGGACGCCGAGACGACGCCCGCACCACACGAACCTTCATCGGGGTCGTTCGAACGCCGGTCCCCTCGTGGCGGCCGGTGCCACCGCCAATACGTCACAGTGACGAAAGTTGCGGTCCCGCAAGGGTGTTGACGACGACAGCAACGGCGGTGCTTGGATCGGATTGAGACCTGGATCGGTTTTGCGTACCCGCGCGAATAGCTTGTTGGACGCGCGCACCGGGAGGTGCTGTACGGTCGATCCAACAGTATTACTG
>NZ_JBAPRN010000277.1:0-6686 GCF_049281135.1 Mycobacterium sp. | reverse complement strand
GTACGACAGCCGTCCGCGCTGCAGCTCCTTGTACATCAGCGTGTCGGGCGCACCGGCGAACAGCCGGCCGAAGGGACGCAGGAACACCGGCAAGCGGCTGCCGACCAGGTCCAAGTACCTGCCGGAGTTGTGGTCCAGTCCGCGCAGAACGTCGGGGTTGATCTCGCGCTTGGACTCCATCCGCAACGGTAGGCCCGCCAGAGCCGCGTCCCACGCGTCATATTCGAGGAATCCGCGGAAGTCGACATAGAGGAAATGCCCGCCCGGGCGCAGCACCCGGACCATCTCGGAGAGGAAGCGGTCGAAGTGCGGGTAGGCGTGCGAGGCCTCGACGTTGAGCACCGCGTCGAAGGATTCATCGGGGAACGGCAGGTGCTCGGCGTCGCCGTGCACGAAATCCAGGCCCGGCAGGTGGTACCGGCGTTTGGCGAATGCAACGCCGTCAGGGTTGAAGTCCAATCCGGTGTAGGAGGCCGGGTGCAGCGTCTTCATCAGGTAGGCACCGCCGCCGCCGTGGCCGCAGCTCGGCTCCAGCACCTTCTTGCCGCTGAGGTCGGTCTGGGTCGCCGTGCGGTGGTAGAGCTGGATGCAGTATCGGTTGGGCTCGTCCTCTGGCGCCAACGGCAGACCCATCGGGGGATCCTCTTCGTAGCCCCAGTTGAGAAAGACGACGTCGTCTTGATCCCACCTGCGGGTGACGAAGGGGTACCAGTATTTGTTCATGGCTTTCTTGAACCATGAATAACTGCCAAGGGGTTTCACGTAGTGCCTGAGGGCGCTTGTCATTGCGGCAAGTATGCCAGCGCGTTACGCACTGCCGCGGCCAGCCGCGGATACCGCGTCCGCACTGTTGGACGGCTTGTCGGTTCGCCGGTACACCATCGCTCGCGCACCCTTCGCCGGCACGGTCGCCACGCCACGCCACCGCGCGCGTTCGCCCGGCGCATCGGTTGGGACGAAACGGAATTCGCGTAGCAGCATACGCAGGACTACATCCGACTCCATGTTGGCGAACGCGGCGCCGACACAACGGTTGACGCCGCCGCCGAACGGGATCCAGGCAACGGGCTTGGCGTTGGTGCCCATGTATCGATCCGGGTCGAACGACTCGGGGTCCGGGAAGCTCTCGTCAGAGTCGTGGGCCAGCTTGATGCTGATGATGATGTTGGTGCCCTCCGGAAGGACCCAGTCTCCCAACCGGATTCGCGTCTTCGTACGCCGTGTGGTCCCGTCGAGAACCGGCCGGGTGCGCTGGACCTCCCAGATCGTGGCCTGCCGCAATTCGGATCCGCCGGCGTCGGCTTCCTCCGCCAGGCGCGTCATCAGCTCGGGATGGCGGCTCAGCCGCTCCAACGCCCAGGCCAAGGACGATGCCGTTGTCTCGTGGCCGGAGCCGAGCAGCGTGAGCAACTCGTCGGTGATGTGCTCGTCCGAGATCGGCTCGCCGTCTTCGTAGCGGGCCTGCAACAACAGCGCCAGCACATCTTTGCGCTCATCGATGTTGGGGTCGGCGCGCGCCTCCGCGATGAGCGAAGCGATAACGTCGTCGAAGCGACGCCGTTGCTTCATGAAGCGCCCCCACGGGCTCCACGGACCCAGGTCCTTGCGCATGATCGGGGGGCACACCACGAGCAGTGAGCCGAGCGTGACCATGGCCGGCACAGTTTCGCGAAGCTCTTCCAGCGCAGGGCCTTCGGCGCCGAACACGGCGCGCAAGATCGCGCCGACGGTGATGCGCAGCATCGGCTCGAGCGTTTCGAATTCGCGGCCTTCGGGCCAGGTCGCGATCTCGCGCGTCACCTCTTCTTCGATGATGCGGTCGTAGCTGCGCATCCGCTTGCCGTGAAACGGCGGCGCCAGCAGTTTGCGGCGCTCGCGGTGCTCGTCGCCGGCAAGGCTGAACGTCGAGCCCGGACCGAATGCTTCGCCGATGGATCCAGCCCCCGACGGCGCACGTTCGACCAGCTCGGTGCCCGTGTTGAACAGTTCCTTAGCCAGGACTGGATCGTTGATCACCACCGCATGGTTGTTGCGTGGCAGATTCACGCTCACCACATTGCTGTCGTATCGCCGCGACAGAGCGGAAAACATCGCGTGGTTCGACACCAGAAACTGTAGAGTCTGGATCAGCTTCGGGTTCCGGGTGCCGGGCGGCAACCGCACCGGCTCGGTCGTAGCCGTCGCCATCTTGCCCTTCCCCCGTGCCTACATCACCAAGGTCCCCGTTGCCCCAGACCTACAGTAGTGGCAGCCGGTACGCCCCGCAGGACAGTCCAGTACTCCGGACATAACGACCGCCCCAGCACATACCCCTCGTTCATGCCGTGTAAACAGAAAGGTTATGCAGCCATTGCCTGAGGCGCCGTTCGATAATGAACTAGGCCTGGTATTCACCGAGATCAGTCCTGATCGAACGCGCGCCCAGCTGGACGTCGTGCCAAAGCTACTGCAACCGATGGGCATCGTGCATGGCGGTGTCTACTGCTCGATGGTCGAGAGCCTCGCCAGCATCGCCGCATACACGTGGATCGCCGCCAACGGCGGCGGCTCGGTCGTCGGCGTCAACAACAACACCGACTTCCTGCGTGCGATCAGCAGCGGGACCGTCTACGGCGCCGCGACTCCGGTCCATCGCGGGCGGCGACAGCAGCTGTGGATCGTCACCATCGCCGACTCCGACGACCGTCTCGTGGCCCGCGGTCAGGTGAGGCTGCAAAACCTCGAAGCCGAGAACTAACTGGCGGCCTTGGCCGTCTCGCCCTCATGAGCCTCGGCCGCCAATACGGCCAGCTGTTCCAGCCGGGTACGGGCGAAGGCCTGCTGCTCGGTGATCGTGAGCTGTCCGCGCCGGCCGCTCAAGAACGTCACAATCCACGACAGCACGGTGGTGATCTTGTTCTTGAACCCGATCAGATAGACCAAGTGCAGCAGCAGCCAGGCGAACCAGCCGATGATCCCACCGAACTCGAGCGGACCGATTTTCACCACCGCGTAGTACCGCGAAACTGCGGCCATCGATCCCTTGTCGAAGTACTGGAACGGCTCCCGCTGCGCAGGGTCGGCACCGGCCAACTCGGCCTTGATCGTGCCCGCGGCGTACTTGCCGCCCTGGATGGCGCCCTGCGCAACCCCGGGCACACCGTCGACCGCGGCCATGTCACCAACGACAAACACGTTGGGATGGCTGGGAATTGACAGGTCGGCCAACACCTTGACCCGGCCCGCGCGGTCGAGTTCGACGCCCGATTGGCGGGCAAGATCGCGGCCCAGCGGGCTGGCAGATACTCCCGCGGACCACACCTTGCAGGCCGACTCGATGCGACGGGTGGTGCCGTCGGAGTCTTTGACCGTGATGCCGTCGCGATCAACGTCGGTGACCATGGCACCGAGCTGGATTTCGACGCCCATCTTCTCCAGCCGCGCGGCGGCCTTCCTGCCGAGATTCCCGCCCATCGGGGGTAGGACGGCGGAGGCCGCGTCAAGCAGAATCACGCGCGCTTTCGTCGAATCGATATGGCGGTAGGCGCCTTTCAGGGTGAAGTCCGCGAGTTCGGCGATCTGGCCGGCCATTTCTACGCCGGTCGGTCCCGCGCCCACGACGGTGAACGTCAAGAGCTTCTGCCGCCGCTCCGGATCGTTCGACCGCTCGGCAGCTTCGAACGCGCTCATGATGCGACCACGCAATTCCAGAGCGTCGTCGATGGACTTCATGCCGGGCGCGAATTCGGCGAAGTGGTCGTTGCCGAAGTAAGACTGGCCAGCCCCGGCAGCGATAATCAAACTGTCAAAAGGAGTTTCATAGCTGTGGCCGAGTAACTCCGAGACGACGAATTTGCCCCTCAAGTCAATGTGCGTGACGTCGCCGAGCAGAACCTGGGCGTTGTGCTGACCCTTCAGGATCATCCGCGTTGGGGGAGCGATCGCGCCTTCGGCGACGATGCCGGTCGCCACTTGGTAGAGCATCGGCTGGAACAGGTGGTGGGTGGTACGAGCGATCAACTTGATGTCGACGTCGGCCCTTTTCAGCTTCTTGACCGCGTTCAGGCCACCGAATCCCGATCCGATGACCACAACCCGGTGTCGACGATTGAGTCTGGACTCTTCGGGCTGGGCGTTCATGGCGTAGGTGCTCCTCAGCAGCGGCTGCGTTCACCTTTACGATAGTCGCCCGGACCTGCAATTATCGACGTTAGTCGGTGTGATCGCCCACACCCGCGGCGTCAGACGTGACGCGCCTCGCTACCGGATCAGAGCCCTACCAGCGGACGTAACGCATCGCCGACGGCGGTGACGACACCAGGCGTATAAAACGGCATGTTGATGATCACGCCGTCGATTCCGGCGTCCAGCACCTTGGCCTGAACCTGCTCGGCGATCGAGTCGGCGTTTCCGGCCAGCATGCGTCCACTCATCTCCGCGGGGATCTGGTCCGTCTTCACGTTGTCGTCGAGCAGCACGGTCACCAGCATGCTGGTCTCCAGCGTCGCGGGGTCGCGGCCGATTGCCTCGCAGCTCTCCCGCACGACTTTGACCTTGCCGGCCAGCTGGTCGAAGCTGGCGATCACGTTCAGATGGTCGAAGTGCCGCGCCGCCAGCGGGATGGTCTTCTTCTCGCCGCTGCCACCGATCATCAGCGGGATGTGATCGCGATAACGCGGGTTGGCCAATGCATTTTCGGCGCGGTACCACTTACCGGAAAAGGTCGGTCGTTCGCCTTTCAGCATCGGCAGGATGATCTCCAACGCCTCGTCAAGACGGTTGAACCGATCGGTGAAGGTGCCGAATTCGAAGCCCAGCTCGTCGTGCTCGAGCTCGAACCATCCCGTGCCGATACCCAGAATCGCCCGGCCCGCGCTGACCACGTCCAGGGTAGTGATGACCTTGGCCAGCAGCGTGGGGTTGCGGTAGGTGTTGCCGGTCACCAAAGTGCCCAGGTGCACTCGCTCGGTCGCCGTCGCCAGCGCGCCAAGGGCCGTGTAGGCCTCGAGCATCGGCTGGTCGGGGGAGCCGAGCATCGGGAGTTGGTAGAAGTGGTCCATCACGAAAACCGAGTCAAATCCAGCTGATTCGGCCTCGCGAGCCTGCGCGATTACGGTCGGGAAGAGCTGCTCGACGCCGGTCCCGTAGGAGAAGTTGGGGATTTGAAAGCCAAGGCGGATAGTCACGAAATCCACCCTAGTGACCCGCGGTCAGCAGCGAAGGTCGCTCCCGCGAATTACGCGCTAGGCGAACTGCGTCAGCGCGCCGTGGCTGACGTGCAGCAGCTGACCCGTGATGTGGCGGGCAGCGCCGGTGGTGAGGAACAGCGACATTCTGGCGATCTCGGCAGCAACCGGCGGCGGCGTGCGGGACAACCCTTCGTAGCCGGGCTGCGCGCTACGCCCAGCGGCCACGGCGTTGACCGTGATACCGCGGGTGCCGAAGACCGTCGCCTGACCGGCGACCCAGCTTGCGAGGGCAGCCTTGACTGCGGCCTCGGCGCTACCTGGGCGGGCGCTGTCCGGCACGACGCTGATGATCGACCCGCCGGAGCGCAGGTGATCGCCCACCGTCTCGAGTGTCAGTACGGCCGACAGCACGGTGTCGTCGAGGGAGTTACGCCAGGCGGCGGCGAGATCCGACAGCGAGTAGGCGCGCGGGTCACCGGAACTCCAGCGAGGCGCCGGGATGTTGACGATGGTGTCCAAGTGGTGGGGGAACAGATGTCGAACCTCGGCCAGCGCCGCGGGGTCGGTGTTGTCACAGACGATCGCGTCCGCCTCGATCTCCTTGGCGGCTACCTCGAGGTCATCTCGGCGCGCACCCAGCAGGGTGATCGCATGGCCCTCGTTGTGGAACCCCTCAGCAACGGCGCGACCCAACTCCGTGTCGCCGCCGGTAACCAGTACCTCCACCGCCATGACCTCCTCATATTCACCATTGAATCCAAGTGCCGGCCCGCTAAGAGCACCGCGGCTTCCGCCTGGAGCAACGGTCCTCCGATGCTCCGATGGTGGCACACCGCAACGCCGGTCCCTGGGATTTCAGGGTGTGTATGGCATTAACGTTTCCTTATGTTACTGGACGGTAGCTAGATATGAAACTCCGAATCCGGCACGGCACGGTCACCGTTTGGACAACGCTGGGCAGCGTGACCGCCCGGCTCAGCACCGCACGAGCGTGGACGGCGGGCTTGCTGTCGCTGGCACTGGTGGCCGACCTGAGCGGCTGCGGGCCGAAGACAGCGTCGTCCACGACGGCATCCACATCGTCGGCCCACTCGATCGTCGTGTTCGCGGCCACCTTGCTCAAGCCCGCGTTCACCCTGCTGGCCGGAAAGTTCCAAACCGACAACCCCGGCGCCACAATCGATTTCAATTTCGCGACCTCGTTGGAACTCGCGAACAAGCTGACCCAAGGCGCCAGCGCCGATATCTTCGCCTCGGCGGACAGCGCCCAGATGGACACCGTGGTCAAGGCCGACCTGACGAGCAGCGATCCGGTCAACTTCGCTTCGAACACGCTGGTGATCGTCACTGCGCCGGGCGACCCGAAGCAGATCCGGTCGTTCGCCGATCTCGCCAAGCCCGACCTACGTGTCGCGGTATGCCAGGCGTCGGCGCCCTGTGGATCCGCCGCGCAACGCATCGAGGACAACACCGGAGTGCATCTCAACCCGGTCAGCGAGGAGTCGGTGTCGTCTGCCG
>NZ_JBAPRN010000276.1:0-15373 GCF_049281135.1 Mycobacterium sp. | reverse complement strand
GGCTATTCCAACCGCCGCTGCTCGGACTCACCATCCGGGGCATCGTCGAGGGCGATTCCGACCCGCAGACGTTCATTCCCTACTTGCTTGCTCTGCATGATGACGGCAAGTTCCCGTTCGACAAGCTGATCACCACGATGCCGTTGGCCCAGATCAACGAAGCGGTCGAGGCCCAGCACCGCGGTGAGGTCCTCAAGGCCGTGCTGACACCCTGATTCGAGTTCTGAGACAACAATGACGAACAACAGGCGGCGACGGGCAACCACCGTGGCCACTGCGCTCCTGGCCGGCAGCGCCGTGGCCGCGGTGGCTACACGTGCCCGGCGCGAGCACCGGCGACCCCGCGCGATGATCCCCGTGCTGGAACTGACCCCTAGCCACCGCGGTGGCACCGGAACGCCTCTGCTGTTGCTACACGGCATCGGCGCCATCTGGCGGGTCTGGTCGCCAGTACTGGCACATCTCGAACCCCACCATGACGTGATCGCGCTGACGCTGCCCGGCCACGGCGGCGGCCCGCCACTGGATCCACAAACTGCGCCCTCGATCCAGGCCTTGACCGACCGCATCGAGGACGATCTCGACCAGCTGGGTCTGCAGCAAGTGCACATAGCCGGCAATTCCCTGGGCGGGAGGATCGGAATCGAGCTCGCGCGCCGCGGGCGGGCGCGATCCCTGGTGTTATTCAGCCCCCCAGGGGCCTGGCGCTCACAGCGCAGCATTGAGTTACGGGCAACCGGGGTACGGCTCTCGCTCGGCGCGCTCAGTCGCTACGCGTCACGCGCCGACGCGATCGCGGCAAACGGGGTGCTGCGCCGATCACTGCTGGCCGGTCAGGTCGCGCACCCGGATCGCGTCCTACCCGAAGCGCTGGCGGCTTCCATCCGGGCAGGGGGCCTGGCGCCGGTAGTCGCGCCCCTACTTCGGGAATTCCCGATTCAGCAGGTAAAGCCCCTGCCAGCTGTTCGGGACTACCCCGTCCGGCTGGTGTGGGCCGGCCAGGACCGGGTGTTGCCGTTCGACGGTTTCGGCGCGCCGATGCTAGAACGGCTGCCCGGGGCGGAGCTGATCCACCTTCACGGCGTTGGACATGTCCCGATGTCCGACGACCCGGCCGCGGTCGCGAGGCTGATACTCGAAGTGACAAACGCCGTGGACCACCCAGCAGTGTCAACCGAAATGGGCGATCACCATGCCTAACGCCGACGACGACACGCTTGCCTCGTGGGGAGGGGGACAAGACCTCAGCGCGTGGGAAGCATTGATGTGGCGGACCGGTGGCGACTACCGAACCCGGTCGACCGGTGTCATGGTCGAGTTGCTCGACACCGAGCCCGACTGGGATCGATTGGTGGCCGCCCATGATCGGTTTACCCAGCGAGTGCCGCGGCTGCGGGAACGGGTCGTCGAGCCGGCGGTGCCCCTGGTTGCACCGGCATGGTCACCCGACCCGCATTTCGACCTCGAGTACCACCTACAGCGAGTGCGGCTACCGGGCGACGGGTCAATGGCCGAATTGCACGATCTGGCAGCCCAATTCGCTGCGCGCCCGCTAGATCCCGAGCGTCCACCCTGGGAGGCGCTGCTAGTGCTGGGCATAACCGAAGGTCGGGCCGCCTACCTGTTCAAGCCGCATCACAGTTTGAGCGACGGAATCGGTCTGCTGCAATTGCTGGACCTGGCTCACGGGCACAGCCAGGATCCCGGACCGGCCGACGACCGGCCGATGCCCGAGCCGCGACGAGCGGAATCACCGGAGGGCCTCCTGGTAAACCGGTTGGCAGGCAAGATCGCCGGTGCTCCCGCGGACGCGCTGCGCGAGACCGTCCGCCTCGCCGGCCGGTTTGTCGGCGATCCCATCGGAACAACGAGCGACGCCGTTAAATTCGCGATGTCGCTGCGGCGCGTGCTGACACCGCCAGACACACCCCATTCCCCGGCGCTGACCGGCAGTGGATCAGGTTATCGGCTGGACACCTTCGACGTCGCGTTCGATGACCTGAAAGCGGCGGGCCGGGCTGCCGGAGGTTCGGTCAACGACGCATTCCTGGCTAGTCTGCTCGGCGGGGTACGGCGCTACCATGAAAAGCTTTCTCTTTCAGTCGATTCCATGCCCGTGGCGATACCGGTGAGCCTGCGCACCGACGCCGATCCGATGGGCGCCAACAAGTTCGCCGGCGCACGATTTGTCGCACCGGTCGGTGAAGTCGATCCCGCAACTCGTATCGCCGCCATCCACGACTTCATCGCCGATGCGCGCATGGAGCCCGCGCTCGGATTTCTCGATCTCCTCGCGCCGGTGTTGAGCCGCCTACCGGGGATTGTGCTCTCTCGCATCGCCGGTGGGATGACCGGACTTTCGGACCTGCAGGCTTCTAACCTGGGCGCGATCGGTCGTCCGCTGTATCTGGCAGGTGCACGGGTGACGCGGGTATACCCCGTGGGACCCCGTCCCGGCATCCCCGCCATGGTGGCGATGTTGACTTACGACGGAACCTGTTGCATCGCAGTCAACTTTGATCCAGACGCCATCGTCGACGCAGCAGCATTCTCAAGTTGCCTACGCGAAGGTTTCGACGAGGTGGTTTCCCTCGCGGGGACCACTTGAAGCGAGTGCGTGCAGCCGGATGAACGAACAATCACAAGTGGCGGAAGGACTTAAATCATGAAATTTGATGACGTCGTCGCAATCCTTGATAAGTCGGTTGGCGGACCAGAGGCCGACGTCGCCTCGCACGGTCCCTTCTGGCGTGGCGTCACTCGAGACCGCTTTGTCGACATGAAGGTCGGCGGACGCAGACTCGTGAGCCTCGGCGATGGGGCGAACTCAAATCTGGTGTTGTCGCTGAAAGGCGAAGCACCATTTGGCTCGGACCTGGACGACCCTCCAGCGGGAGCCGTGACGCCCGCCATGCCCGCATACCTCGATCCCATGCCGGCGGATGAAATCAAGGCCATCGAGCAGTGGATAAACGACGGGTGCCCGGCCGACTGAGCGGCTCCGAACTGCGTATTTGAATGTCGACAAGCACCGATTACCCCTAACGCGGGAGAGATGACCCCCCGTCATGGTGACGCACAAAGAAGGCACGCGCAGTGAGACTTGAATCACCAGGACCCCTCGTCCGGTGTAACGAGGCGGTACGGGCACCCAAGAACACAGAAAGAGGACGTCCATGACGACCGCGCAGCAAGCCGAACCGGCAGTTCTTCCCGAAAAAATCGCCCGGCAGCTTGTCCTGCCCGAGGGCCATGCCGACCTCGCGGCGTTGTATGACGCTTACAAATGGATGCGCAACAACATGCCCGTGGCGAAGGCGGTAGTCGAGGGCTACGACCCCATCTGGCTGGTCACCAAGCACGCTGACATTCAGGAGGTCGAAAGTCTGTCGGAGGTCTTCGCGGCCGGCGGCGGCGTAGACAGCCCCGGTTCGCACAACCCGATCTTGCAGAACGCCGCGGGTGACGCGTTCACCAAGCAACTCCTCGGGGGTAGCTTGCGCATCCTGGACGCACTCCCCTACATAGACCCACCCGAGCACACCCAGGCCAAAAACATGGCCTTCAACTATTTCAAGCCGCCGTCGGTCAGAAAATTGGAAGACCAGATGCGCCAGCTCGCCGGAGAGTCCATCGACCATCTCAAAAAGCTCTCGGCTCGCGGAGAAATCGACCTCGTCGACGACTGGGCGCTGGGCTTCCCGCTGCACGTGATAATGACGCTGCTAGGGGTGCCGCCCGAGGACGAGCCGCGGATGATGGCGCTCACCCAGGAGTTCTTCGGCACCGCCGATCCCGAGCATCAGCGCGAAGACGTCGAGGCCCTGACCCCGGAGGCGATGGCCCAACAGTTCGCCGCCACCATCCAGGACTACTTCGCCTACTTCGACACCTTGGCCGAAGACCGCCGCGCCAATCCTCGCGACGACCTGGCCACGGTGGTCGCGTGCGCAAAGCTAGCCGACGGTGAGTACTGGCCCAAGTCCTTCGTGTACGGCTGGTACACGGCGATCTTCACCGCAGGTCACGACACCACCTCAGCAACCCTGGCCGGCACACTGAAAGCTTTGGCCGAGAACCCCGATGTCCTGGCCCGGGTCAAAGCGGACCCGAGTCTAGTGCCCGACCTCATCCAGGAGGGCTTGCGATATGTGGCACCGGTCAAACACTTCATGCGCGTCGCGCTGAAGGACCACACGTTGCGGGGACAGACCATCAAGGCCGGTGACCGGGTGATGCCGCTCTTCCAGTCGGGCTGCCGCGACGAGGACGTCTTCGACCACCCCGACGAATTCGACATCGATCGCAAGCCCAACAACCACCTGGCGTTCGGCTTCGGCGCGCATACCTGCGTCGGCCAGCACCTTGCGAAGCAAGAACTGAAGGTGATGTTCGAAGAACTGCTGCCCCGTGTGGAATCGATCGAGATCCGCGGACCCGGCAGTGTCACGCAGACCAACTTTGTCGGCGGCCTAAAACACTTGCCCGCCAAGATCACAATCTCCTGAACAGGCGAGATCTCCATGACCACAATCGATTATCCGCAGCTCTACATCGGCGGCACGTGGACCGCGCCAGCTGGCCATGACACCATCGGCGTCCATTCTCCGGCCACCGAGCAGCGCATCGGTTCGGTACCCAGGGGCACCGAATCCGATATCGACTCTGCTGTCGCAGCAGCCAGGACGGCGTTCGATGCCCCCGACGGCTGGTCGACTTGGGATCCCAAGGAACGCGCCGATGTCCTCGAACGATTCGCGGTGGAACTGGAAGCCCGCGGAGCTGAAACTGCAAGACGGGTGTCGATGCAGAACGGGATGCCGATCTGGCTTGCGCATCAGTTCGAGGCTGGCTTCCCACCGCTGCTGGTGCGTTACTACAGCGACCTGATGACGAGCGCACCCGTTGAGGAGTCACGTGCCGGCATGCTCGGCGGCGTTTCGCTGGTGTCCAAGGAGCCTGTCGGCGTCGTCGGTGCGATCGTGCCCTGGAATGTCCCCCAGGGGATTACGTTCCTCAAACTCGCACCTGCGCTGGCCGCCGGCTGCACGGTTGTCCTCAAACCGGCCGAGGAAACCGTGCTCGACGCGTTCCTGATGGCCGAGGCCGCAGCCGCGGCAGGTCTACCCGACGGCGTCGTCAACGTTGTTCCCGGGGGTCGCGAAGTGGGCGCGTACCTCGTCGAGCACCCAGGCGTCGACAAGGTGTCGTTCACCGGCTCCACCGTCGCGGGCCGTTGGATCGCCGAAGCGTGCGGGCGTCTATTGCGACCGGTCACCCTCGAACTCGGCGGCAAGTCCGCGGCCGTCATCCTCGACGACGTCGACCTGGCAGCCTCCATCGAGTCCTTCTTTGGGTGCACGCTGCTCAACAACGGTCAAATCTGTTGGCTCAACACCCGGGTCCTGGCTCCCCGCAGCAGATACACCGAAATCGTTGACACCATTACCGATTTGGCGCGCTCACTGAAAGTGGGCGATCCGCTCGATCCTGAGACTAAGATCGGCCCGCTGGTTTCTCAGCGTCAGCGCGAGCGCGTCGAAGGCTACATCGCCAAGGGCAAGAGCGAGGGCGCCCGAATGACCACCGGCGGTTCGCGCCCATTTGACCGAGGGTGGTTCCTGGAACCCACAATCTTTGCCGACTTGGACAACAACGCGACCGTGGCGCGCGAAGAAATCTTCGGGCCGGTGCTGTCGCTGATTCCCTACTCCGACGAGCGCGAAGCCGTTGCGATCGCCAACGACAGTATCTACGGGCTAGGTGGCTCGGTGTGGTCATCAGATCCCGAACGCGCGACCAACGTCGCCCGCCGCGTTCGCTCGGGAACGGTCGGGGTCAATCACTACGTCAATGACCCTGTCGCCCCGTTCGGCGGTATCAAGCAAAGCGGCATGGGACGCGAATTGGGTCCGGAAGGGCTGAATGCGTTTCAGGTGTACAAGACCATCTACCTGCCGCCCCCGCCGAGCGCTGGTTAAGCGCAGGCAATACGACTGGCGTCGAACTGATTTCGTGCCACGATCGGAGCAAGTCAACAATGTCTGCGCCCGCCATCACCACGCCCGGTGCCAACGTACATGAGTTCACATCAGATTTGATCGTTCGACGCCGTAGCACACCGGCAGGAGGCGTCGTGGTGCTCGACCTTGCCCATCCAGAAAACGAAGACCTGCCGCGCTGGGAACCGGGAGCCCATATCGACTTAATCCTCGACGACGGGTTAACGCGCCAATACTCGCTGTGCGGTGACCCCCACGATTCGAGTCTGTGGCGCATTGGAGTCTTGCTCGATCCCAACAGTCGCGGCGGCTCGCGCTACGTTCACGACATTCTCAACGAAGGTGCCACGGTGCGAGTACGAGGCCCGCGCAACCATTTTCCGTTAGTTGATGCACCACATTATCGGTTCATCGCAGGGGGCATCGGTATCACACCGATCTTGGCGATGCTCGAAGCCGTGCAGCGAGCAGGGGGTGACTGGACATTGCTGTATGGCGGACGGACCAAGGCCTCCATGGCCTTCGCGGAGGACCTCGCCAACCGCTATGCCGAGCGGGTAACCGTGTGGCCACAGGACGAACGCGGTCTTCTCGACCTGGAATCGCTTTTCAAAGAGCCCGAAGACAATACCTTGGTGTACTGCTGTGGACCCGAGGCATTATTGTCTGCGGTCGAGCAGCACTCCACTCACTGGCCGGCGGGGATCCTTCATATCGAGCGGTTCGCCGCCAAAGCGCCGACCGCTGAGGAGGCGGCCGAAGCGCTCGACCAGTTCGAGGTTGTATGCCAGCGGTCAGGGTCGAACTTCGAGATAACGTCGGACCAGTCAATTTTGGAAGTCCTTGAGGAAGAGGGCATTCCAATTCTCGGTAGCTGCTACGAAGGTGTCTGCGGTACGTGCGAAGCGAGGGTTCTGGAGGGAACACCCGACCACCGCGACTCGGTGCTCACCGATGCCGAGAAAGCTGCCGGCGAAGTCATGTTGATCTGCGTGTCGCGTTCTCGCACCGAAAGGCTGGTGCTAGACCTGTGAAGACCGTTAAGACCAATTACCCACGGAAGTGCTGGTACGTCGCGGCCACCTCCGACGAGATCGGGGCATCGCCGCTCGGGCGTCGCCTGCTCGGCGAGGAAGTCGTGCTGTGGCGTAGCGGCAACGGACACGTCAACGCATTCGAAAATCGTTGTGCGCACCGGGCATTCCCGCTGTCGCATAGCACGGTCCAAGGCGATCAACTGGTGTGCGGTTACCACGGATGCACCTACGATACTGACGGCAAGTGCGTTTACACGCCCGCCCAACCCCAAGTCCCGACGGGCATGAGGGTTCGGGCCTTCCCTGTTCTCGAGCAGCCACCATTCATCTGGATCTGGCTAGGACCACCTGCGGCCGCCGCGGGCAGCCAACCGCCGCACATGAGGTGGATCAACGACCCTGGGTGGGCGACGTTCGCGAGCACCTGGCAGGTGAACGCCAATTACATGATGGTGCATGAACATTACCTGGACTTCAGCTATGCTCCGATCCTCCACAGGCGTGACGTGCCTGAGGAGATCAGTAGCATGCCGGCCTTCAACGACGTTGAAGTCACCGAAACCACTGTGTCCTACACTCGACTCCTACCGGATGCTCAGCTCACGGACTGGGAGGCCGACGCCACCGGGCTCGACCGCGGGCTTACTTATAAGCGTCGCGAGAGCGGTACGTTCGTCTCTCCGGCTGTGCACCGCCAATATTGGGAGATCACCGCTGCCGATGGCGAGTTTTACACCACCACCCGAACTCACGCCATTACTCCCGAAACGGAGACTTCGACTCATGTGTTCATGCAGGGATCGCGTGACTACAGACTCGATAGTGATGCGGTGACCGCTCGGCTCGCATCGTTCCTGGCTGAGGTTTCTCAACGCGATACCGCCATCCTCGAGATGGCGTCAAATCACTCGGGCTACGACGGTTGGAGAGGCGGCGTGGAGTTTCAGGCGGACGCCGCTGCCTTGCGCGCGCGTCGCATCGTTGGGGTCATGTTGGCGAAAGAAGCGGGCCGGTCGACGATACGCCCCGGTCTCGCCCCGAGCAGCAGGAAGGACTCGCTGAGTCCGCTTCAATCCGCAAAGGGTTGAGGAGCCCGCCAATTCACCTCAACCGCGGAGCATTTCGATGATGGCGCTGAAGTCCTTGTCGGCGTTGGCCGTTGCGAAATTCGCGTAGATGTCGGCGGCGTGGCTACCCAGTGGCGCGGCTGAGCCGGTCGATCTGACCGCATCCATCGCCAGCCCGAGATCCTTGTTCATCAGCGCGGTGGCGAAACCAGGTGTGAAGTCGTTGTTGGCCGGCGAGGTCGGCACCGGGCCGGGCACCGGGCAGCAGTTCCCGGTCGCGCCGGTGATCACGTCGAACAGCGACTGTGCCGACAGCCCGAGCTTTCGGCCAGACAGCGACAGCGAACTCTGCATGCGTCGCCACCGCCCAGGCGCGAGCCTCGGCGATGATGGCTTCTCTGGCCGCTGGTGGCGAGGCCGCGATCTGCTGATGTGTCTGGAACTCGATCGATTAGAGGCGATCGATCAGCTCGTATCGTGATGAAGCTTTAATTATCAGACTCGATCGTCGCGGGCTCGGCGGGTAGTGGGCGCCGCCGCCGCTGCCGCCAGGAGATCCTGCAGCTCGGGGATCGATGCAAACTCATGTTGGGCCAAGGCTGGCAACGTCGGCGGCTGGAGAAGGATGCTGCCATCCTCGTTCTCCCGCATCAAGTACCGCGTATATGGGTGGTTGGGCAGCACCACCCCACCATCACCATCGGTTTCGATCACCACGGGTTCCCACACGTCGGCAATATATCGGACTAGCGGCCACTGGCAGCAGTCCCCCGCAACCGCATTAACGCACTGCCGCGCAGGATTAACCCTCAACTGAACTCGAACGCCGACTCGGCTAGCGGCGCAGCAGCGGCGGTTGGCCGGTAGTTCCTACGGTGCGGCGTCAGCTCCGCGGCAACGCGACAGGTATTCGGTCCAGACATCCCCAAGTCGACGAGCCGCCGCGCCGCCGCGCGCCGCCTCGGCCGGGCGACACTAATCCCATCGGCCAACGTACCGTCCACACAAGGTGCTTAGCGGTGCTAAGCAGACCTAACGTGTCCAAACACGCGTCCATTAAGCATGAAACGGCTGGTGTGTGGGCGGCGAGACCGCGGCTCAAACGCATCCTCGCCTTCCAGCCGGTAACGGGCCACCAGCCGGCTGATCCAGCCCAGCCACGGGCCCTTTGTGAAATTCGCCCCAGCCCAGTAAACGTCCCTCCGCGGCTGCTGCGGAGTCCTCGCTCACGAACAGTGCATCGCCACCTGATGTCCGGGCTGCTGATTGCGGCATGCGATCTGCTGCGGCATCGACCTGGGCCTCGTCGGCGACGTCACAACCGATCGGCCTAGCACTGGGCCCGATGTCGGCGGCGACTGTCTTGGCACCGATTTCGTCGAGGTCAGCCACGACAACGGATGCTCCGGCCGCGGCGAACCGCTCGGCGATCGCACGTCGAATTCCGCTGGCCCCGCCGGTCATGACGACAACTTGACCTTCATGAATTGTCATGTGCTGCTACTCCTCAACGTTGACGGACTTATCCGGAAGCTATACGAAAACAAAATGTTTCCGTATAGCATGCGGAAAACCCGTTCACCGAAGACCGGATTTGGCAGAAGGAGTTGTGCCGTGGAGGCCGTGCTAGCTGATTCGACACAGGACCTCACTCCCGCCTGGTTCACAGCAGCCCTACGCGAAGGCGGTGCGATATCGACTCGAAACCGAGGTCGCCAGGCCGAAGCTGTCGCCAGCGTGATTCCCGACGAATACATCTGGGACTGCAGCGCGATCGGTACGGTCACGAGTGTGTGAGCAACCTGCAGCGGTTCATCGATGCGCGCGCCGACGAGATCGTCGCCTATGGCTCGACTCCCGCACAAAACGCCGAGCGGGTGGCCGCGTGGCGTGACCGAGCACGCTGACAACGGCGGGCGCCGCCGGCCCGGCAGACCGGCGCTGCTCACCAGCGAGCGCGTAGCTCGCGCAGCCTTCGAATTGGTGGACGCAGAGGGAGCCGCGGCGCTGACAATCGCGCGGCTTGCACGCGAACTCGGAGTCGGACCCATGACTATCTATGGCTATGCCGAGTCCAAAGACGCGATCGTAGCCATGCTCCCCGACCTGCTGCTGGAGAATCTGCCATCGTTTGACCTGCGGCGGCGCTGGGACACTGCACTGGAGACGGTCTTCCTGGCGATCTACCGACGTTTTCTCGACCACCGCAATGTCACCCAAGCCATCGCCGAGCAGCCGGTATTCGGCCATGCGCAGGCGGAGATCGTCGAATACGTGCTGGACCGGCTCGACAGGGTGGGTTTCACTGCAGAAGAAGCGTTCGACCTGCAGCGCACGCTCGCCACCTACACTCTGGGCTTCGCTCTGTTCGCGATCGTCGAGACCCGGGCAGGCACCGAGCGACCACGCGCAGCCTGGACTCATGAGTTGGACGAAGCCGAATTTCCACATGTAGCACGCATTTCCGGACAGTTGGGTGCCGAGATCACCGAGGATCAGTACCTTGCCGGCCTCCGCAGAATCCTCAGAAGATAGCCCACTTGCCCGTCTCGGACGGCGCATTCCCAACCGACCGAAGTATCGACTTCGCATTCCGAGGGTCAAATTTCGAGGCCACCTGCGTCACGATCGACGCTGATGCTACGGACGACATGAGCAGCTGCTCGTAGCTGGTGGGGAGCGACTTGGCCCAGTTGCGGTGTTCGCGCCAGACCTCGTGGCGGGCGGTGCGGCGGTGGCGTTGCCGGGAGAGCAGGTCTGCGACCTCGGCGGGCAGGTGCTCTGGTGGCGTGCGTTGGAAGTGATCAGGCATCGTGCGGGGGCGGTCGTCGTGGCCCAGGATTGCCGGAAGTGGTGCGCGGCGCTGTAGGTGTTGCCGCGGCGGCGCAGCAGGTGGGTCTCGGGGTCGGTGATCGGCGGGGTGTGTTGGTGGTCGGCCTCACCGGTGACGGGTTGGTAGAGGAACGCTTCGTTCGACTGACGGCCGCGGGTCATCGCCACATACGCCATCGCGCGGGAGGAGTGCCCAGCACCGCGATCGCGGTCTCGACGGGCTGTGTTGTAACTCCCGATGCAATCAGCTCCGCTGCAAGGTTTGCATCGGCCGGTGTCGTCTCGGTTTGCGCTGAGTCCTGCCCCCTATGCGCCGGATCGGGTTGTGTCGATACAGATGTTGGCACCCGTCCGATAGTCGTTGCGGGCCGCGCATGAGTGAGCAAGGCTGCGGGGATGCATCGTCTGCGGCGGGAAACCTCTGACGGTTGAACACATATTCAGATCTCCCTGGAAGGTCATGCTCGTCATCCCGCAGGGCAAGCGCCAGCTCTACCAGGTCAAGGCTGGCGGCACCGAACGGGCGCGCAGCGACCCGCTTTTCGGTCTTACAACCAAGTCCGTGTGCGCGAACTGCAATAACGAAGGGATGAATGACCTGGACCTCTGCGTGGAGAAATGGGTCATGAACCCAGAGACGCTCGAATCGGGCAGCACGCCAACTGACTTAACTCGTTCGCTGCGCTTCCTCGGCCTCTTGGTGTGGGATGGCGTACTTCACCAGGCACACCGATATCGCGAAGATCCAGCCGCCGAAGATCGCCAACCCCAGCCACCAGGCCAGTAGTCCGTTCCAGGCCAGCACGCCCGTTTTCGCGAGGCAGTTCAGGCCGCCGGGCAGAAAGCACAGTGCAGACCAGAAGCTCAGGTACGCCACCCATCTCGGGAACACCGGGGTTTCGCGACGGTCCTGCAGGATCGCCACGCCCAGCAGGATCGCCTGAAGCATGCCGGTCCACGGCAGTGCGATGAACATGATCGACGCCAGGTCGTGAATGCGGTAGGTGAAGCCGGGATCGATCTTAGGCCGGAACGCGGCGGCCTCCCACATGATGCAGGGGATGTAGAACTCGACCAGCAGCATCACGCCCAGTAGCGCCTGGCTCAATGCCAGCGGCGCGAGCTCGCCCTCGATGCGGCGCATCTGAATCGAGAGCGCCGCCGACCACGGCGCCAGCAGTGTGACACCGGCACCGGCCACGATGATGCCGAACTTGATCCGGGTGTTGCGGTCGACGTAAATCTGGACGATCTCCTGCATCGATTTGTTCGGCCCCGGCGGTGGGACGAAGCCGGCCATCACCCACATACCGATCAGCAGGATGACCATGCTCACGATGCCGCCCCAGGCCATCCAGCGCTGATTGACCGCGCTCATCGCGCTCCCGCCAGCAGGTTCGGGCGCTTGACGCCCACCCGGTCGTAGACGTCCTGCGGGACGCCGTCCTCGGACTTATAGATGTTGAACCGGCAGTGCCCGGTGATGTGGCCGTCCTTGATGCCCGGCTCGACGAGCAGGAAGTAAGGGCCGCCGTTCTCCAGCACGTACTTGTTGGTGCCCGGGCAGTGCATGCAGTAGACCGGCATCGCGTCGACGCCGAAGCTCTCGACGGTGGGTCCCTTGACCATTGGCAGGTTCTTGGGCTCCGCGTAGGCGCCCTCCTCGATGAGCCGGCCACCGCTGCCGCAGGGCTTGGTGTCGAAGCAGAATCCGGCCTCGTCCTCGAGCAGCTCGTATTTCATGCCGTGCTGGTGGAACAGCGTGGCCAGCCACTGCACCTGGTCGCGGTAGGGCATCGCGTCGATCTGGCCGAGCACCGCGCCCATCGTGGGCAGGTTGTAGCACTGCTCCACCGAGTCCCAGCAGTGCTGCACGCCGTGGGTCTCCAGGATCCAGCCAGTCTGCGCGGTGATCAGGTCGCGGCCGAAGTGATGCCCCAGGTACCACTCCGTCTTCGAGAGCATCAGGTGACGACGGGCGCGGTCCACGTCACCGGCGTCGAGGGCCTTCACCGCCAGCGCGCAGGCCTGAAAGCGCATGGCCTCGCGCTCGTCGGCGTCGAACAGCAGCGCGCCGGAGACGTCGAAAGCCGCGCCGATGCGGGCGACGTCACGCTCGACGCCGAGACGCTCGAAGACCTGAGTGGGAACGTCGAGAGGGTTCTTGTAGATCGTCAGGCGCAGCGGCTCGCCGCCTTGGCCGTCGGCGAAGACGAACGGCGGGTAGCCCAGCCACTCACAGCACAACCGCTCGATGGCGGTGCTGAACACGCGCAGGTCGCCCGTGCCGGGGATCTCGTCGGCCCGGTTGCCCGCCCACTGCGGCGAGACGAGCACGATCGTGTCGGCGTCCTCCTCGAACGCGGCGAGCTGCGCGCCGTCCATCCGGAAAATCATCGCGATGGACTGCACGGCTTCCCGCGAGACGCCGTTACGGAACCATTCGGCCCAGGGACGGGCGATGGTCCGCAGGGATGCGGGCACCGACGTCTCCAGCGCCTCGGCGCCGAACTCACGCTCGATGTATCCCAAAGTCAACGTGTTCCACAGCGTGTAGATATCGCGGGTGGAGAAGTGCAGATCAACCGAGGCCGCGGCGATCTCGCGGGCTCCGGCGAGGTCGCCGCGGTCGAGTGCGGCCGCGGCGCGATCGCCCGGGGCGGTGGCCAGTTCTTGCAACTCTGACTTGTCGAAAACCAAATCGGACATGGGCTATCTGTCTCCTAATCGTTGGGTGGACGTTCTGCGGCCCGCACGATTCCGTCGAGCAGGCCTGAGATTCCTTGTTTGAGCGCCAGGCCGAGGACCAGCCCGAGGCCGGGTATCGGCAGGGCCGGGGTGGACTTGACCGTGTAGGTGATGTGCGTTCCGGTCGGTACCGCCACCAGGTCGACGGTGCCTGTGTGATCGCGGACCGGTAGGCCGGACCGCAGGGCGTAGACGAACCGGGTGGGTCGCTCGAAGACGGTGACCTCCTCGGTCTGCGTTGGACCGATGAGTCCGACACGCCTGATCGCACCCAGGCCGTTGGGGTCCGGGCTGCCAGGCTTCTCCACGACAGAGATCCGCATCGCCGACATCTCCTTGTAGGCCGCGTGGTCGGTCAGGCGGTCGAAGACGGCCTCGATCGGCGCAGTGGTGGTGCGGGTCAGGGTGAAACTGATCATGGTTGCTTCTGTTCGACCATGCCCGCGGCGAGGTGGCCGGCGTAAAGTTCCTTGAGTCCGAAGGCCTGCACCGGTCCCAGTGCGCCCGAGCCGGTGACCATGCCGCAGGCGGCGCGCTGAGCCCCCCAGGCGGTCAGATCTGCGGTCAGGTCGTAGACGTTCGGTCCGCGCAGCACCACTTCGGCGAGCACATGGCCCGACCGCGAATACGCCAGGGCCGCAACGTGAGTGCCCGCCCTGGCAAGGGTCGCGGCGTCGGGCCCACCGGTCGAGCCGCGGGCGACGATGCCGTTGAGGGCGCCGAGCACCCTGGCGGCGCCGGGTATCGGGGCCAGCCGGCTGACCTGGGCCACCACCGGGGTCGCCGAGCCGAGCCCGCCCTGGTAGACGTCGACGGTGGCCAGCCCCGGATAGCTCAGCGGCAGAGTGATCGCCTCCGAGGATCCCAGCGTCATCGCCGGTACCCGGTGGCCGGCGACCTCCCAGGATCGGGTGCGCGCGCCGCAGCGTTCGGTGAGCAGCCGGCCGTCCCGCCACGTGAAGCCCGGCGACATCAACACACCCACCGCGGACGCCACGGTTCCGCCGCTGAGCGCGCCCTGGGTCGAACCGGTCAGGAAGTAGCCGATATCGACGCGGTCGACGACGTCGTGCTCGTTGCCGCGCTCGATCGCCAGCGCACCGGCCAGATTGCCCGGCGCGTAGTTGAACCCCATCGCAGTGACGAGCGCGCCCCTGGCGGTGGTCGCGGCCGGATCGGAGAACACCCGCCGCACGAACGGCGCCTCGCCGGTGGTGTCCAGATAATGGGCGCCGGTTTCGATCGCGGCCGTCAGCGCGATATCGCCGACCTTGATGAACGAACCGACGGTGCTCGCGAGCACATCACCGGGTTTTAGCAGCGCGGTGATCGTGCGCGGATGATCCAGGCGCACCACCGCGGTCGTGCAGCTGCCGCCCAGCTCGTCGGCCAGCTCGGCGAGTGCGGACCCGGAGCGGCCGGCCAGCACGGTCTCGGTCTGACCGGTCGCGAGCCGCTGCGCGATTAACCGGCCGGTGTAACCGGTGGCGCCGAGCAGGACGATGCGTGTCATGAGTGGCGTGCCATCAGATCGACGCGGCCATCAGTCCGCCGTCGACGGTGTAGGCCACGCCTGTGACCCACCCGGCGTCGTCGGAGGCCAAGTGCAGCACCACCTTGGCGATGTCGTCAGGCTGGCCCAGCCTGCCCTGCTTCTGCTCGAAGTAGGTCTGCGCCGACGAACCGG
>NZ_JBAPRN010000275.1:0-5233 GCF_049281135.1 Mycobacterium sp. | reverse complement strand
ACCGACGTCCGGTCGGCGCCGGTCCGGGCCGGCGGCGGGCCAGGCCGGCCGACCAGCACGAAGCGGGTGCGCGCATTGGCTTCGTCGACGACACCCTCGGCGAGCGTCGACAAACCCCGATGCGTGGCGGCCAGCGGGGAGCTCACCGCGGCGTCGACAAGTCCGTCTGCGACCTGTTGCGCCGCATCGGCATTGGAGATGGCCGGACGTAGTTCGGCGGCGGGCAGATGAGCGGCCAGCCACTGCCGCACCTGTGCGGCGGCCACCGGGAAGGCGGCCAACGTCCGCACCTCGGCGGCCGTGCGGCCGGGCTTGACGGCGATGCTGAACGCCACGTCGAGCGTCAGTTCCGCGAACACCTGCAGTGGCGTCCCGATCGCCAGGCTGTCCAGCGTGGGCATGATCGAGCCGTCGATCGAGTTCTCGATCGGCACGCAGGCGAATTCGGCGGCACCGTCGCGGACGGCGTCCAGCGCGGCGGTCGTGCTGTCGACCGGCAGCGGTTGCCAGTCGCCCCCACCACGCTGGGGAACCATGCCGGCATCGGTCATCTGCAACAGCGCGCCTTCGGTGAACGTCCCCGCGGGACCGAGATACGCGATGCTGACCACGATCAAAACCCTATCGGGTCGTAGGTCTTGCGCCCTCCGATCGCTCCTAGTTAAGTTAGGCTTACCTCACTTATTAGGACGGTCGACGATGACACTTGCTCACTGCCCGGCTCCGACGACGGCCGAGCGGATCCGCAGCACCTGCGTTCGAGCCGGTGGTGCGCTGCTCGCGGTCGACAGCGCCGAGCCGCTCACCACCCCGCTGCACCACCTGCTCAACGACGGTTCGTTCGCCGTCGGAGTGCCGATCGGCAGCGGGGTGGCCGAGCAGGTCGTCGACTCCGGCGCCGCGGGAGCCCCGGCCGTGCTGGAGCTGGCCGACTACGCGCCGCTGCCGCTGCGCGAACCGGTCCGCTCGCTGGTGTGGATTCGCGGACGACTGCATCAGGTGTCGCCGTCGACGGTGTGCGGGCTGCTCGACCTGATCGCGGCGGAGCACCCACACCCCGCGCTGCTGCAGGTGCAGACCCCCGGATCCCGCCCCGCCGCCGATGGGGACACTCAGTACCTGCTGGCCCGGCTGGAGATCGAGTCGGTGGTGGTGACCGACGCGACCGGCGCCGAGGCTGTCGACGCCGCCGCGCTGCTGGCGGCGCTCCCTGATCCGTTCTCCGCCTTGGAATCGAGCTGGATCAAGCATCTGGACACCGCCCACCGCGACGTGGTGGCACGGCTGGCCGCCCGGCTACCGGCGCGGCTGCGGCGCGGCGATGTACGTCCGCTCGGCATCGACCGCTACGGGATGCGACTGCGGGTGGAAAGCGCCGAGGGTGACAGCGACGTCCGGCTGCCGTTCCGCACGCCGGTCGACGACATGGTCGGATTAGGCCAGGCCATTCGGGTGCTGATGGGCTGCCCGTTCGTGAACGGCTTGCGAGCGCGCCGGGACTGAGCGGCCCCGCAGGGCGGTTACCGTGCAGGGGTGATTTCGCCCAGCAGTGCCGTCGACGGTCAGTCGGTCGAACGCCGGCCGCTGCGCGTCGAGCTCGCGATCGTGCTGAGCGTGACGTTCGGCCTCAGCGCCGTCACCGCGATCTTGCAGCTCGCCGACGGAGTCTTGCGGGGCTTGAGCGGCCAGCGGGTTCCGCTGAACCCGAAGCGGTCCTACTTCGACCTGATCGACCTCGGCCTGAATGCGACCGTCGTCGTGCAGTTGGTCGCCTGGGGCGCACTTGGCCTCTATCTGTTGTGGCGCACAGGATTACGGCCAGCAGGTGTCGGGTTGGGCCGTTTTCGATGGCGCCCCGACCTGCTCGGCGGCGTCGGGCTGGCCGCTTTGATCGGGCTGCCAGGGCTGGCGCTCTACCTCGCGGCGCGGGCCCTGCACATCAACGCCTCGGTCATCCCGTCGGGCCTGGGCGACACCTGGTGGCGGGTCCCGATGCTGGCGCTCACCGCCTTCGCCGATGGCTGGGCCGAAGAGATCATCGTCGTCGGCTATCTGCTCACCCGTTTGAGTCAGTTGGGTGTCGGCCCTCGCGCAGCGCTGCTGTGGTCGAGCGTGCTGCGCGGCGCGTATCACCTCTACCAGGGCTTCGGCGCCGGCCTGGGCAACATCGCGATGGGCCTGGTGTTCGGCTACGCCTGGCAGCGCACCGGACGGCTCTGGCCGCTGGTGATCGCGCACGGGCTGATCGACACCGTGGCGTTCGTCGGGTACGCCCTGCTGGCCGGCCACCTGGGGTGGCTGCATTGACCGTGCCTTCTGATCGCCTGCCGGCCGACCGCCCGCGTCGCCGGCCACCACCGCCGGGCACACCGCCGCCCAGGCCGGTGACGCCCAATCGGCTCAGCACGCGGCAACGTCGCCCACGGGACCGCATGCCACGCCGCAAACCAGCTCGCAAACGTGCTTGGGCACAAGTGATTTCGCTCAGCCTGGTCATCGTCGTGCTGCTGAGCTGCGCCGCGGCCCTGGGTGGCGCGCTGTGGCTGGAGACCGCTCTGCACCGACAGACGGTGCTGACGGACTACCCGGGCCGGCCGTCCGCCGGGCAGGGCAGCACCTGGTTACTAGTCGGCTCGGACAGCCGCGAAGGCCTCACCACGGAGCAGCAGCAGGCGCTGGCGACCGGCGGCGACACCGGCAACGGCCGCACCGACACCATTTTGTTGGTGCACGTGCCCGCGCTCGGGTCCGGCACGCCGACGACGATGGTGTCCATCCCGCGCGACTCCTACGTGCCGATTCCCGGCTACGGCCGAGACAAGATCAACGCGGCGTTCTCGATGGGCCGTGCGCCATTGCTGGCCCAGACGGTCGAGCAGGCCACCGGTCTGCGAATCGACCACTACGTCGAGATCGGGTTCGGCGGCTTCGCCGGATTGGTCGACGGACTGGGCGGGGTCACCGTGTGCCCGACCAGGCCGATCGACGACCCGCTGGCCGGCATAAACCTGCCCGCCGGGTGTCAGACGTTGGCGGGCCGTGACGCGCTCGGTTACGTCCGCAGCCGGGCCACCCCGCGCGCCGACCTGGACAGGATGGTCGACCAGCGGCAGTTCATGGCGGCGCTGCTGCATCGGGCCGCCAGCCCGGCGGTCTGGCTCAACCCGTGGCGGTGGTACGCGGTGCCGCATGCGGCGGTCGACGCGTTGACCGTCGACCGCGACGACCACGTCTGGGATCTGGCCCGGTTGGGCTGGGCGTTGCACGGGTCGACGACCACATTGACCGTGCCGATCGGCCAACTCACCAGCAGCGACGCCGGTTCGGTGGTGGTGTGGGATCACCAGAAGGCCGCCGCGCTGTTCGATGCACTGGCCGCCGACCAGCCGGTGCCGTCGACGGTTGTCGGCGACCAACCCTAGGCCGCCTCGAGGCTGATGGCCCGTCTAGTGCGGGTCGGCGCCGGTGAGGCCGTCTTCCAGCCACGCTTTGGCGCGGCCGGGATGGTTAGTGGCCAACCAGGCCACCCCCACGTCCCGGCAGAATCGGACGTCCTCATAGTCGTCGGGCGTCCAGCAGTACAGCGCCCGGCCCTGCGCGGCCGCCTGGTCGACGAGCTCGGGGTGTTCCCGCAGGGTGGCAATAGACGGCCCGACGGCAGTGGCTCCGATCGTGCTGGCCGCTCTGCTGGCCAGGTATCGATGGCTCCTGCCGAGCAGCACCGTCGGCAGCAGCGGCGCCGCCCGCCGAACCCGCCACAGCGCCGCCCCGGAGAACGACATCACCACCGCCCGGGATCGATCGGCGGATGCCGGCGCGGCGATGCCGTAACGGTGCAACAGCGCCAGCACTTTGCTTTCCACCAGTGCGCCGTAGCGCACCGGATGCTTGGTCTCGACGAAGAGCTTCACCGGCCGCTTCCAATCCAGCACCAGCGAGACCAGCGCGTCCAACGTCAGCAGCCCGGTATCGCCGTGGGTGCCATCGGCGCGCCAACTGCCGTGCCACGAACCGAATTCCAGCTCACGAAGCTGCGCCAGCGTCATCATGCTGACCAGACCGGCGCCGCTGGACGTCCGGTCGAGCTTGCGGTCGTGGACGCAAACCAGGTGCCCATCGCGGGTGAGCCGCACGTCGCACTCCACGCCGTCGGCGCCCTCCCGCAGCGCGAGATCGTAAGCGGCCAGGGTGTGTTCCGGCAGCGAGGCCGAAGCGCCGCGATGGGCCACGACGAACGGGTGCCGAGAGACCACCTCCTCGGCCCACGTCATATCTCTATGCTGCCGGTTCTTCACCCGGCAACTCAAGCGCTGCAGCAGATTCCGTGCCGACGAGTTCATCGTCGGCAACCACGACCCAGCGGTGGGCGGGCCGTTCGACCGGCTTTGCCTCGAATCCTTCGAAGACTTTCGCGGTCGCCAGCACTGCTATCAGTGCCAGCAGGTACGCGACGATCATCGCGACCGTGTTGTTGGCGATTCCCTGCGAGTCCTGCGCGCCGCTGGTGACCGACGCGAAGACCGACGTCACGCAGCTGAGCAGCCACAGCAGCCACCAACCCCAGATCACGTGGCGCAAGCGGGCGTAGTGGTCCTCGGTTTTGGCCAGCTCGATGACATAGACCAGCGACCAGACTCCCGCCACCAGGGGCAGAGAACAGAACCCGACACAGGCCGCCATCAACGCCCAGCTGGCCGAGTGCCCCGTGGTCGCCGCCACGACGGCGAAGGTGATGGCCAGCGCCATCGCTGCCGACGGCGGCAGCAGCGTGCCTGCCCACAACGCCCGGCGTGAACGGGATTCCGGCCGGCCGACGTGCTCGAACGCCGCGGCACGGCGGGCGATCAACCATCGCGTCAGCACCACCGCACAGCTCATCACCGCCGCGATCGCGGCCAGACTGGCCAACACACTCAGCAACGCCGCCGCATCCGCCACCACCCAGTTCAGCAGGGTGTTGCGATTGATGACCAGCAGCAGATACCGCACCAGATGCACCACCGCGGCGGCCCCCAACGCCACCGCGGAGATGAAGAACGCCGTACGCACCCGCTCGGGCGGCGGCGCCTGCCGCCGGGCCCGATCCGGCCCGGCGTCGTGATCGACCCGGTCCACCAGACCCCAGCGGGGTATCGAGAGATACCGAGGGGTCGGACCCAGCGGACGGCGACGACGACGAGGTGGAGGTGGCGGACCCGGACGCACCGCGATCCATCGGTAGCCCAGGGGTAGC
>NZ_JBAPRN010000274.1:0-1744 GCF_049281135.1 Mycobacterium sp. | reverse complement strand
GCCCTGCACCTGAAGCGCATAAGCGACGTTCTGGTACACGGTGCGGTTCGGCAGCAGCTTGAAGTCCTGGAACACGCAGCCGATGTTTCGGCGCAGCACCGGCACCTTGGAGCGCTTCAGCTTGGGCAGTGACTTCCCGCCCACGATCAGGTTGCCCGAGGTGACCTCGAGCTCCTTCAGCAAGAGCTTGATGAAGGTGGACTTGCCCGATCCCGAGGGGCCGACCAGGAAGACGAACTCTCCCTTGTCGATCTGCACCGAGACGTCGTCGAGACCGATCACCCCGCCCTGGTACTGCTTGATGACGGCGTCGAAGACAATCATCGCCGACGCCGTCGACCGTGCGGCCGCGGCGATCGCCGGTGCGAGGGCGGGTTCGGGCTCCGCCCTGGCAGGCTCGTGAAGACTGAGTTCTTCTGTCACTGAGAGGCTGTGTTCAAGCTCGAGCGGACGAATTCCTGCCTGACCAGGGTAGCGAGGTGACCCTGACCACGCAAACACCCAACCGTGCTGTTCGGCTCAACCAAGCTGTGTAGCGTCGTTGTGGCTGCGTCCGTCCGGGGCGTGGCTGAGAGTGCGAGGCGACGGCGGGATGACCCGCAACCATGTTGGCGGTGTGACTTGCCCTTAATCCGACCTGTCTCTCGCCGTCGCTTCGTTCGACTGGCCGGTGACCTGATAGAAGCTTGCGTTCGTTTGCCCGACACAGCCCTGTCCAAGCCGGTCGACCCATGTCGATGAGGGGAGGCTACGTGACCGGGTGGACGGTGGCAATCGGGGTGGACACGCATAAGCAGTGGCATGTCGCGGTGGCGCTTGACCAGTTAGGCGGTCAGGTCGATTGTGTGACCGCCGAGGCGACGGCGGCTGGATACCAGCAGCTGCTTTCCTGGGCGGCGGGCCTGGGCCAGCCGGCGTTTGGGATCGAGGGGTGCGGCAGCTACGGCGCTGGGCTGGCCGCGTTTTTGGGCGAGCGTGGCTTGGCGGTGTTTGAGTGTGAGCGGCCTAAGCGTGGCGAGCGCCGTGGCGGCAAGAACGACGTCATCGACGCGACCCTGGCGGCGCGTCGGATCGTGACCGGCGAGGGGCTGAGCCTGCCGCGTGGCGGTGGTGGTCGCGAGCAGCTTCGCGTGCTCTTGCTCGAGCGACGGGGCGCGACACGGTCTCGCACCGCTGCACTGAACCAGCTCGACGCCGTGATTGTGACCGCGCCGGACGATCTCCGTCGCCGCCTTGACCGCATACCAAGAAAGCAACTGGTAGCGACGGCGGCGCGACTGCGGCCACGTCCAGATGGCGTCACCGACGTGCTGCGACGGATCGCGCGTCGCATCCAAGCTCTCGCCGCAGAGATCCGTGAGATCGACCGCGCGCTGCTACGGCTCGTCTCGGAGCTTGCACCCAGCCTGCTCGCCGAGTGCGGCGTCGGTGCAGTCTGTGCGGCCCAGCTGCTCGTTTCCAGCGGCAATCCCGAGCGGATGGCAAGCGAGGCGTCCTTCGCAGCGCTGGCCGGCACCAGCCCGATCGACGCGTCCAGCGGCAAACACCAACGACACCGCCTCAACCGCGGCGGCGACAGACAACTCAACTGGGCACTCCACGTGATCGCCCTCCAACGCGTCCACCACCACGCCGAAACAGCCACCTACTACCAACGGCTCCTGGCCGCCGGGAAAACCACCAAGGAAGCCAAACGCTGCGTCAAACGCGCACTCGCCCGCCACTTCTACCACCAGCTCAAAGG
>NZ_JBAPRN010000273.1:0-13187 GCF_049281135.1 Mycobacterium sp. | reverse complement strand
GTGTACACCAACGCCGCCGACGAGGAGTTTTTCAACGCGTTGGGTGCCACCACCTTGCTCAACCGGGTGGCCCAGCCGAAGGAAATAGCAGACGTGATCGCTTTCCTGGCATCCGACAAGGCGAGTTACATCACCGGTGCGGTGATTCCCGTCGACGGCGGACGCGCTGCGATCTGAAAGGAACCGACCATGACTGACGGCTACGTACCCGGCGCGAGTGACCGGGTCAGCGAGCAAGTCGCTGCTTACGAGGCGAGCAACGGCGCCGAGGGCGGCGCGCTGGAGGGGCGGCCGGTGGTCATCTTGACGACCACCGGCGCCCGCACCGGCGCCATCCGAAAGAACCCGATCATGCGTATTCCCCACGGCGACAACTACATTGCGGTGGCATCGTATGCAGGCGCGGCCACCGACCCCGCGTGGTATCGCAACCTGACCGCACATCCCGACCTGTGGTTGCAGGACGGGGCGGACAAAGGCCGATTTCGGGCCCGTGAGGTCTTCGGCGACGAGAAGACCCAAGCGTGGGCCGTTGCCGAACAGTTCTGGCCGCACTTCCCCGAGTACCGCGCCAAAGCCGGCCCCCGCGAGATTCCCGTGCTGATGCTGGAGCGGGTCGAGGACGAGCGCGCATGAAGACCGATACGAAGCAGTCCGCCCGTGAACGACTGCTGGCCGCCGCCGACGAGCTCTTCTACGCCGATGGGGTGCAGAGCGTCGGGATCGACCGGGTGATCGAGCATGCCGGGGTAGCCAAAGCCTCGCTGTACAACACCTTCGGTAGTAAGGAGAACCTGGTTCAGGCGTACCTCGAGGGCCGCCACCAGGCGACGATGGATCACTTGCGGCGCGCCATCGACCGGCACAGCGACCCGAGGCAGCGGTTGTTGGCGGTGTTCGACGCTCAGGCCGAGTTGTTCGCGGACCCGAGTTTCCGCGGCTGCGCGTTCACCACGGCAAGCGCCGAAGCGCCCGACGGAGGCCTGATCCAGCAGGCCACCGAGCAATACCGTGTCGACGTCCGCCGCCTGCTGACCGATCTGGCCCGCGAGGCCGGCGCAGCCGAACCCGCGGCGTTGGGGCGGCAACTCCAGTTCCTGTTCGACGGAGGCGGCCTGGCCGCCCAGATGGATCGCGATCCTGACTCCGCCGTCGCGGCGAAAGCCGCTGCAACGGTGCTTCTCGACGCCGCCACCCGCTGATTTTCCCGGTCGGCCTCCGGAGCGAAATCGGCTGGTGGTCGACCACTAGACTGGTGGCGTTATCGGGGCAACGAGACACCAACGATTGAGGTAGCAGTGGATAGCGCGGCGCACAACGGCAACGGGCGGACGGGAACCGCGCGGGTCAAGCGCGGCATGGCCGAGATGCTCAAGGGCGGCGTGATCATGGACGTCGTCACGCCGGAGCAGGCTCGAATCGCCGAGGGCGCCGGGGCTGTCGCGGTGATGGCGCTGGAGCGCGTACCGGCCGACATCCGCGCGCAGGGCGGGGTGTCGCGGATGAGCGACCCCGACATGATCGAGGGCATCATCTCCGCGGTCACCATCCCGGTGATGGCCAAGGCCCGCATCGGTCACTTCGTCGAAGCGCAGATTTTGCAGAGCCTCGGCGTGGACTACGTCGACGAGTCCGAGGTGCTGACACCGGCCGATTACACCCACCACATCGACAAGTGGAAATTCACCGTGCCGTTCGTCTGTGGTGCGACGAATCTGGGTGAGGCGCTGCGGCGCATCAACGAGGGCGCGGCGATGATCCGCTCCAAAGGCGAGGCCGGCACCGGTGACGTGTCCAACGCGACCACCCACATGCGCGCCATCGGAGGAGAGATCCGCCGACTGGGATCGCTGTCCGAGGACGAGTTATACGTAGCGGCAAAGGAATTGGCCGCGCCCTACGATCTCGTCGTCGAAGTCGCGCGGGCCGGCAAGCTGCCGGTCACCTTGTTCACCGCGGGCGGTATCGCCACCCCGGCCGACGCCGCGATGATGATGCAGCTCGGGGCCGAGGGCGTGTTCGTCGGCTCTGGCATCTTCAAATCCGGGGACCCGGCGCAGCGCGCCGCGGCGATCGTGAAAGCCACGACCTTCTACGACGATCCCGATGTGCTGGCCAAGGTGTCCCGCGGTCTGGGTGAGGCGATGGTTGGCATCAACGTCGAACAGGTCCCGGAGCCGCATCGCCTGGCGCAGCGCGGCTGGTAAAAAAGTCCGTGTCGATCGAAAAGATCCTTGATCTCGAGCAACTCGAGGTCAACATCTATCGGGGCAGCGTGTTCAGCCCCGAACAGGGCAACTTTCAGCGGACCTTTGGCGGGCAGGTGGCCGGCCAGTCGCTGGTGTGCGCGGTACGCACGGTCGATCCGCATTTCCTGGTGCACTCATTGCACGGATACTTCATCCGGCCCGGAGATTCCTCGGCGCCAACGATTTTCATCGTCGAGCGGCTGCGCGACGGAGGCTCGTTCTGCACTCGCCGGGTCAACGCGATCCAGCACGGCCAGACGATCTTCTCGATGTCGGCGTCCTTTCAGACCGATCAGGAGGGCCTCCACCACCAGGACGTGATGCCCCCGGCGCCACCACCGGACGACCTGCCGGGGCTGAAGTCGATGAAGGTGTTCGACGACGACGGGTTCAAACAGTTCCAGGAGTGGGACATCCGCATCGTGCCCCGCGATCAGATTCACCGGCTGCCGGGCAAGGCATCTCAGCAGCAGGTCTGGTTTCGGCACCGCGATCCGCTGCCCGACGACCCGGTGCTGCACATCTGCGCGCTGGCCTACATGAGCGATCTCACCCTGCTGGGCTCGGCGCAGGTCACCCATCTCGACGAGCGCGACCACTTGCAGGTGGCCTCGCTGGACCACGCCATGTGGTTCATGCGGGTGTTCCGCGCCGACGAGTGGCTGCTCTACGACCAGTCCTCGCCATCGGCCTGCGGCGGCCGGTCGCTGTGCCAGGGCAAGATCTTCAATCAGTTCGGCGAGATGGTCGCGGCCGTCATGCAGGAGGGTCTGACTCGCTTTCGGAGCAACCAGCGGCAGTCTGGCCAGTGAGCGCCGTGCGCATCGGGGTGCTGGCGCTGCAGGGCGACACTCGTGAGCACTTGGCAGCGCTGCGCGAGTGCGGTGCCGATGCGGTGTCGGTACGACGCGCTGGTGAGTTGGATACCGTCGACGGGTTGGTGATTCCCGGTGGGGAGTCCACCACGATGACCCATCTGCTGCGCGACCTCGACCTGCTGGAGCCGCTGCGTAAGCGGCTGGCCGACGGGTTGCCGGCCTACGGAACCTGCGCGGGCATGATCTTGCTGGCCAGCGAGATCCTTGATGCCGGTACGGCCGGGCGGGAGGCCGTGCCGCTAGGTAGCATCGATATCACGGTGCGGCGCAACGCTTTTGGGCGTCAGTTCGACTCGTTCGAAAGTGATGTCAGGTTCAGCGGCTTCGACGAACCGGTGCGCGGCGTGTTCATCCGCGCGCCGTGGGTGGAGCGGGTCGGTAAGGGTGTGCAGGTACTGGCCCGGGCGGCCGGACATGCTGTCGCGGTGCGGCAGGGCCCGGTGCTTGCCACGGCGTTTCACCCGGAGATGACCGGCGACCGCCGCATCCACCAACTCTTCGTCGACATCGTCAACGGGGCGGCGTGACACCGGGGGCCGGCAGCGCCCACCGGATGCCGCCGACCAGAACACGGCCGACGCTGCGCACGACGGTGAGTTCGACGGGCGGGAAGTAGGGCAGCAGCAGCGGTACGCGGGCCCACAACGGCAGCATCGAGACCGCGGTAGCGGCCAGCACGCCATAGGGTGCCCGCGCCGCCAGCGACAGCGGTGGGGTCAACAACAGGAAACGGGCCGCGTCACGCGCGGCCGGCGTGCTGCGCAACTCCGGCCGGAATGCGTTGAGTCGTTGCGCCAGTGCATGTTCGGAGCGCGGCGGGTCGATCACCCCGAGCCTGGCCGCGATCTCGGCCATGTCCGCCACGTATCCGTCGCGGCCCGACTGGTCCAGCGGGGTTGCGCCGTACAGCTGGTGCGCCCGAAGAAAGCTGTCGGCTTCGGCGATATGCACCCATTCCAGCAAGTGCGGATCGGTGGCCGTATATGGCCGCCCGTCGGCCGCGATCCCGCGCACCCGCCGATGAATTCCCCGGACGCGATCGACGGCGCGCTGGGCGTCGCCCGCCGAACCGAACGTCGTCTCGGCCAAGAAGGTGCTGGTGCGCTGCAGTCGACCCCACGGGTCGTCGCGATAGTTGGAGTGCTCGGCGACACCGGCCATGGCCAGCGGATGCAGCGACTGCAAGAGCAAGGCCCGCAAGCCGCCGACAAACATCGAGGCGTCGGCGTGCACCCGACGGATCGGCCGATCCTGCGCGAACCAACGCGGTCCGGGGGTGTGGTGGATGCGTTCACGTCGTGAGGGGCCCTCAGGGCCGGCGATCATCTCGAACAAGCTGCTGCCCAGCGCGTCACGTACCGCTCTTAGTTGGCTTTGCGCCGTCACGGGTCCTACGGTACGTGGCGTTTGAAATGAGGCGCTGCGGTGTAAATGCTGATCATGAAATTGGCTCCGGGCGTCGCGTCACTCAACGAATTCGACAGACCTGTCCAGACCTGGCGTGATATTCCTGGCTGGTTTCAGTGGCGTCATCACCAAGAGGAAGCCGTGGCGCATTTCCCCGATGCGCGTCGGTTCGTCGAGGTGGGGTGCTATCTGGGGCGCAGCATCTGCTCGTTGGGCGAGGTGGTGCGGGATGCCGGGCTCGATGTCAGGATCGTCGGAGTCGACACGGCGCGGGGCAGCGGGCCGGAAGGCCGCGGCGACAACGACGCTCACGGCTCCGCGGTCGACCACGGTGGCGGAACCTTCGCGGGGCTGTTGCACCGCAACATCGTCGACTGCGGCCTTGCCGACACTATCCAGCTGGTGATCAGCGACTCTGTCGCAGCGGCCGACTTCTTCGCCGACAGTTCGGTGGCATGGGTGCACGTCGACGCGCGCCATGAGTACGAGAGCGTCGCCGCCGATATCCGGGCGTGGGCGCCCAAGGTCATGCCCGGCGGTTGGTTGTCCGGAGATGACTACCACCCCGACTGGTGGCCCGGTGTGGTGCGAGCGGTCAGCGAGACGCTGCCCGACGCGTGTTCGTGGGAGTCGATGCAGTGGCGATGGATCAAGCCGGACGGGGCGGGAAGTCCGGAAGCGTGACGTTTTCGGCGGCACTCCGGCCGAATCGACTGCCGAGTACGCTCAAACCCTTGCGGACGGCGGGGCTTGCGATGACCCGGGCACCGGCGTGCAGCGCCCGGATCCCCGCGCGGGTCTGAGGGCTGGCCCGCCGGAGCACCACGGGCCGGACTTGTTGGGCGGAAGTGACATGCGGACGCATGAACTGCTCGTATCTGGTCAGCGCGGAGCGGGGATCGTCGGCGCGAGACAGCTCCCCGGCCAGCACGTACGCCCCGATCAGTGCCAGGCTGCTGCCACCGCCGCCGACCGGCGACGGGCAGAATGCGGCGTCACCCAGCAGCGCGACCCGACCCTTGCTCCAGCGCGGCGCGCGAACTTGCCCGATGGCATCGAAATACATCGGTGCGTGGTCCAGCTGCGTCAGAATGCGCTCGGCGGAGCTGCCGGCGTCGGCGAATGTCCTTCGTAGGATAGCGATTTGGTCAAGTCGGTCCAGGTCTTCCAGACCTCGTACACCCGACAGGAAACTCAGCATGGCTCGCGTGCTGCCCAGGTTGTCCGGTCGCAGATGTATCGCGCGGGATCCGGGAATCTGCTGCCAGTTCCACCAGCGGTCGTCAGACTCCTGGCGAGGAATGGTCAGGTAGGCGATGTACATTCCCAAATCGTTGATCGCTACCGGAATCACGAGATCGCGGGTGCGTGACCGCAGGCCCTCGGCGATGACCACCACGTCGGCGTCGACCGTTGTGTCGTCGTCGAGCGCCGCGGTGACGCGGTCGCTGTGATCGGTGAGCGTGGAAATCTGGGTGTCGAAGCGATACTCGGTGGTGTCACGGGTGTGTTCGATCAGAATTCGCGACAGTTCGCCACGCAGGATCTCCAGTTCAGCAGTCGCACCGTTTGCGTTGGAGCCGGTCATTGGAAACGACGCGGCCGGCGATCCGTCGGCGCTGATAAACCGCATGCCCACCTCGGTGGTGTTGGCCGCGCGGATGTCCTCGTCAATGCCCATCCGGCGGACTACCTCGCGGGCGGCGCCGCGCACATCGATGTTGTGGCCCTCGTCGCGGCGTTGCGCGAACCGCTCGACGACGGTGGTCTGCCAACCGCGCGCGGCGAGCTGGTGGGCGAGTGCGGGTCCGGCAATGCCGGCGCCGGAGACCAGCGCGTGGGGACGGCTCATCGGCGGTGTATGCCACCATTGCAGGCGGCCAAAACCCGTCACTCGCGCCACCGGGAGCGCCGGGTACGTTTGTGCCCGCCTCCGAGCGAATTCCGTGATGCGGTCTGGGTGTTTCGCTACGAGGCGGGCAGAACGGCATGCCCCCGACTTCTGTGACGCCTGGGGGTCAGCCGGTCAAGGCGCCGCGCAATCCGCCGCGGAGACGTCGTGATCGGAACGCCCACGTAGACTCGGCAGGCGAATTAGGGCGACAGAAGAGGTAGTAGCTGATGAGCGGCCATTCCAAGTGGGCCACCACCAAGCATCAAAAGGCCGTCAAAGACGCGCGCCGTGGCAAGGAATTCGCGCGGCTGATCAAGAACATCGAGGTCGCCGCGCGCACCGGTGGCGGTGACCCCGCGGGCAACCCGACGCTCTACGACGCCATCCAGAAGGCCAAGAAGACGTCGGTGCCCAACGACAACATCGAACGGGCCCGCAAGCGTGGGGCCGGCGAGGAAGCCGGCGGCGCCGAGTACCAGACGATCATGTACGAGGGTTACGGGCCCAACGGCGTGGCGGTGCTGATCGAATGTCTGACCGACAATCGCAACCGCGCGGCCGGCGAGGTGCGGGTCGCGATGACCCGCAACGGCGGCAACATGGCCGACCCCGGCTCGGTGTCCTACCTGTTCAGCCGCAAAGGTGTGGTGACGCTGGAGAAGAACGGTCTGAGCGAGGACGACGTCCTGGCCGCTGTCCTGGAGGCCGGGGCTGAGGACGTCAGCGACCTGGGTGAGAGTTTCGAAGTAGTCTCCGAGCCCACCGATCTCGTCGCGGTGCGCACGGCCCTGCAGGATGCCGGCATCGACTACGAATCCGCGGAGGCCGGCTTCCAGCCGTCGGTGAGCGTGCCCGTCGACATCGACGGCGCCCGCAAAGTGTTCAAACTGGTTGACGCGCTGGAGGACAGCGACGACGTGCAGAACGTCTGGACCAATGTCGACCTGTCCGATGAGGTACTGGCTGCGCTCGACGAGGACTAGTTCCGCCGGTTGCGCCGAGATTGACATCAGCGAGACAGCCTCTCGTATTTTCTCGCGCTGCCGTCGATCTCGGCGAGGGTGTGGACGGGCGTCGGCGCGTTATCCGCGGCGACGCGCACCATTTCGTTCATGGGAGAGGTCTTCCGCGGCAGTGAGGCGCTACGCGACGGGATGCTGACGGAGCATCAATTGCGCCGATGGTATCGCCCTATCTTCCGTGACATATACGTGCCCAAGCACTATCAGCCGTCGCTGAAGGATCACACCGTCGGTGCCTGGCTCTGGTCTCGCCAGCGGGCGGTTGTCGCCGGTGTGGCTGCTGCTGCACTGCACGGCGCACCGTGGGCCGACGCGGACACGCCGATCGAGCTCATCGGGGAGAATGCCCGCGCGCAGCGTGGTCTGCTCGTGCGCAACGAGACACTCGATGCTGACGAGGTGACTCGGGTGTCGTGCTTGCCAGTTACGACGGTGGCCCGGACCGCGTTCGACCTCGGTCGTCACCTACTGCGGGGGGCGGCGGTGGCGCGACTGGATGCGCTGATGCGGGCGACGTCATTTTCCATTGACGACGTGAAAGCGCTTGCCCAGCGCCACAAAGGAGCGCGTGGTTTGCGAAAGTTGCGGGCAGCGTTGGGTTTGGTTGACGGAGGCGCAATGTCGCCGAAGGAAACGTGGCTGCGACTGTTGCTGCTTGACGGCGGCTTGCCGAAACCCACCTCACAGCTACCCCTGCTTCGCGGCCGGCAGTTGGTCGCTGTGTTCGATCTGGGCTGGGAGGAGTACAAGGTCGCCGCCGAATACGACGGCGACTATCACCGCAGCGACCGTCGGCGGTTCGTCAAGGACATCGACAAGCTCGGTATCGCTGACAACCAGGGTTGGATCGTCATCCGGGTGGTGTCGGAACATCGACCCGGGGACATCGTCAGGCGGGCACACCACGCCTTGATCCGCCGCGGGTGGCGCCCAGATCGACGCCAGCGTGCTGCCCTCTCGCACTTTCTCGCGCTGCCGTCGATCTCGGCGTAGAGGGAGCGACGAGGACTAGTCGTACCCGTGGCGCATGTCCTCGACGACGCGCGGGTGTTCCAGCGTTGACGGCTCCAGCGGACGAGGTTGCACGTCCGGAGCGAACACCGTCGCGGCGTCGAGTACCGACGGGTTGAGAAAGCGCAGCGACGGCGCGTCGTGCGGCAGAACTGGTTGCGGCGCCCTGTCGCCCCGTCGCGCCAGTGCAAAGCCCCAGTCGCCGAACGTCGGCACATAGACGTGGTATGGCGTGACCGCGTAACCGGCTGCGGTGATGGTGGAAATCGTGCGCCAGAACGCAGTCGGGGTCGAGTACGGGCTGCCGGACTGCACCACCATCAGCCCGCCTGGAGCCAGCGCGCGCGACACCAGCGCATAGAACTCCGTCGAATACAGCCTGCCCAGCACCGGAGTATCGGGATCGGGGAGGTCCACGATGATCGCGTCGAACGATGATGACTTCGTATCGCGCAACCACTTCATCGCATCGCCGGTCACGACATGCACCCGCGGGTTGTCCAGCGACCCACCGTTTGCGTAACGCATTGTGCTGCGGGCTAATTCGATGACTGCGGGGTCGAGCTCGACTTGCACGATCTTGTCGACGCCCGGAGTGCGCAGCAGTTCACGTGCCGCCAGTCCGTCGCCGCCACCCAGTATGAGCACCGAGCGTGCGCCGGCACCCAGCGCGGGATAGACCAGGCTCTCGGTGTAGCGGTACTCGTCGCGGGTGGAGAACTGCAGACCGCCGTCCAGATACAGCCGCATGTCGTTGCCGCGGCGGGTGACCACGATCTCCTGATATGCGGATTGCCGCCAGGCGATGATCGGGTCGGCGTAAAGCCGTTGGCGGCTGGTCGTTTCGATGTCGTGGGCGCGCACCAGCAAGGTGGCAAGCAGCACCAGCGCCAGGCCCAACGCGCCGAGCGCCGTGATCAGCTGCCGCGTGCTCACCACCGCGCGCAGCAGGAAAATCGATACGACGGCCGCAGCGAGCAGGTTGATGATGCCGGTCGCCGCGGCACCACGGATCATGCCGAGGTGGGGTAGCAGTACGAATGGCCATACCAGGCCACCGATCAGTGCGCCGAGGTAGTCGGCGGCGTTGAGGTTGGCCAGCGTCCGTCCGGTGTCGGTGGCTATATCTTTTGAGGCGGATCGCCTCTGTTGTAACAAGGTCATCAACAGCGGCACCTCGGCGCCGACCAGCGCACCGATCAGCGCGGTGCCCAGCGCCAGCATCAGCAGCGATCCACCGACGAAAGAGAACATCACATACAGTGCGGCGGCCGATAATCCGCCGACGATGGCCAATAGTGCTTCGACAGCGACGAAAGCAATTGCAGCCCAATGCAGTAACGGCTTGATCAGCAGGGCGCCGGCCCCAAGTGCGGCGATGTAGCCGGCGACGATCAGCGAGGTGGCGACGATCCCGCCGCCGTTCAGGCTGGTCGACAGGGTCAGCAGTGCGAGTTCGTAGATGATGCCGCACGCCGCACACGCGGCGACCGAAGCGAGCAGCACAGCCCGCCCGCGCGTGGTTGCGATCGGCTCCTGGGCGGGCGAATCGGGCTGCTGCTCAGTCGATGTCATGACAGCGCGGCAGCGGTCACTCCTCCTACGGCCAGCAGCATCACGGCCGTGGCGAACGCCGCCGGATGCAGCTCGGGCTCGTCGATGTGTTCATGGAAATCACCCGGAATCACGAAGTGCATCGATAGAATTGCGATTCCTTGCAAGACAACGCCCATCAGCCCGTACACCGCCACGCCCACCAGCCCCTGGCCGAGTTGGCTGTAGCTGTTCGTGATCGCGCTGATGATGACGGCGGCCAGCGCGATGTAGTTCGCGCAGGCAAGCATGACGGCGTTGGGGCGGCGGTCGATGAAGACCAGTTGTCGCAGCTTCCCGGGGGTCAGGATGTCGACCACGATGAAGCCGATGACCAGGACGGCTGTGCCGACCAGGAAGTACAAAATGGTGGCGAGTGCGCCTTTGAAGACCGGATTGAGGTCGATGGTTCCCAACTCGACGGCTAGGTACATGACTGTCTCCTTTTCACTCGTAGGTGTATTGCGTTCGGTTAGGGGTCATTTGGTTCCGCCTGGGCCACCGGTGCTGCCACCCGAGCCACCCGACGGAGAGCCGGGGTAGAACCCGGGGCCGAGGAAGATGAACGCGCCGTGGCTGTAGCCGGCGGCCAGGTCTTCGACGCGGATGCTGCACGGGTGCGTGCCGTCGGCGCCGACGGACACGATGGCGTCGTCGTAACGCAGATACTGGGTGCCGGAGTTGTCGGCGCGCGCGGCGGGGCTCTGGTAGCCGGTGAGCGTATTGGCCACCTGGGTGGGCGATCCCGTGCACACATACCGGGTGCCGCCCGCGTCCCGCGAGTACTCCTGGTAGTGCGATGCGATATATGAGCGGATGTCTTTGTGCTGCATCGATATTCCGCCGACAAGACTGGCCACCGATGCGACAGCCAATCCAATGGCCAGCAGAAACAGATGGTTGCGGCTCATGGGCGCCACCGGCTGGTGGTGTAGACGACGGTGCCGCCGGGTGGGGCGGGATAGAGGTGCCAGGTCTGCCAACGCCATCCGGTGCCATCGGGCTCAGCGGCGAGCGCCGTCAGCGCGGCATCGTCACCCGGGAATGTGCCTCCGAGCCAACCGGTGCCGGTTGCGCATTGTTCGCGCAGTCGATCGGCCAGCTGACGGAACGCGGACTCGTCGTGAAGGTCGATTCGCGACTCCAGACGATAACCCGGTGCCTGCGTCTGATCAGGGAGCTGGCCGTCGAGATCACACGAAACCTGTTCGGAGAAAACGGTATCGGGACGCTCGACGGTGACGACGTGCGAGGCGCCCAAGACGCCCAGCACGAGCGTGCCACCGTCGGGGTGGTCGAGGCGGCAGGTGGCCAGGGGGAGTGGGGCAGGGGTGTTGAGGGCCAGCCCGAGCTCGGAACCGCGGACGTCGACAGGGATTACCGACAGGTGATGAAGGGGCACTGAGGGAGGCCCTACTCGGATGCCGGCGGCGGGGCCGGATACACGGTGAGCTCGCCGGTCAGCACGGACTTGCCGGTCGACACCTCCCACGGCATGTCGGGCGCCCAGCGCTCGAAGGAGAGCAACGCCGTCTCGTCGGCGCTGGCATAGTCGACGAAATCCATGTCGCCGCCGGCCGGTAGACCGGTGGCGCCCTCGGTGGTGTAGCCGGCGTGCCCGCGCTCCGACTCGTTGTAGGTCACACCTTCGACGACGTGCGGGCCGCCCGGCTGCAACTGCAGGTCTTTGCGGGCCGTCCACATGGCGAGCTTGAGCCGCCCGTCGTCGTCCTCGACGCTGAACCAGATCGGCTGGTCTCCGCCCTCGAGCAGGTGTTCCCACCAGACGAACGGGCCCTCGCGATAAGTGACCGAGCCGCGCACCACATAGTCGATGCCGCCGTGGCTGACGATCGCGCCGGGGCCGAGCTGTCGGGGCCCGAATTGCGGTGCCGCATTGGTGAAAGCGAGGGGATCCTGACGGCCGGCGCTCGGCTTCTTGGGACGGCGTACCGCCACCACGAAAACGACGATCGCCGCGATGAAGAGCACCGCGGCGAGCACGAGTAGCGCTGTACCCACCGCACACCCTTCCGTACGCGCCGACAGCGCCATGGTTGATCAATGGTGCGCTAAAAGGTAACAGCTTTTGCCAGCCTGGGGCGCAATATCAGCTGCGGGAAACGTCAGAAGACGACCGTCTGGTTGCCGTATTGGATGACGCGGTCCTCGCAGTGCCACCGCACGGCACGGGACAGGGTGGCGCGTTCGACATCGGCGCCCAATCGCACCAGGTCCCCGACGGTGTGACGATGGTCCACCCGGACGACGTCCTGCTCGATGATCGGCCCTTCGTCGAGATCTTCGGTCACGTAGTGAGCAGTCGCGCCGACGAGCTTGACACCTCGCTCCTTGGCCCGTCGATACGGCGCGGCACCGATGAACGCCGGCAGGAAGGAGTGGTGGATGTTGATCACTGGGCAGCCGAGTTCGTCGAGGAAATTCTGCGTGAGAATCTGCATATAGCGGGCCAACACCACCAGGTCGACGTTGCCGCGCAACAAGTCGAGCTGGCGTCGTTCTGCATCCTCGCGGAGTTCTTTGGTGGCCGGGATATAGATGAACGGCGTGCCGAATGCGCGTACTTGGTCGGCCAGGTCCGGATGGTTGGCGATCACCATCGGCACCGACATATCGAGATCGCCACGGCGATTGCGCCACAGCAGATCTAACAGGCAGTGGTCTTCCTTCGACGCCATGATCGCGACCCGTTTGGGCTTTGCCGCCTCGGTGAGCCGGAAGTCCATCCCGAACTTGTCGGCCACCTGCTCGGCGAAGTCGCGGGCCAGATCGTCCCGCACGGCTGCCAGTCCCGACAGGTGAAAGACCGTGCGTTGCATGAACATTCCGTCGTGCTGCTCGGTTGAGTGTTGGTCCAGCGAGACGATGTTGGCGCCCGCGGAAGCCAGGAACGTGGTGACCGCCGCCACCAGTCCGGACCGGTCGGCGCAGCGCAGCAACAGTCGACCGATGTCCTTGACGGGCAACGCGCCACGATCCGCGCGGGCAAACTTTCCACTGTCGACTGGGCTGGTCATCTTCCTCACGATCCGTCGCGCGTCCAGAGCCCGGCACGGGCCTGACGCTGCCGATTCTCAGCCGGGTTGGCCCGGCTCTCCGGGCTGCCCGGGCT
>NZ_JBAPRN010000272.1:0-11163 GCF_049281135.1 Mycobacterium sp. | reverse complement strand
GTCGATGGTCCAGCCGGCGGCCAGCACACCGGCGAACACGTCGCCGGCGCCAGACGTGTCGAGCGCATCGACGACCGGTGCGGCAAAGCGGAATTCCGCATCAGCGCCGACGTAGTCGGCACCGCGTGCGCCGCGGGTGGTGACACGATGCGGGACGGGCCAAACCCAGTGCGCGTCTTCGGTTTCGTTGACCACCAAGACGTCGGTCAGCTCGGCCAACTGCGCCAACTCCGCTTCGTCGCCGCCGGACGGTGAGGCGTTGAGAATGACGGTCACCCCGGCTGAGCGGGCTGCCCGGGCAGCCGCTGTCGCCGTGGCGACCGGAATCTCCAACTGCAGCAACAACACATCGCAGTCCGCGACAAGCTTGCGCAACAACACCGGGTCCAGCGTCAGCCCGCCGTTGGCGCCCGGAGCGACGACGACGACGTTCTCGCCGGCCGAGTCGACGATGACGACTGCGGTTCCGCTGCGCCCGGATACGGTGATCAGCCCGTCGGTGCCGACCCTGTTGGCGTTGAGGTGGTCGCGCAATTGTGCCGCCGACGGGTCGTCGCCGACGGCGCCGACGAACTGCACGTGGGCGCCGGCGCGCGCGGCCGCCACGGCTTGATTGGCGCCCTTGCCACCTGGTGTCGAGCGCACCGACTTCGCCAGCGCGGTCTCGCCCGCGCCGGGCAACGTGTCGACATCGAACCCGATGTCCATATTCACGCTGCCGACCACGCATACCCGTGTCATTGCGCCGACGTTATGGAGTGCCGTTCGAATATACAAACGACGTATTGATAACGGTTTTCGGCAAAACCGTTTTCACTACTCGGCTCGCGATATTCTGCTGCGTGATCTGGGCTTTTTGGCCCGGCAGCGAAAGGACGTCGATTGACGCCGCAGGTCTCAACTGATCCGGCGCCGCACGAAGAAACCGTGCTGGCCGAAAAGGGCAGTCGTCGTTATCGGCGGCCGCTGTCCCGGTTGAGCATTCAGTCGAAGATCATGCTGATCCTGCTGGTATCGAGCCTGGCCTCGCTGGGGGTGATCGGCGCCGTCGAATATGTATCCGGCCGCCGCTTGCTGATGCCGGTCGCCGCCGAACGCATGACGCAACTGCGCGAGGCGCAGAAGCGCGCGGTTGAAATGTTGTTCGCAGACCTGACGAATTCGCTGATCGTTTACACCCGCGGGTCGACCGCCGAAGAAGCCGTGACGGCCTTCACCGCCGGATTCGACCAATTGGCCGACGCGCCGACCGATCCCGGCGAGCAGCAGGCATTGGAGACCTACTACACCAACAAGCTGATCAAACCGATCCAGCAGACAACCGGCCAGAAGCTGGACATGGCCGCGCTGTTGCCCAGCAGCAACGCCCAGAGATATCTCCAAACCCATTACACGATCCGATCGTCCGCCACGTCGCCCCCACCCGACGACGCGGGCGACGGCAGCGCATGGTCGGCCGCGAATGCCCGCTTCAACAATTACTTTCGCGAGATCGCGACCCGCTTCGAATACCGTGACGCAATGTTGCTCGACACCCGGGGCAATGTGATCTACAGCGTGAACAAAGGCCCTGCGCTGGGCACCAACATCCTGACCGGTCCGTACCGCGAATCGAACCTGGGCGACGCATATGAGAAGGCGATTGCTGCCGACGCGGTCGATTTCGTGTGGATCACCGACTTTCAGCCGTTTCAGGCCGCCGCCGGAATGCCCATTGCGTGGCTGGTGTCACCGATCGACGTCGGAGGCAAGGCGGCAGGGGTTATGGCGCTTCCGCTGCCGATCTCGAAAGTCAACCGAATCATGACCGCCGATCAGCACTGGAAAACCGCGGGCATGGGCGCGACGGCCGAGACCTACCTGGCCGGTCCGGACGGCCTGATGCGTTCTGATTCCCGGCTGTTTCTGCAAGACCCCGAGAAATATCAACGCGACGCGATAGCCGCAGGCACACCGCCTGACATCGTCGCCGAAGCGTTGCGGTGGCACGGCACCACACTGGTCCAGCCGGTGCAGACCGAGGCGTTTCACGCCGCGCAACGGGGCCAGACCGGAACAGTCATGGATACCGGCTATCTGGGCGACCACGAACTCGCGGCCTACGGTCCGCTGGAGGTGCCGAATTCAGATCTGCGCTGGTCGATCTTGGCGACCCGGGACAGCTCCGAGGCCAATTCCCGGATCGAAGCATTCACCCGGACTCTGATCGTGACGGCCGCGGCTTTGGTTTTCGTCCTGTGCGTGCTCGCGATGCTGATCGCCCATGTGTTCGTACAGCCCATCCGGCGACTGCGGGCCGGGGCGGAGGAAATCAGCGCCGGCAACTACGAGGTGACGATACCGGTCACCTCGAAAGATGAAATCGGGTCCCTCACAGTCGCTTTCAACGAGATGAGCCGGAATCTGAAGATCAAGGAAGGCTTGCTCACCGAACAGCGCAATGAAAACGACCGCTTGCTGTTGTCGTTGATGCCCGAACCCGTTGCGCAGCGCTACCGCGATGGTGAAGAGACCATCGCACAAGAGCACCAGGACGTCACGATCATCTTCGCGGACATCATCGGCCTCGACGAGATCTCGATCGGTTTGTCCGGCGACGAATTGGTCGGGATCGTCGACGAGTTGATGCGTGAACTCGATTCGGCGGCCGAAACCCTTGGCGTCGAGCCGATTCGCACCGTGCACAACGGCTACCTGGCCAGCTGCGGATTGAACGTGCCGCGGCTCGATAGCGTGCCCCGAACCATCGACTTCGCCATCGAGATGCAGCGCATCATCGAGCGCTTCAACAGCGGTAAGGGCTATCATCTCGGCGTTCGAGCCGGCGTCAACACCGGCAACGTGATCAGCGGATTGGTCGGCAGGTCCAGCGTCATCTACGACATGTGGGGCGCCGCGGTGAATCTGGCGCACCAGATGCGCAGTGGCGCATCAGATTCCGGAGTCTACGTCACCTCAGATGTGTACGAGGTGATGCGCGACATCCGCCAGTTCACCCCGGCGGGAACCGTCACCGTCGACGGCGTGGAACAACCGATTTGGCGCCTGGCGGACCGCAGGTGAACGCCGTGGATCCGTCGTGGTTGTACTGGGCCGGAGGGTTGGCGCTCGGGCTCCCCATCCTGCTGATCAGCCTCACCGAATGGCACAACTTCCTGGCGCGCAGGCACAGCGCATTGGCCAGACCGGTCAATCTGCTGCGCCGTTACATCGTGCCGTTGGCGGCGCTGTTGGTGCTCCTGGTCGGGGTCGCGCGGGTGCCCGCGCAGTTCAACTCAATCCGGGTGCTGGCGACGGTATTCGGCTTCGTGGTGCTGCTACTGGTGTTGTCCGGCCTCAACGCCACCGTGTTCGAGGGTGCGCCCGAGGGCACCTGGCGCAAGCGGGTGCCGACGATATTCCGGGACGTCACAAGGTTTTTGCTGATTGCGATCGGGCTTACACTCATCTTCTCCTACGTCTGGGGTGTGCGCGTAGCCGGCTTGTTCACCGCGCTGGGCGTGACCTCGGTCGTCATCGGCCTGATGCTGCAGAACTCCGTCGGTCAGATCGTGTCCGGCTTGTTCATGTTGTTCGAGCAGCCATTCCGGATTGGCGACTGGCTGGACACCCCGGCGGCGCGCGGACGCATCGTGGAAGCGAACTGGCGCGCCGTCCATATCCAGACCGGCCACGGGTTGCAGATCACGCCGAACTCGGTGCTGGCTGCCACTTCGTTCACGAACATGAGTCGTCCGCCCGGCACGCACAAGTTGTCGATCGCGACGACGTTCTCGGTGGCCGACTCGCCCGATCGGGTGCGCCGACTGCTGATACGAGTCGCGACTGCGCTGCCGCAACGCAAACCCGACGTCGCACCGACGGCCACGACCAGCGGTGTCGGTGAGTATCAGGTCAGCGTCGCGCTGAAGTCGCCTGCCGATGACGGCGCCGCGAAAGCGACCTTCCTGCGGTGGATCTGGTACGCGGCACGTCGGGAGGAGCTACACCTCGACGGTGCCACCGACGAGTTCTCGACACCTGCGCGGGTGCAGGGGGCGATGCGAACCGTCGTGGCGCCGGCCTTGCGGCTGAGTCTCACCGATCAGCAGGCACTGATCCCGCACGCGAAAATGGTTCGGTACGGCACCGACGAAGTCGTGCAGTACGTCGGCGAAGTGCCTACTGCGATGACGTTTTTGATCGACGGCAGCATCCGCCTGACCACGACCACCGAGGACGGTTCGGTCATTCCCCTCAGCCTGCTTGAGGAAGGTTCATTCCTCGGGCTGACCACGCTCACCCGTCAACCGAGTCTGACCGGCGCGTACGCGCTGGAAGAGGTGACCGCGCTGCAGATCGCGCGCGAGCACATCGAAGATCTGGTGCTGCGTACGCCGTTACTGCTGCAAGAGCTGGGCCGCATCATCGAAGACCGGCGAAAAGAGACATCGCGGGTGGTCCGAGCAGCAAAATGACGTGGGGTGTGGGGCTGCCGAGTCAGAAAACGGTAGCCAAGTCGGCGAGCCAACTGGGGACAAAGAATGAGCCGTCGGCGACGTTTGCGGCAAGGTCCATGGTGGGGTTGATGGCGAAGTCGCCCATCGGTGTCACCAAGGTCTCCGAGATCACGTTCGGGCCAGTCGTCGAGACCAGGTCGGAATAGACGGTTTCGTAGCCGAATCCGAAGTTGTCCACCTCGAACACCGAGCCGACCGGCGGAAGATCGCCGGCGGCGGTGCCTGCGGCGCCCGAGTCGGCGGTGACCAGAACCGACTCGGTGGAACTGGCGAGGAGGCCGGTGGTGGTGGTGACGTCGGCGTCGAAGTTTCCGATGGTGTTTCCGGACGCGTTCTCGACGGCGAATTCCTGATACATCTCGACGCTTGAGTTCAGTGGCGGAACCCCGTTGACTCCAAAGATCTGATCGCTGCCCACCGGAACGATGCTCTCGTCGTAAGAAGGGACCGCGAATGAGTTGACGGTCAGTGCCGTATCTGCGTCGTACGGGATGGGAATACTGATTTCGCCGTAGGGGCTCACCAACGTATCCGAGACGACGTCGCCCGACGACGAAGGTGTCACCGAGTAGAGGTTGTAAAACGAGCTGTCACCGAAAAGGTAGAAGACGTTGTACAGGGTGTCGACCGCTGGCGTGTCCCCGGCGGCGCTACCTACGGTGCCCGAGACGTCCTGGGTGACGAGGATTTCCTCGGTGTAGTTGAGCAAGACATCCGACGTGTTGGTCACCTCGCCTTCGAACGAGCCGATCGCTTGATCGCCGGCGGCGTTGTCAACGTCGAATAGCTGATTTCCCTCGACGGCGAGGTCAGCGGGCGGCATCCCGGTTACTGAGGTGATATTTTCGCTGACTCCGGCGGCCGGAGCGAGCTCGTAGCCGCCGATGAGGTGCACCGGTGGGGTGTCCACGGAGTCAGTGCCAAGGCCTACTGCTACGTCATAAGTGGCCGGAATGGACCCGCCCCCGAAGGGGTTCGTCCAGGAGTCCGTGACCACGTCGCCGCCGGGCGGGGTGCGGGCAGAGTAAATGGTCTCGTAGCCACCACCGTAATTGGCGATGTCTATCACTGAGCCGACTGGCGGCGTATCAGCGGTGGCGATGCCTGCGGTGCCTGACAGGTCCTTGGTGACGAGGAGTAACTCATTGGCGGCGCCGTACAGCGACGGCTGGGTGCTTTCGTCGGCGTCGAAGCTTCCTACCGTCTGACCGGTCGTCGTGTCATAAACCTCGAAAACCTGCTGTCCCTGGATGCTTGCGGCGACCGCGGGAGGAGTCGTGGGATCGCCGAAAAATCCGGTGATCAGTTCGGTGGAACTCGGATCGGGAATGATCTCGTAGCTGTCGGCGAAGGCTACGGCTGTGGGCAGGAACGCGGCGCTTAACAGTGCACCCGTGGCGCCGCCCAAGCGACGGCCAATACGACGGCGAACCAATCGAGTCTCGATTCGGATTGTTGACAGCTGACGAGTTAGCGCTTTAGGTAAGGCCGTATCGTAACTACGGCCAGAGAGATGGCCACCATCGAACACGTTTTTGCTGCGTGGTGACGCACCACATTGATGTCGGCTGGGACGTTTGCTTAGAGCCGCGTCAACCGAGCCGCACGACACTGATTACCCTGAGTTAATGAGTGTGCATGCATTCTCGCCTCCTGACCTGCGTCAGCAGGTGCACGACGCCGCGCGCCGGGCCCGAGTCGCCGCCCGTGCGCTGGCCTCGCTGCCGACCGTTGCCAAAGACCACGCGCTGCGCGTCGCCGCGGAGGAGATTGTGGGCCAGACGGACCGCATCCTGGCGGCCAACGGTGAGGATCTCCGTGCGGCGCAGGCCGACGGCACCCCGGCCGCGATGCTCGACCGGCTCGCCCTCAATACACAGCGCGTCGAGGGAATCGCCGCCGGGCTGCTCCAGGTCGCCGGGCTACCCGATCCGGTGGGCGAGGTGCTGCGTGGCTATACGCTGCCCAACGGGTTGGCCCTGCGCCAGCAGCGAGTTCCGCTCGGCGTGATTGGGATTGTGTACGAGGGCAGGCCCAACGTCACCGTCGACGCCTTCGGTTTGGCGCTCAAGTCCGGTAACGCTGCGCTGCTGCGCGGAAGCGCATCGGCGGTGAATTCCAATCAGGCGCTGGTCGACGTGCTTCGCGCAGCGCTCATCAGCGAGGATCTACCTGCCGATGCCGTCCAGCTGGTGTCGCCGGCCGACCGCTCCACCGTCATTCACCTGATCCAGGCACGCGGATTGGTCGACGTGGTGATCCCGCGGGGGGGAGCGGGACTGATAGATGCGGTGGTCCGCGACGCACACGTGCCGACCATCGAGACCGGTGTCGGAAACTGTCATGTCTACGTTCACGACGCCGCCAATCTGGAGATGGCAGAACGGATTCTGCTGAATTCGAAGACTCGTCGCCCGAGTGTCTGTAATGCCGCCGAGACGTTGCTGGTCGACGCGGCGATCGCCGATCAAGCCCTGCCGCGGCTGATCAATGCGCTTCAAGACGCCGGCGTGACCGTGCATCTCGATCCCGACGACGCCAACCTGCGTCGTGAATACCTGTCGATGGACATCGCGGTCGCGGTCGTCAATGGTGTCGATGAGGCCATCGCCCACATCAACGAATACGGGACCGGGCACACCGAGGCGATCGTCACCTCCAATATGGCTGCTGCCCAACGGTTCACCGAAGGGGTCGATGCGGCCGCGGTGATGGTGAACGCGTCGACCTCGTTCACTGACGGAGAGCAGTTCGGTTTCGGTGCCGAGATCGGCATCTCCACCCAGAAGCTGCACGCCCGCGGCCCGATGGGGCTTTCGGAACTTACCTCGACCAAATGGATCGGTTGGGGAGACGGCCAGACCCGCCCGGTCTGACATAGCTGAGGAGAAACACAAACGTGAGTGTGCCTGCGCGGCCCGTCCCGCTGTTCGCCGATATCGACGATGTCGGTCGTCGGCTGGCCGAAACCGGTTACCTGCCCGACACCGCCACTGCGACAGCCGTTTTCCTCGCCGACCGGCTGGGTAAGCCCCTGCTGGTGGAGGGCCCGGCCGGGGTCGGCAAGACCGAACTGGCCCGCGCCGTCGCGCAGGCCACCGGATCCGGTCTGGTTCGCCTGCAGTGCTACGAAGGTGTCGACGAAGCCCGCGCGCTCTACGAGTGGAACCACGCCAAGCAGATTCTGCGTATCCAGGCCGGGTCCGATGACTGGGACCAGACCAAGACCGACGTCTTCACCGAGGAGTTCCTGCTCTCGCGGCCGCTGCTGACCGCGATCCGGCGTACCGACCCCACTGTTCTGCTGGTCGACGAGACCGACAAGGCCGACATCGAAATCGAGGGTCTGCTTCTTGAGGTGCTGTCCGACTTTGCGGTCACCATCCCGGAGTTGGGCACCATCACCGCCGAGCGGACGCCGTTCGTGGTGCTCACCTCCAACGCCACCCGCGAACTGTCCGAAGCGCTCAAACGGCGCTGCCTGTTCTTGCACATCGACTTCCCCAGCCCCGACCTGGAACGTCGAATCCTGTTGTCCCGCGTGCCCGAACTGCCCGGCCACATTGGCGAAGAGTTGGTGCGCATCATCGGAGTGCTGCGCGGAATGCAGCTCAAGAAGCTGCCGTCGGTCGCCGAGACCATCGACTGGGGGCGCACGATTCTGGCGCTCGGCTTGGACACCATCGATGACGCGACCATCGCCGCCACCATGGGTGTCGTGCTCAAGCATCAATCCGATCAGCAACGCGCCATCGGCGAACTACGGCTGAACTGAGGCACAACTGATGGCCGTACGCCGCGTTCGCCCAAGCCGGCCGCTGGCCCCGCATGGCCTGCCGGGTCATCTGGTTGGCTTCGTGGAAGCTCTACGTGCACAAGGAATTTCGGTCGGACCGTCGGAGACCGTGGACGCCGGCAGGGTGATGGGCGTCCTCGGGCTCGGTGACCGCGAGATTCTGCGCGAAGGTCTGGCGTGCGCGGTGCTGCGCCGGCCCGAGCACCGCGAAACCTATGATGCGATGTTCGACCTGTGGTGGCCGGCGGCGCTGGGCACACGCGCGTTGGTCACCGAGGAGGACGCCGTCGATCCCGACGTCCAGCTTCCGCCCGACGACGTCGAGGCGATGCGCCAGATGCTGCTGGATCTGCTGACAGACAACCCCGAACTCGCCGACATGGATGAGCGGCTGGTCGCGATGATCGCCCAAATCGTCGACGCCTACGGCAAGTACAACTCCAGCCGCGGCCCGTCGTACTCGTCGTATCAGGCCCTCAAATCGATGGCGCTGGACGAGTTGGAGGGCAAGCTGCTGGCGGGCCTGCTCGCTCCGTACGGCGACGAACCGACACCGACCCAGGAGCAGATCGCCAAAGCGCTTGCTGCACAGAGGATCACGCAGCTGCGGAAAATGGTCGACGCCGAGACCAAGCGACGCACCGCCGAGCAACTCGGGCGTGACCATGTCCAGATGTACGGCATTCCACAGCTATCCGAGAACGTCGAATTCCTGCGCGCCTCAGGTGATCAGCTGCGTGCGATGCGCCGGGTCGTGCAACCGCTGGCCCGCACGCTGGCGACCAGGCTGGCCGCGCGGCGGCGCCGCTCCCGCGCCGGTGCGATCGACCTGCGCAAGACGCTGCGCAAATCGATGTCGACCGGCGGCGTGCCGATCGACCTGGTGCTGCGCAAGCCGCGCCCGGCGCGTCCCGAACTGGTGGTGCTGTGCGACGTGTCGGGGTCGGTCGCCGGGTTCAGCCACTTCACCCTGCTGTTGGTGCACGCGCTGCGTCAGCAGTTCTCCCGGGTTCGGGTCTTCGCCTTCATCGACACCACCGACGAGGTCACCCACATGTTCGGCCCGGAAGCCGATCTGGCCGTGGCCATCCAGCGGATCACCCGGGAGGCCGGTGTCTATACCCGCGACGGTCACAGCGATTACGGCAACGCGTTTGTCTCGTTCACCGAGCAGTTCCACAACGTGCTGTCACCGCGAAGCTCGCTGCTGGTGCTCGGCGACGGGCGCACCAACTACCGCGATCCGGCCACTCAAGTGCTGGCCCACATGGTGACCGCCAGCCGGCACGCGCACTGGCTCAACCCCGAGCCCAAGCACCTTTGGAACAGCGGCGACTCAGCGGTGGTGCGCTACCAAGAAGTCATCACCATGCACGAATGCCGCTCCGCCAAGCAGCTGGCAGCTGTGATCGACCAGCTGCTGCCGGTCTAGGTCGCGCGGGCAGGCGGCGCATTCCGCACCGCAGCGAGAAAGATTTCCTCACTTGTACACCTCAAACTGAGGTTATTGTTAGCGCGGCATCAGATAAGCGTAAGAAGCCATTATCTCAGGCGTAGGTGCGCTATTTGCAACCGGCAGAAGTGGATTGAGGTTCATCATGCTGAAAAGTCTTCGCATCATCGCGCCGATCGTCGGTGTGACCGGTGTTTCGATCGCCCTATCCATGTCGGCCCACGCCGACGTCGATGTGACCGACCCCTTGTTAGGCAGCACCAATGCGATGTTCCTCGGCGGCACTGCCGAACCGACACCATCGACGGCTTATGTTGAGGCCGCCGAAAAGCTGCTGCTGGAGCCATTGGGGTTCGCCGATAGCGCGTCAATCTGCGACATGGCCGGAAACTTGCCGTGCGACGGTTCGTTGCAGGTGTTGACGACGCCGGAAGTGTTCGAGTTCGGCCCGAGCAGCCTTCAAGATGAGACGAACCTCGTTTACGCGATCGAAGCCGAATACAACGCGGGTGAGATGAGTCCCTCCGATCCGCTGACGGTATTCGCATACTCGCAGAGCGCCATCGCCGCTTCGGCGGCCGAGAAAATGCTTACGCAAGACGGCATTCCTCAGCAAGACCTGCATTTCGTGCTCATCGGCGACCCGAGTGACGCGAACGGCATCGCGACGAACATCTATGCAGACTTGGTCCAGTTGTTCGGCGGCGGAACAACCGGGACGACTCTCACGGACGACGTTCTCACCGCCATCAACGAAGACCAATTCGCCCCAGGCGGCTTGCTTGCCGGTTACACACCCGATGACCTGTACCCGACGACCGTCTACACGATTGACACCGACGGGGTCGCCGACTGGCAAGAGGATTGGAACGCTGTTCTCGCCGGCGGCGGCAGCCCTTTGGACGCCCTCGGGAACGGTCTCTACCACTTCTTCACCACGCATGTGGAATACCTGGGGTTGACTCCGGAGGAGGTCGCCAGCGGCGTGGCGACGACCACCGGCTTGACCACGACGATCACCATCCCTGACGGATCGGACGCAGGCTCCATCATCAACGACGGGGCAGCGCTGCTGGGCGCTTTTTCCCATGGTGTTGCGGACAGCGGAGCGATTATGGCCCTGTTCGACACCATCGAAGACCTCTTCAACCCGGCCTACTTCTGACCGACCTGGCGGAGTAACTCACCGGTCTTGGCAATCATTGGTCCGGCGTTGTGCCCACCTCATCGCGACAACCGGGCCGGCCGGAAGGGGTCTGTCGCTCGAAGGTGGGCAACTCGAAGCCCGCCTGTTGCCTCATGTCAATATGCCCGCGGCGCTATTCGTTGCCTCAAATGCCGGATGCCCGCGTGAGCTGGTTCGTCGCGTCGTTTGCTGATGCCGGCTTGGGTGGGGCTTGGCGCTTGGGTCCGGC
>NZ_JBAPRN010000271.1:0-9188 GCF_049281135.1 Mycobacterium sp. | reverse complement strand
GTGGCACCCTTCGGAACTGAACCGGTGGATGAAGGCGACGGGGCCCGAGGGGACCGTCAGCCTTAAGGGCCGCTGCGCCAGTTCCGCCAGCGGCACCCCGAGCGCCGCCGCCGACACATCCGGTGCGGCCGCAGCATCGACGTCACCCCGCCACCGTTCAACGGCATTCGATGCTCAACGGGTGACATCTGCATTAGCTCTTTGAGTGCTTGCGTTCCGCCCATCGTCGTTGGCTGCTGATGGCCCTGACCAGCTTTTACTCTGTGGAGCTGCCGGGCATCGAACCAGGCTTAAAAATCGACTGGAGCTGCGGAAACAGTGGAATCGACGACACGAAAACGACACCAAACAACGCGAAACGACCTGCGGATACGCGAACGGTGTTGATGGCATCAACACGCCATCAACGTCAAGGGCCTTTATTTCGCCGGAGCCGCCGGCTTTGAACCCCTGCCCTGGAATGGTCTCGTCGCAAATGGTGCGCGGTCGGCGTAGGTGCGACGGCGAATCAGCTGTGCGGGATCTTGAACGGCAACACGCTGCCCGCGTCAATCACGGTGGTGGTGCCGGTGACATAACGACTCTCGTCGGAAGCGAGGTACACCACCGCCGGTACGATGTCCTCGACGTCAAGCCACGGTACGCGTAGGGCATTCATGCCGGTCATGATCTCGGCGGCTTGAGCACGAGTAGCGTTGTCGAGTCCGGTCAGCATTGTGTAGGTATGCGCGTTGGCAATCATGGGGGTGTCGGCGGTGCCGGGATGGATCGAATTCACCCGGATACCATGCGGAGCCAGCTCGACAGCCAAGGCGCGCATGAGTCCGGTGACGCCGTGTTTGGCGGTGACGTAATGAGCCAAGTGGGGGTACGCAGTCAGCCCCGCGACTGAGCTGACCAGAATGATCGAGCCGCCGTTACCGCGTTCGATCATGGCCGGTGCAGCGGCCTTGACCGTCTTCCACACACCGGTGAGGTTCACGTCAAGCATCGTCTGCCAGGTTTGCTCGTCGAGTTCGAGCGCTGATCCGAAGGTTCCGATGCCGGCGTTGGCGACGACGACGTCGATCGCCCCGAAGGCGTCGACGGCCTGCTCCGCGACGGCCTGCAATTCGGATAGATCACGTACGTCGGCCGTGGCGGCGATAATCCGACGATCAAGGGCTTCAATGAGTTTCACGGTTTGAGCGAGGTCGTCTTCGGTGGCCCCCGGATAGCGGACCGTGTCGATGTCGCGGCAGATGTCAATCGCGATGATGTCGGCGCCCTCTTCTGCCAGCCGAACCGCGTGTGCGCGCCCCTGCCCACGCGCTGCACCGGTTACCAGCGCTACCTTTCCCGCTACCCTGTTCAACGACTCGCCTTTCGTGGTATTTCGGGGCGCCGATGTGGGCACTTTCCTACTGGTGCTTGAGGATCCGGCGAGGCGACGCCCGCCGTTGCGAGTTGCTCCTCTACGCCAAGGCGGCGGCGTTCCAATAGAAAGGCCGAATCTCAACGATCTTCCCCGCTCGCAGGCGGAAGCACTCCACTATCGGCATGCTCCGGATACCGGAATCGGTCGTAGCTCGGATGGGGAGTTCGATAAGTGCAACGACCCTGTCCGCATCGGCGAAGATCTGCTCGACCGCTACGTTCCCGACGTCAAATACCGCGCCCACCTGGCCGTAAACCGCCACGACGGCCTCGACTCCCTTGTGAACCCCACCGAAGGGGAGCGATGGTGCTTCGTTTAGCACCACGTCGGGATCCAATAAGGCCACGACCGCGGATATGTCACCTTCTCGCACGGCGGCATACAGGCCCTCTACGACACGCCCGTTCTCAACGACGGTGGACGTCATGACCCTCCTTCGAGCTGTCCTACTCGGGCGACTGCCTTCGGCAACACAGATGCAACGTACCACCGGGAGGCCCCCGCGCCCAAGCATCATTTATATGATGAACCGATAATACATATAATTGTTTTGACGACGGTAGCGCCCGGGCTAGACTTCTTGCGTCAGTTCAGCTGTCGAACAAGCTGCGCCGAGTTTCACACACTCGTCGCAGAGCTCGCCGGAAACGACACGCTCGCGTTATTCACCCGGATGGCGAAGTGGTCACACTGCGCGAACAGCTCGTCGCCGAGGGCCTCGACGCCGGCGCGGTCACCCTGCAATGGCACCTAGCTCAGCGAGGGCTACCCGTGCCATCGACCTCGACGATCCGGCGCATTCTTCACCATCACGGCCTGATCACCCCGCAACCACGCAAACGGCCTAAAAGCTCCTACATCCGCTTCGCCGCCGCCCAACCCAACCAGTGCTGGCAATCAGACTTCACCCACTGGAGCCTGGCCAACGGCAGCGACGTGGAGATCCTCAACTGGCTCGATGACCACTGCCGATACCTGCTCTACTGCACCGCATATCAGCGAGTCGCCGGACCCGACATCGTGGCCAGCTTCACCAAAGTGGTCAAACACCTACGGGCTACCCGCCGCCATCCTGACCGACAACGCCTCGGTCTACACCTCACGATTCACTCACGGCCACAACGACTTCGAGCGCATCCTGGCCAGCCTGGGCATCACTCAGAAAAACGGCCACCCCGGCCACCCCAAACCCAAGGCAAAATCTGACGCTTCCACCAAACCCTCAAACGCTGGCTGACGCCACGACCGCGGCCCACCGACCTCCACCAACTACAAACCCTGCTTGACAGCTTCCGCGACCTGTACAACAACGCCCGCCCGCACCGCGCCCTACCCGAACGCCGCACACCAGCCCAGGCCTACACCGCACTGCCCAAAGCCAGGCCCCCATCAACCTCGATCGAGCACTTCCGCATCCGCCACGACACCGTCGACCAATTCGGCAAACTCACCCTGCGCCACGGCAGCCAACTCCACCACCTCGGCATCGGACGCACCCACACCCACGCCCCAGTACTGATCCTGGTCACCACCACCACCGTCACCGTCATCAGCAAAACCGGCTATCAACTCATCGCCAGCCACCGCATCGACCCCGCCCACAACTACTGGCGCAACCAACAGAAAAACCCCGGCCGATGGCCGGGGCAACCTGTCACCGATGACGCGACTCATGTGTAACCCATGACTCGACTCATCACACGGTGGAGCTAAGGGGACTCGAACCCGTTACGTTGTGCGAGTAGAAAACCCCTGAGCTGCGGAGATACACACTCCGGCCCCACTTTTGGGGACAACTCGACACATGACACGACCAGCGGAAACAAGAAAAGCCATTGACAATGTCAATGGGCGCATCGCGGACCACCGGGGCGCCGTGGGCGATGTCGCCGGGGCCGCCGGGCTCCGCCCGATCTATGACAGCGGGCCGTGCTTCGACGGGAAGCTAGTTATCTTCGCCGACGAGCAATACGCCGACGATTACCTTCACCGGAAAGCCTCGGCCGGGACGCGCGTCGAGGTCACGTTCGGCCACGACGGCACGGTCGCCCGCGCCTCGAAGTTCGACGACGACGAGTGCACGGCCCACGTGAGCGGCGTCGTCGGCAGCGGCGAGCGCCTCCTGTGGACGTTGCAAATGTTCGCCGTCGACGACGAGCTCGAAGGGGCCGACCGATGATGACCGACTTTGATCCCGAAACCGAGCTCGTGCCGACCGAGCCCGAGCCCGCGCTCGCCTGGTCGCTCGACGACGGCGGCAGCGTGCCGTACATCGACGAGTCCTACGAGATCGCCGATGACGAGCTCGAAACGATGCTCCGCGAGCAGTTCGACCTCGACGACGACGACGACGAGCTCGACGACGACGGCGAGGAGCACACGACGTTCTGGCTCGTTACCTATCTGTGCGCCTTGATCGCGTGGCGTACCTTGACGCCGTGCAACTGGTACGGAATCCCCGTCCCGCAGGACACGCCCGGCAGCTGGGGGTGAGCGGCTCAGGCGAAGATCTCGAACCTGTCATCCGCGAGGTAACGCCTCTCCCACCGCCGGTAGCTCCACAGCCGCCACCTTCGCGTAAGTGCCCTTAGCACTGCTCGACGCCCATCTGCGTGTGCCGGTAGGTCGCCATGTAGCGCACGATCCGGTCCTCGTTCTCGCGGAGGTAGCGTTCGCGCAGCGCCATCTCGAGCGTTCCCGGCGCGTAACCGTGCTTCACGAGGCGCCGCTCCGCGGTCTGGTTGATGTAGGCGAGCGAGTACCACTGAGCTAGCAGTAGGCCGAGGACAATCGACGCCGCGGTGAGCCAGCCGGGCGGCATCACAGCCAGGATCAAAAGCGCGCCCGGCACGACCTGCACCGCGCCGCGTACGGCCTGGCGCAACCAGCGCGTGCGAGTCGTGGTGTCGCGCAGTACCCAGCCGTGGTAGTTCGGCCCGAGCTTGCCGCCGAAGGTGTACCAGAGCCAGCGCACCGGGTCTGGTCGGGCGATAGAGGGTTTGGTGTAAGTGGTCATGCCTAATCGTCGCGATCCGGCGTAGCCGCGTCGCCCATGCCAGCACTACACCGGGCTACCTGCTACCTGCAAGGCGCCCTTACCAGTTCGCTCGGTCGGCCTTCCGCCACGCCACGGACAGGCTGTACATGTGGCAGGGGCCGCCCCGCTGGATCAGGAGCCGACGACCTGGGCGCTTCACGTAGAGCCCGCCCGAGCGTCACCGGAGGCCCCGGGCGAGCTCATCCGGCTTAGTTTACGGCCGATCTCATTGACAAAGCCATTGACACGGCATTTCGGGTCTTGAAAAGTACCCCATGACTCGACTCATCACACGGTGGAGCTAAGGGGACTCGAACCCCTGACCCCCGCACTGCCAGTGTGAAAGCGGCTGTTCCGGGCCGTTCCGCAGTGTCTACAGAGTGGCGATCTGTACAGCTAGATGAACAATTCCCGTGGTGATGTGATCGAGCACGTCTCAGCGGGTGTTCGCGTGTCTTAGGACGTCGCTAGGACACGACGAACACGTGTTCGCAGTTTTTTGCTCCCAGTTATACACTCGCCACCTCCCGCACCCGGTCGCTTCGATTCACGGCGCCACAGTCAGCGGGATCGCGCCGGCGAAGGGGCCTTGAGGATCCGGCAGACCTCGATGCTGCGACGGATCGGTTGATGCGGATCCTCGTCGCGGGCCACGACCGGCAGGATGTCGCAGGGGGCCAACCAGGTGACGCCGGCGTCGACGTAGCGCTGCAACTCGGCCGCGACCTGCGCGGGCGTTCCGGCAATCCAGCTCTTTCGCGCCATCTCCGGCGACACTTTGCTGCAGACGTCGAGACACTCCTCCTTGGTCCATTTCACCGGAAGCAGCTTCATTGCGTAGTGCCAGTTAGGGGGGAATATCGGCTCGATTCCCTCCTTGGTCCACTCCCCTGACGGAAGGCGACCGAAACATGCTGTCATCCACGTCAGCAGCGGATTTCGCATCGCCTCCTCAATGACCTCCTCGTCGTCGTGAATCAGCACGGCCGGCCACAATCCGAAGTCAAAACTCGCAACGTCGCGCCCCTTGGCCTCGAGCCCCCGTTTAAGTTCGCTGATCACCTCATGAGCGTGCTCCGGATTTCGCCACACGTACGGAGACATGGACGAAAACCCGTCAGCGAAGCTGGTCGTAAGGTCAAGGAGCTTTGGGCCACCGCCAAGGGCCCAGAGCTTCGGTCGGTGGGGCTTTGCAAGGCCAATCCAGGCCTCATCTAGCGTCCACTTGTTGCCCTCGTGGCTGATTGGACCGTCGGTGTCCCAGAACTTATGGAATGTACGAAATAGATCCTCCCACCGAGCGAGCCCCTCACTGCGCCGGTGGCCGAACGGTTGAGCCTGCTTAAACTCCCCCGCGCCGATCTGGAACACCGAGCGGCCCCCGGTGAGATTTGCAACGGTAAGCATTGTCTGGGTGAGCTCAGCCGGTCCGCGACGCAGCGCGTCGGTGCTGATGACTGTCCCCAAATTCGGTGCGGCGGCGTGGAGATAGCCCGCCATCACAAACACGTCCGCGAATGAATCGCTGTCCCTCATCCAACTTGCGAGATGCGTGTTCTCTTCGGTCCAGAGCGCTTGGGGCCACCAGTGCGTCAGCTGGTCCCACAGCAGCATGTCGTCGACGACCCCGCTGCCTTCGATCAGTCGAACCATCTCCGCCACCGCTTGAGGTGGGAGATAGCGGTCAACTGGAACTGGCAAGCACGTCTGCGTCATCTGTCTCTCCTTTGGGTCGGACGATGCCAACGCGAGACAGCCCAAGGCTGAATGTCTAGGGCAGTGCCCAAAATATTGGGGCATTGCCCTAGATAATTCTGCGTCGCCACTATCCTCGGCCTATGGTCGTCCGAGATAGAGAGCTCACGCCGAATCATCTCGATAAACGCCGGCGCATCGTCGAAGCCGCCCAGGCACTTCTGTTGCGCGACGGACGAGCAGCGTGCACTACCCGCGCTATCGCCTCAGAAGGCGTCTTGGCGGCAAGCCTCATCCACTACTACTTCAACAGCGTTGACGAGATCGTCGACGCTGTGATGCAGGATCTCCTCGCCGAGATTCGCGACGGCCTCAACGCGGTGGCCGAGCGTCATCGAGAACCCGTGCCTAGGCTCTGGGGCGTCATCGATGCCCATATCCACGCGTTCGTCGGCCGACCGCAGCACTCGAAGCTATGGATCGATTACTGGCTCGCCACCGACCGCGCAGGCGACGCTAGCTCGATGGCACGGGTCGATGACATGTTCTGTGAGCTCTATACCGATCTGTTGACAAGCGCGGGCGCCGATCGCCCGTCGGCTCGGGCACGCGTGATATGCGCGTATCTGATCGGTCTTGCTGCCCGGCGAGGCATTCATCCTGAACGCACCGAGCACCTCGACGGGGATCTCGCGATCATGACGGGCCGACCGCGACCGGTTCCTCCTGCTGCGCCGACGGAGTGATGACCGGCACAGCATGCGCGATTGACTGACCGACGTGGCACCACCCCTCGAGGTGCCGCCCCTCTATCAGCCCGATGCGGGTTTTGAAGTGGCGGGAGCTTTCACTCGGACTCCTAGCCCATGTCGAAGTCCTCGCGGCGGCGGTTCCACCCCCCAACGGCGGACCTTCTGGAGCGCACGAAAGGGCTGACGCAAGCCTGTTGCCAACGGTCGATGTGTTCAGGTGCTGGCAATGTGACCAATCTCTATCATGTCCGCGGATGCCAATGGGACCGATGAGCGGATCGCGACGTCGATCGCCAACTGTCGAGTGGTCAGGGATCTCCTCCGCGTCGTTGCGGGTGTCGACAGGGCCCGTGACTCTGTAGCGCTGTGTTCCGCCGGATCGCGAAGAGCCCCTCGAAGCGTCTCTCTCCTCGGGCTGCTTAGCGGCGGCGGTTTAAGGCCTGTTTGCTGCGTTCAATTTGGGCCGCTATCGCGTCCATGGCATCCCGGCGCGATTGAGGATGACGACAGTCACGTCAGACGTCTACTTTTCCGCTTAATGGAATCCGCCGCTCAGACCAAAGCGTGGGAATGATATCGCGGAGTTAGGAGGGGGAACGCCGGACAGCAGTCACACCGTGTATCCGCCGTCCACATACAGCGTCTGGCCGGTGATCCAGGAGGCACGGTCAGAAAGCAGAAAAATTACCGCTTCGGCGACATCCTCGGCGCGACCTAGACGCGGTAGGTGAATGTTGCTCTTGGCCACCTCAAGTGCCCGTTGGGTGTAGTCACCATTGGCGATCAGTGCATCCCACATCCCCGACTCGATCACCCCCGGTCCCACCGCGTTGACCCGCACACCGAAGCGGCCTTCCTCGGCGGCCATTCCGCGCACCATCGCCTCGATCGCGGCCTTGGGTAACGACGAGAGGAGGTCGCGTTTGGGGTTACCTGGCCACGGCGGGAGTGGAGATGGCGACAATCGCGCCGGGGCGTGAGCGCAGGTGCACGAGCCCGGCCTGCAGCAGATTGAAGCAGGCGACCGTGTCGTTTTCCAGCTGGGCGCGGACCCGGTCGGGGTGGGTGTTAATGACATAGTCCATTTTGATGTGCGGTCCAGCGGCATACACGACGCCGGCCAAATCGCGCGTCCCGGCGAATCTGTCGTAGACACGAGCGACATCGTCGGTCTGCGTCAGGTCGAGCTGCACTGCATGCGCGGCAACCCCGCTCAGTTCAAGCTTTTTGACCAGGTCTCTGCTGCACTTTGATTGCGGCGGTAGGTGAGCACGATGTTGGCGCCCTCAGAGGCGAGCTGGCGGCACACCGCCGAGCCCAGGCCGCCTGACCCGCCCGCCACCAGCACCCAGCCGCCGTCCCACGACGGGCTTGTCGTCAATCGCGTGTCGCTCACATGTTGCCTCCCTCAGTGGTCCGTCGCGTAGGGCGTCGATCGCAGCCCGAGCAGGGGTGTGGCTGAACATCGCACTCGGCCACCCACAGGTTCGCTGCCATGGCGCCTTTATGGATCACTGTGCCTCTACCGTTCCGTGTCTCCATCACCCGCCCAGAGCCGGAGTGCCCCTCGGCTCACGGGGAGTCGCACCAGCCCCCCGTTTCGCCGACACGGTCACACGTGATCGCTCCCCTACCCCGCCGCTCCGGCCAGCAGACCAGTGCCGCACCGATTGAATGCGGAGTAGACCCTGATCCACTGATCACTGCTGGGCCGCCCGCGACCGATGTTCTCCTGCTGCGCCCATGGAGCGACGACCGACATAGCATGGCGATTGAATAACCGACTTATCTGATCATCGATCGTTGGGACCGACACCGATGTGGACGAACAGCTATGGGCAGAACGCCACCGGAAGGGATTCCACCACCACGGTGGCCAGGCTCGGGCGGTAGATCGCTGGGCCGCGGGCCTCGATGTGTCCGAACCTCGACAGCAATTCCTCGAATGCGACCCGGATCTCGACTTGCGCAATCGATGCACCAATGCAGCGGTGCGGCCCCCACGAGAACGCCAGCGCGAGGCTCGGCCGACGGCCGATGTCAAATTTCAGAGGCTCCGTAAACATTTCAGGGTCGTAGTTGGCAACAGTGAAGTTCATGACGACCGCGTCGCCGTTCTGGATTCGGTGACCACCGATCGAGGTGTCGGCGGTAGCTGTGCGGCGTATGTAGCGACCAGGGGTGACGATGCGCAGCATCTCAGCAGTCGCATCCGTGACGAGCGACCGGTCGGCGACCAGCCTGCTCTGCGCGTCGGGATTTCGTAGTAGCAGATCGAGTCCAGCGC
>NZ_JBAPRN010000270.1:0-3808 GCF_049281135.1 Mycobacterium sp. | reverse complement strand
CCTCTACCCCGCCAGCCGCTGCGCCGGCGGAGGCGCCTGCTGTCGAGGCGCAGAGTACGGAGAGCTGAATCATGTTGATTCCCCGCAGAGTCAAGCACCGCAAGCAACACCACCCACGCCAGCGCGGGATTGCCAGCGGTGGCACGTCGGTGAGCTTCGGCGACTACGGCATCCAAGCACTGGAGCACGCCTACATCACCAACCGTCAGATCGAGTCCGCTCGTATCGCCATCAACCGGCACATCAAGCGTGGCGGCAAGGTGTGGATCAACATCTTCCCGGACCGTCCGCTGACCAAGAAACCCGCCGAAACCCGCATGGGTTCCGGAAAGGGATCGCCGGAATGGTGGATTGCCAACGTCAAGCCGGGCCGCGTGCTGTTCGAGCTCAGCTACCCCAACGAGCAGACCGCACGGGAGGCGCTGACCCGCGCGATCCACAAGCTGCCGATCAAGGCACGCATCGTTACCCGAGAGGATCAGTTCTGATGGCAGTGGGAATTTCGCCTGGCGAACTGCGCGAGCTCAACGACGACGAGTTGATCGAGAAGCTGCGCGAGTCCAAGGAAGAGCTGTTCAACCTGCGCTTCCAGATGGCGACAGGTCAGATGAACAACAACCGTCGGCTGCGCATAGTCCGTCAGGAGATCGCACGGATCTACACCGTGCTACGTGAACGCGAACTCGGCCTTGCAGCGGGCCCCCTTGGTGCTGAAGATGGAGAATCGTAATGGCAGAGGCGAAGAAGGCAGCCCCGGCGAAGGCGGCAAAGGCCGCCCCCAACGCTAGTGCCCCGAAAGACGGCAATGCCAAGGGGCCCAAGCACACTCCGGCCACCCCGAAACCGCGCGGTCGTCGTAAGACCCGCATCGGCTACGTGGTGAGCGACAAGATGCAGAAGACCATTGTGGTCGAGCTCGAAGACCGCATGCGCCACCCGAAGTACGGCAAGATCATTCGGACCACCAAGAAGGTCAAGGTGCACGACGAGCACGGCGACGCCGGCACCGGCGACCGGGTTTCGTTGATGGAGACTCGTCCGCTCTCGGCCACCAAGCGCTGGCGGCTCGTCGAGATCCTGGAGAAGGCTAAGTAGTCTCCGCTGCCGGTGCGCCCGCCAGCTCACGGTACGCAGGATCCAGGCGGCGGGCGGCGACGATGAACGCCAACGCGATCAGCGGGCCGATAATCCCGTAAACAGCAGCGGGCATTGCCATGTCGGCATTGTTCAGTAGTTGCGGGCTGAGCGCGATGCCGACCGCTACCACGGCATTGTGCAATCCGATCTCCAGGCTGACGGCGATAGCTTGTCTTGGGGCCAGCTTCATCCAGCGCGAGACCAGGTACCCGACGGTCAGGCTGATCGCGCAGAAAGACACCACGGCCGCACTGAGCACACCGAAGTTCTTCCACAGCGTTGACTGGCCACTGGCGATCCCGCCGACGACGGCGAGCACCAGTAGTACCGCGGCGGCGATCCTGACGACCTTCTGCAATCGCCGGGCGAAATCGGGGAAGCGATGACGGATCGCAACGCCGATTGCGACAGGTATCAGCACCATTGCGAACACCGTGAAGAACTTGTCGAATTGCAGTGGGATGAAACGCCCTTCGCCGAGAAACCACGACAGCGAGAACGCGAGTATCGCGGGTATGGCGAATATCGACAGCACCGCGTTGATCGCGGTGAGCGTGAGATTGAGCGCCAGGTCGCCATCGGCGAGGTGACTGACGAGGTTTGCCAACATCCCGCCCGGCGTCGCGGCCATCAGCATCAGCCCGACGGCCAGGTTGGGCGTCAGGTGCAGCGCCTCGGCGATCAGCAGGCACAGCACCGGCAAGATCAGCGATTGGCAGATCAAGGCAACCAGCAGTGGGCGTCGCACGGTAGCGGCGCGGCGGAAGTCTGCGATGGTGAGCGTCAGTCCGAGCGCGAGCATGACCGCGCCGACGACCACTGGTAAGAACCGGTTGTCCATTACTCTCCAGGTGGTTCAGCGCATACGCCGACCGGTGTCGATCGGCGAAAGGCTACGGCGCGAGGATGCGTTAGATAGGCAGTCTACGGTTTGCTGTCGCCGTGGGTGTCACGAGCCCGATCCGCACGACTGGGTCACTGGTATCACGTTGCTGCGTGAGCAGTCTCGGCCGAACTCGAATCGCCGTGCGCGGAAATGACGACCCGTGTTCAGCGGTGTGCGGCGGCGTGACTGTTCGTCATTGCGATGTTGGCCGACAGTTCGGCGCAGCGGTGTACTCTGCATCCGGAATCCTGGAGGTCCACTACGAGAGTGAGGCCAGCAATGGCTACCGAGTTCAACGGCAAGATCGAACTGGATATCCGTGATTCGGAACCGGATTGGGGTCCATTCGCTGCGCCGACCGCACCGGAGGGTGCGCCCAACGTCCTTTATCTGGTGTGGGACGACACCGGCATCGCGACGTGGGACTGCTTCGGCGGACTGGTGGAGATGCCGGCCATGACGCGCATCGCCGAGCGCGGCGTGCGACTGTCGCAGTTCCACACCACGGCCCTGTGCTCTCCGACCCGAGCGTCGCTGCTGACCGGTCGCAACGCCACCACGGTCGGCATGGCGATGATCGAAGAGTTCACCGAAGGCTTCCCCAATTCCAACGGCCGCATCCCGTTCGAAACCGCGTTGCTGTCTGAGGTCTTGGCCGAACAGGGCTACAACACTTACTGCGTCGGCAAGTGGCATCTGACGCCACTCGAAGAGTCCAACCTGGCGTCGACGAAACGGCACTGGCCAACCTCGCGCGGCTTCGAACGCTTCTACGGATTCATGGGTGGCGAGACCGACCAGTGGTATCCGGACCTGGTGTACGACAACCATCCAGTGAATCCGCCCGGCACCCCGGAGGACGGCTACCACCTGTCGAAAGACATCGCGGACAAGACAATTGAGTTCATTCGCGACGCCAAGGTGATAGCACCCGACAAGCCGTGGTTCAGCTACGTGTGCCCCGGCGCCGGCCATGCGCCACATCATGTGTTCCAGGAGTGGGCGGACCGTTACGCCGGCAAGTTCGACATGGGCTATGAGCGCTACCGGGAGATCGTGCTGGACAGGCAGAAGTCGATGGGCATCGTGCCACAAGACACCGAACTATCGCCGGTCAACCCCTATCTCGACGTCAAGGGACCCGACGGTCAGCCGTGGCCGCTGCAGGACACGGTCCGGCCGTGGGACACACTCAACGACGAAGAGAAACGATTGTTCAGCCGGATGGCCGAGGTGTTCGCCGGTTTCCTCAGCTACACCGACGCCCAGATCGGCCGGATTCTGGACTATCTCGAGGAATCCGGACAGCTGGACAACACCCTCATCGTGGTGATCTCCGACAACGGCGCCAGTGGTGAAGGCGGTCCCAACGGATCGGTGAACGAGGGCAAGTTCTTCAACGCCTACATCGACACCGTTGAAGAGAGCATGAAGATGTTCGACCATCTCGGGGGGCCGCAGACCTACAACCACTACCCGATTGGTTGGGCGATGGCCTTCAACACGCCCTATAAGCTCTACAAGAGGTACGCCTCGCATGAGGGTGGTATCGCCGACACCGCAATTGTCTCGTGGCCCAAAGCGATTGCGGCGCACGGTGAGGTCCGGGACAACTACGTCAACGTCTGTGACGTCACCCCGACCGTCTACGACCTGCTGAACATCCAACCGCCGGACACCGTGAAGGGCGTCCCGCAGAAGCCGTTGGACGGCGTGAGTTTCAAAGCGGCTCTTACCGACCCGTCAGCCGACACCGGCAAGGAGACTCAGTTTTACACCATGCTG
>NZ_JBAPRN010000269.1:0-4417 GCF_049281135.1 Mycobacterium sp. | reverse complement strand
GAGCGGGCGCGGTCGGTGAGGGGCGAAACCACCCAACAATCGCCAGGCCTGAAGCGACAAGCGCGAGCGCCAAGGCGAGGAACGTTGGCCAGCGGGAGGGCCCGCGCGACGGTGATGGCCATACGGGCGATCCAACCGCAGCGCCAGGAAATCCGCTCGGCGCGGCCGGGTACTCACTCGGACCGTTCGCGGCAGAAGGCCCCCTTGGCGGATATTCCGACATGCTGCGATGGTATCGCTGATCACCGGGTCCGGTATTCACCATTGCAATCGTTACAGCCCTGCCGGCGAACAGTAATGGACCCAGAGCGCGTAACCGATGGGCCTCGCCAGCGACCGAAATGATCGCGCGCATGACGCTGCGAATGCAACCGCTACAACCATCCAAAACCTCTGCGAATGAACCGAACTGCAACACTGGAGCCATGAGCCGCCGTCACGTCCAGCTGCTGACCCGCGCCGGCTGCACGATCTGCGAGGGGGTGCACGCGCAGCTGAAGCAGCTCGCCGAAGAACTGGACTTCGATCTGTCGACCACCGACGTCGACGCCGAAGCGGACAAAGGCGACAGCGCGCTACGAGCAGAGTTCGGCGACCGACTGCCGGTGGTCCTGCTCGACGGCCGCGAACACAGCTACTGGGAACTCGACGAGCCCCGGCTGCGCAAGGATCTTGCTAGCGGGTGACTTCGTCGTAAATTTGGTGGCCCATCAGGTAACCGTCTACGGTGGAAACCAGTCAATTCACCGGTGTTAGCAAGGGAGCAGGCCAGGTGATTCAGCCGTGAGCGTCCTGCTCTTCGGTGTGTCGCACCGCAGCGCGCCGGTCTCCGTTCTGGAACAGCTCAGCACCGACGAATCCGAGCAAGTCAAGATCGTCGACCAGATCCTGCAGTCGCCGCTGGTGACCGAGGCCATGGTGCTCTCGACCTGCAACCGCGTCGAGGTGTATGCGGTCGTCGACGCCTTCCACGGCGGCCTGTCGGCCATCGGCCAGGTGCTCGCCGAGCGTTCCGGGATGACGGTCCCTGACCTCACCAAATACGCCTACGTCCGCTACAGCGAGGCCGCCGTCGAGCATCTGTTCGCCGTGGCCAGCGGGCTGGACTCGGCCGTGGTCGGCGAGGCGCAGGTGCTCGGCCAGGTCCGTCGCGCCTACGCCGCCGCCGAGTCCAACCACACCGTCGGCCGCGTGCTGCACGAGCTGGCCCAGCGTGCGCTGGCCGTCGGCAAACGCGTGCATTCCGAAACCGGCATCGACGCCGCAGGCGCCTCCGTCGTCTCGGTCGCACTCGGCATGGCCGACACCAGATTGGGTGGCCTGCGAGGCAAGACCGCCGTCGTCGTCGGCGCCGGAGCGATGGGCGCCCTGTCGGCAGCCCACCTGACCCGGGCCGGCATCGACCAGGTCTACGTCGTCAACCGCTCGCTGCCCCGGGCGCAGCGGCTGGCTCGCAAAATCCGCGAATCCGGTGCCGCTGCTGAGGCTTTGAGCATGGACAACCTGGCCACCGCGCTGGCCGACGCCCACGTCGTGGTCAGCTGCACCGGGGCGGTACGCCCGGTGGTGTCGCTGGCCGACGTGCACAACGCGCTGGCCACTGGCCGTCGCGACGTAACCAACCGGCCGCTGGTGATCTGCGATCTGGGCATGCCGCGCGACGTCGACCCCGCGGTGTCCGGGCTGCCCGGCGTCTGGGTGGTCGACATGGACCGCTTGCAGCGCGAACCGTCGGCGCGGGCAGCCGCAGCCGACGCCGAGGCCGCGCGTCACCTCGTCGCCGCCGAAGTCGCGACCTACCTGGCCGGTCAGCGGATGGCCGAGGTCACCCCGACGGTCACCGCGCTGCGCCAGCGGGCCGCCGACGTCGTCGAGGCCGAACTGCTGCGCCTGGACCACCGACTGCCTGGCCTGGAGGCCACCTATCGCGACGAGGTCGCCCGGACCGTGCGCCGCGTCGTCGACAAGTTGCTGCACGCACCCACGGTGCGCATCAAGCAGTTGGCCAGCGCTCCCGGCGGCGACAGCTATGCCGAGGCATTGCGCGAGCTCTTCGAGCTCGACCAGACCGCTGTTGACGCGGTCGCCACTGCGGGCGAATTGCCCGCTGTACCAACAGATTCCGCTGAGTAACCGCTTGGTCGACGTGATCCGGATAGGTACCCGTGGCAGTTTGCTGGCCACCACCCAGGCCGGCGCCATTCGAGATGCGTTGCTGGCCAATGGTCACGAGGCCGAACTGGTGATCATCAGCACCGAGGGCGACCAATCTTCCGAGCCGATCGCCGACATCGGGGTCGGTGTCTTCACCGCGGCGCTCAGGGAAGCCATCGACGCCGGCCAGGTCGATATGGCGGTTCACTCGTACAAGGACTTGCCGACGGCCGAGGACCCGCGATTCGTGATCGCCGCCATCCCGCCGCGCGAAGACGCCCGCGACGCGCTGGTAGCCCGCGACGGGTTAGTGCTGGGAGAGCTGCCGGCGGGCGCAATCGTGGGCACTTCATCGCCCCGGCGGGCCGCGCAGCTTAGAGCACTGGGTCTCGGTTTGGAAATTCGCCCCCTACGAGGCAACCTAGACACCAGGTTGAACAGGGTAAGCAGGGGTGATTTGGACGCGATCGTGGTTGCTCGGGCGGGTCTGACCCGACTGGGACGTCTCGACGACGTAACCGAGACGCTGGAGCCGGTACAGATGTTGCCGGCGCCGGCTCAAGGGGCGCTCGCGTTGGAGTGCCGCGCCGGGGATTCCCGGCTGGCAGCACTGCTGGCAGAGCTGGACGACGCCGACACCCGCGCGGCCGTCACCGCCGAGCGCGCCCTGCTCGCCGAACTGGAGGCGGGTTGTTCCGCGCCGGTGGGGGCGATCGCTGAGGTGGTCGAGTCCATCGACGAAGACGGCCGTGTCTTCGAGGAGCTGTCGCTTCGCAGTTGCGTGGCGGCGCTCGACGGATCCGACGTGATCCGCGCGTCCGGTATCGGCAGTCCGGATCGGGCACGAGAGCTCGGGCTCTCGGTGGCCGCCGAGCTGTTCGACTTGGGCGCACGGGAAGTCATGTCGAGTGCGCGGCAATGACGTCGCGCGCGAGAACGAGGTAGGAGCGACGATGACGACGCGAGGGCGTAAGCCGAGGCCCGGCCGCATCATGTTCGTGGGCTCGGGTCCTGGCGACCCGGCTCTGCTGACGACACGGGCCGCTTCGGTATTGGCGAATGCTCCCCTGGTGTTCATTGACCCCGACGTGCCCGAACCGGTGCTGGCGTTGATCGGCAAGGATCTGCCGCCGGTATCCGGACCTGCGGCGGCCGAGCCGGCCGCACCGTCGGTTGGCGGAGCCAGCGAGGACGCAGCGGGGACTGGCACCGACGAACAACCCGCCGCGGTGGTGTCGGTGGGACCCGACATCCGGCCCGCTTTGGGCGACCCGGCCGAGGTGGCCAAGACACTGCTCACCGAGGCCCGCACCGGGGCCGATGTGGTGCGCCTGGTGGCCGGCGACCCGCTGTCGGTGGACTCGGTGATCACCGAGGTGAACACCGTGGCGCGCAGCCACCTGCACTTCGAGATCGTGCCGGGCCTGTCCGCCAGCGACGCGGTGCCGACTTACGCCGGGCTGCCGCTCGGCTCGTCGCACACCGTTGCCGACGTGCGCGGCGACGTGGACTGGGGCGCTTTGGCTGCCGGGCCGGGCCCGCTGATCCTGCAGGCCACGTCCTCGCACGTGGCCGACGCGGCCCGCACGCTGATCGAGTACGGCCTGGCCGACACCACCCCATGCGTGGTGACTTCGTCAGGGACCACCTGCGCGCAGCGCTCGGTGGAGTCGACGCTAGGCGGACTGACCGATTCGAACCTGCTCGTCAACGCGGATGGCGCCGCGCCGTCGCCGGTAGTCGTGACCATCGGCAAGACGGTGGCCAACCGGGCCAAGCTGAACTGGTGGGAGAGTCGCGCCCTGTACGGCTGGACCGTGCTGGTGCCGCGGACCAAGGACCAGGCCGGCGAGATGAGCGAGCGGCTGACCGCGCACGGCGCGCTGCCGATCGAGGTGCCGACCATCGCCGTCGAACCACCGCGCAGCCCCGCGCAGATGGAACGCGCGGTCAAGGGTCTGGTCGACGGCCGCTACCAGTGGGTCGTGTTCACCTCCACCAACGCGGTGCGCGCGGTGTGGGAAAAGTTCGGCGAGTTCGGTCTCGACGCCCGCGCGTTCTCCGGCGTGAAGATCGCCTGCGTCGGTGAATCGACCGCCGACCGGGTGCGCGCGTTCGGAATCAGCCCCGAGCTGGTGCCTTCCGGTGAGCAATCGTCGCTGGGTCTGCTGGACGAATTCCCGGACTACGACAGTATTTTCGATCCGGTGAACCGGGTGCTGCTGCCGCGGGCCGACATCGCCACCGAGACGCTGGCCGAGGG
>NZ_JBAPRN010000268.1:0-3989 GCF_049281135.1 Mycobacterium sp. | reverse complement strand
ATCCACCGCCGCTCCATGCCCCGCGACGAAGTCTGCGACGCCGTCAGCGCCGGGATGCTGCACCGACTCGGGCCACCGGTGCCAGTCGCCGCCGTACTCCTCGGCCAGTGCGCACCAGGTGGCGAAGTCATCGAGCGCAACGCCCTCGCGGTCGCGGTATGCCGCGTACGCCAGTTCGCGGCCGGCAGTTCGTGGCACCCGGTAGACGAGTTTCAGCGCCGCCCGCTTGGCCTTCCAGGCGGCGTCGCGGTCGATGGAGTCCAGCGCGGCCACGCGATGTTGCAAATCTCGGCGCAATCGCCGCACCCGGCTGCGTTTACGCAGGTCGGCGAATTCCGGAATGGCCTCGACGCGCAGATACAGCGGGTTGACGAAGCGGCGCGACGTCGGCAGATACGGCGACGGCTCCATAGGAGAGGTCGGCTCCGCCGCGTGCAACGGATTGACCAGCACGTAACCGGCGCCGTAAACCGCCGCCGACCACACTGCAAGATCAACGAGATCGGTGAGGTCGCCGACACCCCAGGACTGGCGGGACCGGACGCTATATAACTGCGTGGCCAATCCCCAGGTGCGACGAGCGCCGAGGCGCTGGGGCACGCCAAGCCAGGCCGGCGTCACGATCACCGCGGCGCTGGCCACGTCGTCGCCGGAGCGCAGATGCACCCGGTGATAGCCCAGCGGCAGGTCGTCGGGCAGCACAAAGCTCGCTTCGCCGATCCGGCATCCGTCCAGCTCGAACGGTGGGGTGAAATTGTCGACCTGGCGTATCCCGGTGCGAACGGTCCCATCTTCGAGCACCACCCACACCTCGGCCGGCTGACCGTGGGTTACGTGCACCCAGAACGTGGTCTGCGTGCCGGCCTGGCTCAGGATGGTCGGCGGTAGGGCGCGCGACCAGTGCGCGCGTTCGTGCACAATCCGCGCCGCGTTGCGTTCCGCCTCGTCAGCGGCGGGGATGCCGAGCGCGGCCAGCACTGCAATCAATGTGCTTTCCGGGACGCCAACTCGGCGACCGCTCCAATCTTCGTAGTCGGTGGCGATCCCGAATCGAGCCGCAAGTTCGACCAACGACGGCGCCAATCGGCTCATACCGACATCTTGCTTGTTGAGATGTCCTCGATGCGACCCGACTGTTCACCTCGGCGTCGACTGTTCTGTGAGCTGGGTTTGCTCCGGGCCGTACGATGCGCAGCGACGATTTCTTCCATTTCTTCCCACCTAATCAATGGCAGGTGACTGGCTCTGTGGCGCAAACCACTACTGGCGTGTACGCAAATAGCGGCCGCGTCCAAACATTCGCCTGGCGAGGTCGCCTGGGGTGCCCTACCGTTATCCGTGTGAATCGTGGGACTACACAGCATTCAGGCGCTCGATCGACTGGGAGCATAAGCAAAAATGGCTGGTGACCAGCAGCGGGGTTCGGGCTACGGCCTCGGACTGTCCACCCGGACCCAGGTAACCGGTTACCAGTTCCTGGCCCGTCGTACCGCTATGGCGTTGACTCGCTGGCGGGTTCGGATGGAAATCGAACCCGGCCGGCGCCAAACGCTGGCCGTGGTGGCGTCGATATCGGCCGCCCTGGTGATCTGCCTCGGCGCCTTGCTGTACTCCTTCATCAGCCCCTCCGGGCAGCTGAACGACACACCGATCATCGCCGACCGTGACTCGGGTGCACTGTATGTCCGGGTCGGCGACAAGATCTATCCCGCGCTGAACCTGGCATCCGCCCGGCTGATCGCTGGGCGCGCAGACAACCCGCACAAGGTGCGGGGGAGCCAGATCGCCGAGCAGCCGCACGGGCCGTTGGTCGGCATCCCCGGCGCACCGTCGGAGTTCACCCCGACGACCCCGGCGACATCGTCGTGGCTGGTGTGCGACTCGGTGACACCGACGGCCGGCATTGCTGCGCCGCCGGTGACGGTCACCGTGATCGACGGCACGCCCGACTTGTCGAACCGCCGCCACGTGCTGAACGAGTCCGAAGCCGTGGTTCTCAGGTACGAGAAGGACACCTACGTGGTACGGCAGGGTCGTCGGTCGCGCATCGACTCGGCCAACCGCGCGGTATTGCTGCCGCTTGGCTTGACCCCGGAGCACGTCAGCCAGGCGCACCCGATGAGCCGCGCGCTGTACGACTCGTTGCCCGTCGGCCCCGAGTTGACGGTGCCCAGGGTCCCGGGCGCCGGCCAACCCGCGGCGTTCACCAATGCACCCGGGCCGATCGGAACCGTGATCGTGACGCCGCAAATCAGTGGGCCGCAACAGTATTCAGTGGTACTGGCCGACGGAGTGCAGACGGTCAATTCGCTCGTCGCGCAGATCCTGCAGAACGCCGGCACCCCGGCGGGCAACTCGCCGGTGGTGGTGGCCCCCGCGTCGTTGGCGAAGATGCCGGTCATCAACGGGCTGGACCTGTCGGCCTACCCCGACGCCCCACTCAATCCGATCGACCTGAAAGAGAATCCCGCGACGTGCTGGTGGTGGCAGAAGACCGCCGGTGAGGAACGGGCTCGCATCCAGGTGATATCCGGGCCGACGATTCCGGTGCCCAACGGCTCGACCGACAAGGTCGTGTCGCTGGTCAAGGCGGACTCCTCGGGCCGCGAAGCCGATCACGTCTTCTTCGGCCCCGATTACGGCAATTGGGTCGTCGTCACGGGCAATGACCCGGGGGCGAGCACGTCCGAATCCCTCTGGTGGCTCACGAGTTCCGGTGCGCGCTTCGGCGTGGAGAACACTCGTGATTCCCGCTCCGCACTGGGGCTGACGGCCAAGCCGTCGCCGGCGCCGTGGGTCGCGTTGCGCCTGCTGGCACCGGGCCCCGCATTATCTCGCGCCGATGCGTTGGTGCGTCATGACACCCTTCCGACCGATATGAACCCCGCAGAGTTAGTGGTACCCAAGTGAAGCAAGGTTTCGCACGCCCAACGCCCGAACGGGCGCCTGCCGTCAGGCCGGAGAACATCGTCCTTCCAACACCGCTGAGTGTCCCGCCGCCCGAAGGTAAGCCGTGGTGGCTGATCGTGGTCGGCGTGCTGGTGGTCGGCTTGCTGGTCGGCATGGTCGGCATGACCGTCGCCAATGGCTCGCGGATGTTTCTCGGCGCCGGCTCGATCTTCCCGATCTTCATGATCGGTGGCGTCGCCATGATGATGTTCGGTGGCCGTTTCGGTGGCCAGCAGCAGATGAGCCGGCCGAAGCTGGACGCGATGCGCGCCCAGTTCATGCTGATGCTGGACATGCTGCGGGAGACCGCGAACGAGTCGGCCGACAGCATGGACGCCAACTACCGCTGGTTCCACCCGGACCCGACGACGCTGGCGGCGGCGGTGGGCTCACCCCGGATGTGGGAGCGCAAGCCCGATGGCAAGGACCTCAACTTCGGTGTCGCCCGCATCGGGGTGGGCATGACCCGTCCCGAGGTGACCTGGGGCGAGCCGCAGAACATGCCGACCGATATCGAACTCGAGCCGGTGACGGGTAAGGCACTGCAGGAATTCGGTCGCTACCAGAGCGTCATCTACAACCTGCCGAAGATGGTGTCGCTGCTGGTCGAGCCGTGGTACGCGCTGGTCGGTAACCGCGAGCAGACGCTGGGCGCCATGCGCGCGCTGCTCCTCCAGCTGGCCTTCTCACACGGGCCTGACCACCTACAGATGATCGTGGTCACGTCCGACATGAGCAAGTGGGACTGGGTCAAGTGGCTGCCACACTTCGGCGATCCGCGCCGTCGCGACGCCGCCGGCAATATCCGGATGGTGTACGGGTCAGTTCGCGAGTTCGCCGCCGACCAGGCCGAATTATTCGCTGGGCGTGGGTCTTTCACGCCTCGACACGCAAGCTCCTCGGCGGAGACACCGACCCCGCACCACGTGATCATCGCCGATGTCGACGACCCGCAGTGGGAGTACGTCATCAGCGTCGACGGTGTGGACGGCGTGACGTTCTTCGATCTGACCGGGTCTGCGCTGTGGACCGGCAATCCG